>WOZP01000076.1 GCA_011620215.1 Rugosibacter sp.
CTGATCTGCGTCGTTTCGATAAGGGCGGCGATGCGTTTTACGACCAGATTTCCGCGCTGCATAAATCCGTGCGCGGCTCGAACCCGGATGCGGCTTTGTACTGGCTGGTGCGCATGCTCGATGGCGGGGCTGACCCGCTCTACATGGGGCGGCGCATTGTGCGCATGGCCATTGAAGATGTCGGCCTGGCTGACCCGCGCGCGCATGAAGTGGCGTTGAACGCCTGCGCCACTTATGAGCGGCTGGGCAGCCCGGAAGGCGAGCTGGCGCTGGCCAATGCGGTACTTTATCTGGCAGTGGCGCCGAAGTCGAACGCGGCTTACCTCGCCTATAATGCGGCGCGCGCGTTTGTGGCCAAGGACAAAAGCCGTGGCGTTCCGGAACACTTGCGCAACGCGCCGACCAAGCTGATGAAAAACCTGGGCTTTGGCGCCGATTACCGTTATGCGCATGACGAAGCCGAGGGTTACGCTGCAGGGGAGAATTATTTTCCTGATGGCATGCCGCAGGTAAGCTGGTATCAGCCAGTGGCGCGTGGGTTGGAACAAAAAATTGCCGACAAGCTCGCGCATTTTCGCGCGCTGGATGCAGAGTCTGCAAAGGTAAAACAGTTTGCAAAAGCACCAAAGATCACCGCAGTAGAGCCCGCAAAAAAATCATAGAGAATCATGAAAAAATCGTAGAAAAAACAGGAAACCACAGGTAAACCATGCTCGACATTCAACTTCTTCGCACTCAGATTTCTTTTGTTGCCGAACGTCTGGCCACGCGTGGCGTGACGTTGGATACCGCCGTATTTGAAGCGCTGGAAGCAGAAAGAAAGCAGCTGCAAACCCAAACGCAGGATCTGCAAGCGCGGCGCAATACGCTCTCTAAACAAGTCGGCATATTGAAGGGCAAGGGCGAAGATGCTTCAGCGATTTTGACCGAAGTTGCCGGTTTGGGCGATGCGTTAAAAGCGGGTGAGGCGGCTTTGGCTGAACTCATGCCGCGCTTTGATTTTTTTCTGGCGGGAATTCCCAACCTGCCGCACGAAAGCGTGCCGGTGGGAAAGGACGAGACTGGCAATGTGGAAGTGCTACGCTGGGGTACGCCAAAAACCATCGCAAATCCACAAGATCATGTGGATTTAGGCGTGGCCTTGGGCGGGCTGGATTTTGAAACAGCGGTGAAGATTGCCGGTAGCCGCTTTGCCGTAATGAAAGGGCCGATTGCGCGGTTGCATCGGGCGTTAGCGCAGTTCATGCTGGATATGCATACAGACAAGCATGGCTACACCGAAGTGTATGTGCCGTATCTGGTGAATAAAGACAGCATGTTTGGCACGGGGCAGTTGCCAAAATTTGAAGAAGATTTGTTCCGTGTGCCGCATGGTGAAGACGGGCACTTGTACTTGATTCCTACCGCCGAGGTACCGGTCACCAACATCGTGCGTGGCGAAATTGTGGATGCCGCCACGCTGCCATTGAAATTTGTCGCCCATACGCCATGTTTTCGCTCAGAGGCGGGTAGCTACGGACGCGATACGCGCGGCATGATTCGTCAGCATCAATTCGATAAAGTGGAATTGGTGCAAATGGTGCATCCGGAGCAATCCTGGCAGGCACTGGAAGAGCTTACCGGCCATGCCGAAGCGGTGCTGCAAGCGCTTGAGTTGCCCTATCGCAAGATGGCGTTGTGCAGTGGCGACATGGGGTTTTCTGCGGCGAAAACTTATGATCTGGAAGTGTGGCTGCCCGCGCAAAACGCCTACCGGGAGATTTCTTCCTGCTCGAATTTCGAAGCCTTCCAGGCGCGGCGCATGCAGGCGCGGTTTCGCAATGAGAAAAATAAAACAGAACTCTTGCACACCATCAACGGTTCAGGCTTGGCGGTGGGGCGCACCTTGGTCGCCGTGCTGGAAAATTATCAAAATGCCGATGGCAGCATTACCGTGCCTGCAGTATTACGCCCGTGGATGGGCGGGCTGACAAAAATCAGCGTAGCCTGACTTGCCCGGCGGCTTGTGGCGTCATCGTGGAAAAGGGCGCAGTATGCGCAGCTTCAAAGCGTGTCAGGATGTTGTAGTAGGTGCGTATGTTCTCCACCAGAATCACGGCTTCGCCGCCGCGTGCAGGGCCCGATTTCAAGCGGTCATAAACCTCTGGCCGCGACAGCAAAGGTAATATTTTTTTCATTTCATACCAGCTGTTGGGGTCGCGATGCATATCTTTGGCAATCGCTAGCGCGCCGCGTAAATGTCCCATGCCCAGGTTGTAGGCAGCTAACGTGAGCCAAAGTCGATCGGGTGGCTTTACGCTATCGGGTAATTGGTCGCTGAGTTCGGCCAGGTAACGTGCTCCGCCGCGAATGCTGCTTGCCGGATCAAGGCGGTTATCTACTCCCAGGTGATCAGCGGTATCTTCAGTCAGCATCATGATGCCGCGCACATTGGTGGGTGAGGTTGCGAGCGGATCCCAGTGGGATTCATGGTAAGCCAGCGCAGCCAGCAGGCGCCAGTCGATTCCGGTTAAATTCTCAGCGGCGTAAAAATGACGTCGCAAAGAGGGCAACAACCTATGGGTATCTTCGATAAACTGGGTAATGCCAATGGAATTGATGCGCTTGACATGTCCGAAGTAGCGATCATTGAGTCGAGCCATAGTGCCGTCTGCACGGGCACGCTGAATAAATGCATCGGCTCGAGCACGTAATGATGGAAGGCTTGGATTTTGTGCCAGGTTGTCTGGTTGTTTGTGCGCTGTGTTTGCCCCAGGGGTTATCTGGTCATCGAAGAATGCCCAACGCAGATCTGTTTTTCCCGGCAAGCGCACACGGGCGTTGAGTTCAGGATAAAAGTTGCTGGCCAAATCAAAATTAATGTCATGCACTGCTGCCAGAGGAATTTTTTGCACAGCAACTTGCGCTAGCAAGGTGACTTCATTCATGCCGGATATTTCGACCACGGTAGGTCTGAATTTTTCATCCAATGTGCGCAGATTTTGTGCGAGCGGCGATCCGGCAACGACCGCCACTGTTTGGCCAGATAAATCAGCCATATCATCAGGCCCAAGTACATCATCATGACTGACAATCCATTGTCCTACGCTGCGTATCGGTTGGGAAAACTGAAAGTCTGTACGGCCTGCCGGCAACGAAGCGGCCATGTGTACCTGGTGCATTGCTAGCAGGGAATTGCTCTGATTAAAGTCTTTTGTGGTGACAAAGCGTGCTTTAACACCAAGGCTGGCCGCGAAAAGGTTGCATAGATCGTATTCGAACCCGCTAATCGTTGCGCCCTCTTGTTGATAAAAGCCCGGGGCCTCGCGTACGGCAATCACCAGCTCACCCATCGCTTCAGGTGAGGGCAGTGGTTTTGGCATTTCAATTCTGGTGCAGCTGGCAAGAGTAAAAAAAATGAAGCAATACAGCAGGCAGAGCAGTTTTTGCAATCTGATCACTCCTTTTTTTCTTTCAGGCTTATCGCTTCGTGGCTATAATCCCGCGCTGCGGAGAGGTGGCAGAGTGGTCGAATGTACCTGACTCGAAATCAGGCGTAGGTGCA
>WOZP01000042.1:0-12052 GCA_011620215.1 Rugosibacter sp.
CTCGCGCTACGCGCCAGAAGTTGGGCAATATTCATCGATGAAATATCTCCAGGAAATGCTGCGGCGGGAATTACAGAAATAAGAAATGGCGCTCTCGCACGGAGCGCTTAATAGGCAATGCTGGCAATGCTGGGGTGAAGTGTATTACCGAACAACGCGCTATTGGAGCCAATAAGTAAGCCTGTGGGTGTCTGATCGATACCGTCAAGTCTTCCGTTGAATTAGTGAAAGTACTGACCTGGCGCGACTCATAGCTACATAATGCATAACCCGATACTGACTGCCTTTTGTCGGAAGTGGAAGATCGGTAACGATGATGGCTTCATTTTCGAGTCCCTTGAAATTCGCGATCTCAGCAAAACTAGTTTTTGCACAGGGGAAATTCCTCAGCGAATATTCGTCAAGCGTCACGATCTCATTCCTGATTTTGTCTGGCAATAAGGCGACGCAGGAATCTCCAACAGGATAAGGTGACAAAATCGTGACATCGCCTGGCGATATGCCTCCATGGTCAATGAGCTCAACGAGCTCAATCGCTAGAAGCTCAGCGGATTCTTCCTTTGACGCACTGATCGTCTCCCGAATTTTCGGTCCAGCTCCTGCCCCTCTTGTTCCCATGTCTGCGCCAAGCGACGTCTGCACTTTATTCAAGATGATGTGAGTGTTTCGACAGTTGGTACGCAAAGGCACTTGCATAGGTTGTATGGATGCCAAGTAATCCATAGCTTCCTGATCAAACACTCCGAACAAGCCAGATTGATTATTGCTGTCATGGAATATACACCAGCACCCGCCAAGCAACCCTCCGTTTAATACAGAATCTACGCAATCCAGATTAGCCATATCGAATATGTCCTGGCCTTCATCAACGATCACTGCATCGAAGCTATCTAACCCTTGGCGTCGGCACGCATTTCGAACTGCACTCACCAGCGAAACTGTTAGCTTTGGAATAGAGAATCTTGCGTCCAGATAGTTCTTCAGCCATGGAGAACGACATACCAGTGCAACATTCATGTTTCCCGCTGTCCAGCGACGAGCTAATTCCAACGCCAGAAATGTCTTGCCGGTTCCTGCCCCACCCGAACAAAGGACCCGGCGGTTGGCCGCGACAACGTCCACTAAGGTCATCTGATCTTCCGTCAATGTAGCAATGCGTTCCTCCGCATCAAGCGCCTGTACATATAGTGGAGTGGCCGCCTCGAACTCTGGTCGTAAGTAATGGCGCAATTCTTTGAGTGCGGAGGTAGTTGCATGCCGATGGCCACCATCCTTGCCTCTCCAATACTGGAACAATTTTTCTAACCAGCGCTCGATATCTTTGTAGCCCCGCGCATCAGCCATGGTTTTGGCATCCCACTCCGCGCCTGACACGGGCCACTCGCAATCCGGGAAAATGACGCCATAGCCGATCGAAAACTGTGCCACCACCCATTCGGGGAGGTTAGCGCGCAAATTGGCCATCAGTCCGTGGAGGGCAGACTCGGCCTGCTTGAATGGCCCTTCATTGGACTCGGTAACATCGCCATGCCGGTTGGTGTACTGCCAAATACCGTTATGACAACTGACCCGGCCACCCTTCACTTCAAGAACGAATATCCCCTGAGAACAGCAGATCAGAAAATCTATCTCGCCGAAGCGCTTGTAGGCATGACGTGTCAGATTGAGAGAGTGATATGCCGTGAAAACGCCATCTTGCTCGTTGGCAAAGGCCGCACGTAATCGGTCGAAAACGCGTTTCTCTGCCTGGCTGTGTGTGCCATGCGGTGCGTCGGGAATCATACGCATAGCTGTGCGCTCACGCTTTCAGCAGATCACGAACCTTGCGATCCTGCTTATCGGATAGAGTTGTGCTCGCAAGTGCACCTAGAAATTGCTCACGATCTACCTCGGTTATCACGGCTTTTGCTTCCCCTGAAATGATGACGTGCATCCCGCCACCATCAACAATCATCTGATACTCACCTTTGCCTAGACTGACACGAGTCTGAATGCAGTTCCATTTGCATTCCCGCGCCAGCAGCAGCGCAGCGTTTTTCTGTGTGGCGCTCCAGCCTTTTGGACCAAGAGAAAATAATTCTCTTAATGGCAAGGGTCTGGATGGCGGTGATCCAAGGCTGATGTTGGTACCGGCCATGCGATGAGCCATTGCTGCCATACGGTGCAAAATGGCTGCTTGAGAGCCTGGGAGGTGGCGCAGTTGGAGCGGTAGTCCCAGCCAACCATCTCGGGCAGCGAACAGAATAGCGGCGGCGATACGATCAGATTCTGTCAGCAGGGGGTGATTAAACGCCAATAAGTCGGCGCATTTCCCACGCAAAAAAAACAGAGTCATGACGCGCGAGAAAGATCGCGGATGACGTTCGAAAATTTCGGTAATTGTGCTGTCGGTAAAACTGGCGATAGTTTGCAGGTCGCCGACCAATTTCACCAGTGCAAGCTTCATCCTTTCGTCTAGACCCTCGCCCGCCGAACCCAGATAGTCGAGCACCACTTCAAGCGGCATGGCCGCATCATCAGAGAATCGACATGCCGCCACCTTGATGACGGCGCCCCAAAATAACTGGCTCGAAATATCACCTGTGTCGCTTACTTGACCCGCCTGCACCCACAGTCTGAGTGAGGAAAGCAGTGGATCGGTAATTGATTGTGCGACATCTGTTTCGGCATCGAATGCTAGTCGACATGCCTGTGCGCCAACTTCGCCAAGATTGCCCAGATGCAACAACATGGCCATTACCCCACCTGCCGCGAAAGGCGCATCAAGAAAGACTTTACTCGAAGGAACACTAATTCCGGTTGGGGGCCAACACACTTCGGTGGCTTTTGTTGAGAAGTTGCGTTCGCTAACCTCCCGCTTGAAATCCAGCAGCGGTACGTTCCCGAAATCTCGCGCATCGGCTTCGCAAGTGGCTTTGTTGCCGGCTGATTGGAACGCGATGGACGTTATCCAATTAACAGGCAGCGGAGCTGGAATGAGCAAAACCTGTTCGCTACCATCCAGTTCATCGGGGAAACTGATTTCCTTTGCTCTTCCTTCTGATTCGATGACCATCACCTTGCCGCGCAATGATGTCAAATTCATTGTGGCGATGCAGGGAATGAGGTGATTACGTTCACTGACGGAAATAGCTACGGCCGCCTTGGGGACTTCATTCGCAAAAATCGGAATCCAGCCAGGGTAAGCTGCCAACGTGTCCTGGTAATACTTTTTGCCAAACCCCTTGGGTGGCATAACCAAACCAGCGGCCAGCATGTACAGAAGGTTCAAATGGTTGCTCACCAACAACCAGCGTGTCCCTGCCTTGATTGAGGGGGCAGGGCTAGCTGTGCTAAACAGATCTGTGTTGGGTTCCATTATTTGCGCTCCAGAATTTCTGTGTCTTGCGGGAGGATGGTATCGACAGGGCAATGCTTACCGGTCTCTTCCAACATAATGACCTGCTCCTTGGCGCGGGCGACCATGACGTAGAAAAGGCGTTTGGTTTGATCCTGATTTTGGGTATTGCAAAAATGCTTATTGATATCCGCCAGAAATACCGTATCGAATTCCAACCCTTTGCATGATTGGGCATTGATTACCATGATCCCACCTTCGTTGAACTGCAAGGCCGGAGCTTGGCCATTCTTGTAGGTTTCGATTCGTGGTTGTCCATTGTCGAGATGAACGGTAACTGTAGTAAGCTTTTGATGATAACGCTCCCGAACATCATTGTTGGGAGTGATGACGCCAAAAAGTTTGCTTGGGTGGTTGTCGACATTCTTCAGGATTCGTTTAATGATTGCCTCAAAAGAATCCGGCGCGTATTTGTAAAGCAGCGGGATAATTTTGGACGCTCTATTTGGTAATGATGGCGGCGGACTGGCAGGGTCACCTGTATAGAATTCCCGGGCTAGGCGAGCGATGGGGTAAGAATTTCTATAGTTATCTTGTAGCTCAATGACGTCATGTGGTGCAATGCCAAGACCATTTTGGATGTCCTGTCTTGTACTGTTCTGGCCAGGGACAATTTGCTGATTCTGATCCGCAACCACATAAAAGTTTTCAAACCCCAGATTGGCCAGCGCCTGATAAAACTCGGGTGGCATGTCCTGCCCTTCGTCGATGATCAGAAACGGATTTTTTGTATCCTTAGAATCGTGTACAGAAGCGATGATTTCTGATGTACGAACCCAGTCTATATTTTGCCAACCGTTTCCATTTGGGGGGAGCTTAGGCAAAATTTCTCCCGTTGCTGCTTTGAAAATACTTGCGAACCAACTTTGCCACTGCTGACTGAGCAAGTCTTTTCCAAACAACTGCTGACTCGCTTGGTTCAAAAGTTTGTTGTAAACGAGAAAAACATAGTCATCCTTGTCCTGCTGATGCCGCCTTGAGCGCAGCAGGGCGAGTACCGATTTCCCCGTGCCAGGGCCGCCAATAATGAGGTGTTGCCCATGCTTTGGCAGAGCGCGAGCATCCTCCTGCTCCTTGCTGAGATCTTGAATGCCCGGTAGGTTGAATTCGCGCTTTGCCATGTTTCGGCCCTAATCCAAACCACTCGGGAATGCTGGCATACCTGTTGTGACATCACCTTTGATGAACGTCCGATCCAGCAAAACATTGCCGTAAGCGCAACTCGGCTCGGGGATCAATGCGCAGGCATGGCAGGCGGCACGGTTTAGCAAGCTTGGCCCTTGGCCGCCATGTTCAGAACACACCGGGTCAAGTGAGCACCATTCTGCATGGTCGAATACGCTGGACAGCAGGAGTAAGAAACGCTCTGGCGTAGCAAGCTCGGCAAGCCCTCCCAGTGAGCCCACTACATCTGGCACTGCCACATAGACCAAAATACCTGACATGGGCAACTTGCCTGCTGTGCAGTAGATACGCTCTTTTAGTGAAGCTGCCGGGTAGCCTGCCTCGGTCTCCAGTTGCCTGATCAATAGATGTGCAAGTGTGTGCAGAAGCAAGAAACGCGGGGTGACGATGATTTCGGGGTCAAATCGCAAGCCGGTCGCGGCAAAGCGGCGCTGGAAGTCATTTGAACGCTCCCCGAGGCACGGGTGAGCTTCCCATCGACTCAGCAAATCTTCATCCAGGTTGAAAAACACGCCTTCCCCATAGAGTTCGAGCGCTGGTAACCAAGAGCTCTCGCCAACGATATCTGGCGGCACCAAAGTTCCACCAATGCGTTGGAACCCCTTCAGTACCATGATTTCCTTGAGGCGATTGACGGCGATGAGTTGGCTAACTGCGCTGACGATCCGAGCTGGTTTGGTACCAGTCAGATTCCCGATCATAGATTTCCAAGAGTGGGTGTGATGGCGCGTAACGAAGTCTTCATCATCCGCTACGTCCTGCATCTCGTCGCATAAGGCTTGATACTCGTTTTCGAGCAGGATTCCTTGTGTGATGTTTTGTCCATAGAGTGGGTAACCCTTGCCGATCTCTTTCAGGGCATCGTCGATCTGTGTGACGGTACAGCGCAATTCGCTTGCGATCAGATTTAACACGCCCTTTCTCGCAAGCGGAGTTTTTGCCCTCTCGATCTGCTGCAATTTTTGGGAACTTGAATACAGGCGATCCACGACAGAACCCTTGCGTATGCGAGACTCGGGCGGGATGACTAGTGCATTGCGCGTTTGTGGGGCATGTACCCGTGTATCATTAATTTCCAGCACCGTAGCTAGGCTATCGGTAGCGTCAGCATCTTCCTTAATCCATGGTTGCTGACGTGTCTTGCCATAAGGTATCTGGATGTCATGTCCGAAATTGCTTGTGGCATTGCATCTTTCACAACGCAACTGATGACCGGATGCGCCCTTTTCAATCAAGCGCAGATAAGGTTCGTTCCAGTCCGCGCGGCACTGCTGCTGATTCTGAACACTCTTACCATCCTTTGGGTGCGTAAGAAAATGCCAAGGCACATCAGCCATGTGACCGTCAATGTGAATCAAGGCCCACGGTGCTTGCTCAAGATGTGGTTTGTTCTTGCATTTCTTCGGATCACTTTCTTGGCAGCGTGGCCGGACACTTGCTGCCAGCCCCCTCCATGGCTTGTAGTGCAGCAGATCACAGGAAGGGCAACGCATCCAGGATGGAAAACGCTGTGCCGGTACACAGATTCCCTCGACTCGACCGGTATCCATCTCTTTCGCAATAGGAGGCTCGCGCAGTTCTTGTGTAATGTCTAGTGCGGAACGAACGCCATCAACGTAACGAATAGGCTCACCGGCTGGTTGCCCATTCTTGTCCGTCCATTCGCGAATATCTTTGACGGTCATCAGGTAATCAGGACCGCGCACAATGGCACCCACGGAACAATGACGTAGCAAGTGCGATAGCCGAACGGGGATTAACTCGGTTTTCTTGTTCATAGTGGTTTTAGCAAGCCGGTGTTTTCGACATTGCGCATGGACTGAAGTGTTGGCCACAGTCCCTTGATCTGGTCGTCATGGTTGTGGAGCAGGCGATTCACGACCTTGTCCTTGTCGGGTGCTTGGTAATTCAATTGAATTTTCGAAACATGGCAGTGTGCCGCTTCCGCGTGCCATTGCTCGACCAGCTGGTCGAGATGAGAAGCAGCCTCCGCAGTTCGTTGAGGGTCAGCCTGTTTGCAGCGCTGCTTCAATTCTTCGACAATCTTCTTCACATAAGCATGGTCTGAACTGAATTTCCCGGCTTGGTTATTGGTCTGCAGATAGTTACCTGCATGTCGGATAGCAATCACCAGTGCCGCATGCAGAGCGCGGGTGCGCGCCTGATAGGTGTAGGGGGTAACGCTAGTGGGCTCAACGAAACGATAGAAGGCTTCGTGATAGGGGCGGAAACTTTCGTAGTGTGACAGGCTGCGTGCCTGGTCGCGGTAATAGTTGACAAATACCAGGCCGGGCACCTCGCTACGCCCGACCCGGCTGCTCGCCTGAATGTATTCGGCCGTGGTTAGTGGTTGGCCGTTGACGATCATCAGGGCGAGACGAGCGACATCCAGTCCGACTGAGACCATGTTGGTGGCCAGAACGGCATCGAGGCATTCCGGATTGTCGCGTGGCTTTTCCAAACGGGAAAAAGTATTGGCATTTTCTTCCGCGCTGGAAATACTCGTCAGCTGTGCAATGTGTGCGGCGGGTCGCGTGATTGGCTCTTTCGCTTCTTGCTTGCGTTCGTCGTTAAGTCGCCTGACAACATCCCTTACATCGATATTGAAGGCATTGTGACTATTGCCCACGCCCTTCAAACTACCGTGATAGACCACCTGAGTCCACCAGGCTTCGAGCAGGTCGACTCGATTCTCCTGCCCAACATCAAAGACCACCTCGGGTCCCGCCAACAATGCTGCCGCGAGCGGAGCCATGCAGTGCTGGCGGTCAAGCATGGGGGCCAGATAGCCAACGTACATCCGGCCAGGGCGTTTATCTAGGGGCACTGTACGGGCAAAGTATGAGTCATCGCAGGACAAACCCGGAGGTGGAAAAACTGCCAAACCACGTCCATAGAGGCGCGCCACCTGTTGCTCTGCCATGCGGATGGTGGCGGTGGACGCGATGTATTTTGGGCGGACGCCGCGCATCTTCAGAACGGTGTCCAGGGCGGCCTCATACAATCCAGCCACGGAACCTAGCGCCCCGGCGATCAAATGCAGTTCGTCTTGGATGACCAGTTCTGGCGGACGATTGCCATTTAAACCAAAGAAGGCGTTGGCACGCTCATCCCAAGCCAAGCGAGCAAACTTATCAATAGTAGCGATCAATAGCGTGGAAGGCTCGTCGTAAAGCGCTTCATCCACGACATTACAGGGCAGTACACCTTGAGGCTGTTGCCCGAAATTGCATGCCTTGTTGGCGCAACAAAAGTGGAATTCGGTTTTTGTCGCAATATAGCTTTCTGGTACAGAGAAAGGTGTGCCGCACCAGGGGCAGTTTTCCAGAACCAGGCTACGTAGTGCTCCCGTATTTCCGTTACTGGCCTGCACAACGTACTTCATGGCATCTTCAAATCGGTTTGGACTTGTAGCCGAACCTACCCACATGCCGATAGTGATGGGAGCACCATTCTTTAATTTGGGCGAGTCGCGGCGAATCAACTCTAGCGCACAAATCATCCGGGTAGCACGCAAAAATTGCTGTGCTGTCAGCAGGCGCAACGTATAACGCATAAGCACAGTCGTGCCCCCACCAGAGGCGGGGTTGGTTAGCCTGCGCCAGACGATGAGAAATGCGATCAGACCAAGGTATGCCTCGGTCTTGCCACCGCCGGTGGGGAACCAGATCAGATCAACAATATCCCGGTAGTCATCGTCTTCCTGAATGGCAGATTCCATTACAGCCAAGAGAAAGGCCAACTGGAAGGGTCGCCAGCGATAGTCGTTGTCGTCTCGGTGCTTGCCACGCACATAGTCGGCTTGACGCATCTGATCCAGCATGGCCTGGTTGGCCAGTTTGAACGATTCGGCGGCGTTTGGATTGCGCCTGAGCAAGGCCACGCCTCGACTCATCCGTTCGAGGGTAGTTTTCATACGTGTTGCAATGCGCTTTGCCGCTGCGCGTTCATCAGGTTCAAGCTCATTAATCTGGGTGTTCTGCGCTTCAATCCATTCTGAATATCTTGTAACGAATTGGTCGAGTTCCTTGAATATTTCCGTTATGGTTTCGCTTTTCGCCAGATAAGCTAGTCCAAGCGCGTGGTTTTCCTCGCCCGCTACATCGGCGGTAACCTGCGGCACTTCCACCGCCGGCATAAACTCGGCCCATATTTCTTTAACATTATCCTGTTCCACCCGCCAATCCACCGCCGCGCCGTGCCCGATTGCATAGATATGCCGGTGCTTGTATTGGAGTTCCAGTTCTTGGTCTTCCTCGCTCAACAGGCATTTATCCACACGAGGATACGTACCGATTTCACCCGCTTCCAGAAAGCAGCGGAGATTGACCTCGAACAGGGATTGTTCGATGCGATCCTGGGTAAGCTGTTTAGGTATGCCATCGGCACTCAATTCCTGTTTGTTGAATAGGGAAACCGTGACAATCCAGCCATTGAGAAAGGGTCGCCACAACACGTCGATGCTCGCACGCCTCTCCAACACATCCACACGTTGGTTTGACTGTGTGTGCGGCTGTTGATCTGGCTGTGTGAATGTTGTTGCCTTGTTGTCCCCGCCAATGAGTACGCGCTCGTACTGACCTGTGAATTTTCCAGCATCCCGTTTTTCCTCATAACGTGCGGCGGAAAAGACAACCTGAAATCGCACTTCTTCACCGCTAGCAAAGAATGAGAACCCAACGGACGAAGGAGGCATGTAGCGGCGGCGCTTCGTTGCTGGTTGGACATCGCTTCCCACTGTCGTGTCATCCCCTGGACTTTCAGCATCGTCGTCATCATCACTTACCGAGGCCGGATCAATACCTTCCTGATCACGCATGATCGGAAACAGAATGCCTGTCGGGTAACGATCAAGCGGTGATCCTCGCAATAAATCCTCATCAGACGCCGGCCCAATCAGCTGCTTTTTCAGCCAGTCGAGCAGACTTCGCCTTGCCTCTTTATAAATCACCTATCGATACTCCGGTAACGGCGAATGCATGCATCGAGTTGGCTGCGGCTCGCGGTTTGTATGGCGACCAGCAATTCGTGGCTCACTGCTGAAAGGTGAAAGCGTCGCTGGAGTTCTTGCTGAATGTGCAGCAACAAATAGGCTGTGGCTTCAGCATCGGCCAGGGCACGATGGTAACGGCCTGTTGCGGGCAGGCCCAGAGTCCGCACGAGAGTGCCTAATTTGTGATTCGGTGCTTCCGGGAAAATACGTCGGGCCAGCAGCATGGAACAAGCAAATTCTTGTTTTCGCCTTTCATCAATTCGGCGTAACTCAGCATCCCAGAATTTGCTGTCGAAGGTTGCGTTGTGCGCAACGATTGGATGGGTGTCTACAAATTGCACAGCATTACGCATCACTGCTTCGACCTTGGGGGCCTTGCGAACCATTTCATTGGTTATACCGGTCAAGACTTGTATGTCATTGGGAATCGAGACTCCTGGATCCATCAAACTCTGAAAACGATCAATGATCTTGCCATCGGCAATGAGGACAATCGCGACTTCAGTCGGCCGCGCACCAAGGGCCGGAGAGAGGCCGGTTGTTTCGAAGTCTATGACCGCATGAATTCCCATTTTGTGCGCTTTCCAAAAAACGGGCAACAGACTCGATCAATACAACGCAGTCTGGATCCCTTGTTTGAGTCCTCAACACCAAATATCTCGACGGCTTTCAATTTTTTCATGTAGAGACGCTTGGCGCGATTAGCGTCACGCCCGGGAAATATGCGGCGTAGCGTCGCGTATCCCGGGTCAATACTGGATGACCTGACACGGCAGCGTGCGCGCCGATGAAGAAGTCGGCGAGCACGTTGTTTTTGGTGCCACCTTGTCGGCGGTAGCGCACGAAGGCCTTGCCCGCAAGGAACAATGCCGGGCGCGGCAACTCGATCATGGCAAGTCCAAGTTCATCGATTGTTTGATCCAGCGCCTCGACGGTCGAGAAGGTCAGCGATAGTTCGGCGTAGATGACCGGGTTGATTGCCAGCCGGTGAATTTTCGATTGGGAGCGCAATTGACCAATTGACCAGCCCGCCCATTCCGGATCGTCCTCCAGAACATCGACCAGCACGTTGGTGTCGACCAACAGCATCAGTCTTCGCCACGCAGTAAGGCCATCAGGTCATCAGTCCGCCATTTGACGTCAGCTTTGCCACGAGCGGATTCGAAGATGTCTGGCTTGCGACTGGATCGGGCGCCAACCTTGTGAATCACGACATCGCCCTCACGATTGACGGCAAAATCAACAGCGCAACCAGGTGTCAGATTCAGCGCATCGCGAATCTGCTTGGGGATGGTGACCTGACCCTTGCTGGTAAGTGTCGTCGACATGGCATAAGTCCTTTGTATTACGAGATTTTTTATTGTAATACCTGACGAGCGGGTAGGCAATCCGCACGAATTGCTTGGTTTCCTGATCGAACCGCGCATTTATTCTGTGGCCTTGGCCGACAGGAATAGCAGCAGCGGATTATCCGGCGCGACCTCGAAACCGAAACGGCGATAGTACCCGGCTGCCTGCGCATCGAGTGCATCGACGAACAGGCCAATCCCGCCCGCCTCGGTGTAGATGCGCCGCGCCCGCGTCAGGGCATCAATCAACAGCAACTCCCCCAGCCCTTTGCCCTGATATTGCCGGTCGACCGCCAGCCGCCCCAAGCGCACGCCGGGAATGCGGCGTGGCAACTTCTTGCGCCAGGCATCCGGCAGATGCCGATTTTCCAATTCGGCCAGGGTCAGCGCATAGTAGCCGCAGATGCGGGTCGGCTCAATCTCACGGACGGCGACGAAGGTCTTCGACAGCCCCTTATCCTGATGCTGGCGCGCAACCTGCCGCAGCCAGTCGTTCAGTTCCTGGCGGCTACAGTCGAACCCCTGCCGGTCATGGTGTCCAGTTAAAGGCAGTACCCGCATCGTCTCGCTTGGCTTTCTGATAACGCTTCATGGCGGCCTTCAACTTGGCATTTGGCTTGGGCGGGTTTTCCATCAAGTCGAGCAACCAGTTCCAGTCGCGCGGGCTGAGGCGGATGACCTCTTCGCGCTCGATGACTTCCTGAGCCTCTTTCAGCGCGGCCTGCACCAGAAACTGATTGACCGTCGCGCCGCTCAGCTCGGCGGCACGGCAAAGCGTCTCGTACACCTCGTGCGGAACCCGAGCGCCGATACGGTCTTGCTTGGCATCTGCGGTACCCATATGAACCTCCAGCAATGATCTGAGCGTTCAGTCTATCACTGTCGCCATTTTGACGCCACTAATCGGCAGGCTGGCTAGCTGACCATGAGCGTGCGTTCACAACTCCACCGCTATGCGTTGTGAGGTGCGAACTCGCGCAAGAACTGGGGGCGGACGAAAAAAACCAACCGAGAACGGTTGGTTTTTTGAATAGTGGTGGCCGTAATGGGAAACGAGCGCCCGTCGGGAATAATGCGGATTCCTGCGGATACTTTCGAATTACTGCGTACCCGCCTGATCTGTTACCG
>WOZP01000042.1:12152-17161 GCA_011620215.1 Rugosibacter sp.
TGCGGATTCCTGCGGATACTTTCGAATTACTGCGTACCCGCCTGATCTGTTACCGCCCCATCAATCCACTGTGGCAAATCAAGTAACAGGTATCGTGGGCGACCATCACCAACCCGGGTAACCATTGTCCGAATTTCAACTTGCTGATGAAGGTGCTTATTGATTAGATCAGCATCCTCAATCGCCGGCGTCACTTTCCCAACGATAACCTGATCTGTTTCTGTGATCTTGAATTCAAAGGTCCGCCGTTTCGGAAGAACACCTTGAAACTCCCCTTTCAGGAGTTGCTCATCTTCATGAAGGTTGTCCTTGCTAATCCGCTCAAGGCTACGGCGAACCTGGCCGACATCGCTGAATCGAAATACTTGATTGCGATATTGCAACGCACAGACAGCCTCGTTTTCCGCCAAGGCGCTGATAAAGGCTCGAACCTTGTCCAGCGCTCGCTGATCTAATTCGGATGCAGTGTCAGCAAGCAGTTCATCGTCAGTGTCGATTGACCCCTGAAGCAAGCTCTGAGTTCGCTCGATTGCGAGATCCAATGTCGTCTTGTCATCTATCGGCAACTGCCCAGTACGATACTCCTCAAGTTCGAAACCAAACGAACCCAATGCAGTATTGGTAATCAGTAATTGATGCTGCTCTCTATTTGGGATCGGGCCCTTGGCAGCTAGACCACCGGAAAGCGAAGCCGCCACCGACGTCACGGCTTCGTTGAAGGCACCGATAATCTTCGTCCCAAAGTCTGCGAAGATTCCATAGCTGCCAACGACTGGGCGGCCACTAAAAGTAATGCGGGCACGAGCAGGTTCGCGCTCATCTACTTTCGCTTCAGCAATCCGGTGCTCGATCTCTTCCAATCTTGCAGTCAGACTGCCTCGATCAAGTACCTCGTCAACAGGCGTACTCTCAATCATGCGCTGGAGAGCAGTTCGCTCGCCCAATAGCTGTACGAAATCTTGGCGAATCATGCAGGAACTCCTTGGCGAGCAAGATTGTCGAGTTGCGCTATTGCCAATGCGTCGTCAGTCGGTGCGAGACCAATTTGCACGTAGCCTTTCCAAGCTTGATTGCGCCGGTGACTCCACATGCTGTACCAGTAGCTCGACTGTCTTACCAACCGACTTGGGGCCTTGCCGAGATGCTCATAGTAAGCATCGACACAGAACGTATCCTTTAGCTTTTGATGCGCATCACGAGTAGTCGGGAATAGATCAGGAAACAGCTGCTGGATGTCCATTTGGCTCTTGCCAGCAGGTAGGTCGAAAAAGGTCACAACATCGATATCGTTTGGGGCGCGAGTCTCGAGGACTTCAACGTTTTCCAGAAAACTACCATCCACCCACTGAAACCCACTAACCAATCCTGCGGCATGAAGTGCTGCTCGATATTTCAGAAAACCGTCGAGTACCACTCTTCTCGGCTGAGTCTGCCCAAAACGGAGTACAAAGTCAGTCAGCGAAACCGCGTAGGGCGACCGCTCAGCAGATGCCGGCTGCTGCGTATCGATCGGCGGAATGAGACCAAGTGCGTTCCATGATGGTAGTGCAACAGTATTCATACGGTTAGATTGACGTGCTTTCTATTTGGCACGCCGCAATCTTACAGCATACCCGGCGACTTCATATTGGGAAACAACGAAAATGCGCCGCCGCATTCTCCACTCGCCGAATATGGGAGGTTTCCTCCGGCTGCCGATGCCAAAAATCAACCGTTTGATTCGTCCGGAGGTAATCTATTGATTCACAATGGGCTGATCGGGCCACTTTGGGCGAGCACATTTGGAGAGAAAAATGGCCCGGAGAGAGAAAATTCAGGCCAATTTCGGTGCGACCCGAAAAGGTCGAAGTCCGCAAGAGTCCGCAGGAACCCCCGTGGGTGCGCGGGAGGAGGAAAAATGACCAACAGCAGAAGCAGTTGGTCATCGATAGTGGTGGAGGTGAGCGGGATCGAACCGCTGGCCTCGACGTTGCGAACGTCGCGCTCTCCCAACTGAGCTACACCCCCGATGAGGCAGTGGAAAGTATAGCAGCGGTATTTATCTGCGGCTTTAGGCGGTGTCCTGGCTTGAACCTGAACCTGTCGCGGCGCGGCACAGGCGGTCGTTCACCGCGCGCCAGGTTTCATTATCCGGTGGTGCGGCGACCAGAATCACATCGCAGCCAGAGGCATCAAGCTCGCGCAGTGTGGCGTAGAGGTCGTGGGCAAATTGCGAAAAGTCGGCGCTGGCGATACGGCGGATGAGGTGTTGATCAACGGGCAGGGGGGGCGATCGCTCGGGCGCTAAAACGGCCACACGCTGGCCTTTTTGAAGTGCGGCAGCGATTGCAGCGGGGAGCGATTCAAGCGCGCATAGTTGCAACGGAGTGCGCGGTGCGTAGTGTGCCGCCAGACTGCCGGAGACGCGCGGGGTGTGCATTGCATTATCGGTTTGCTGTGCGGCCTGGCTGTCACGCACCGGGGCATGCAATCGCTGGCGCAGGGTATCCGCGCTGATGGCGCCGGGACGCAGAATGCGCGGGGTGGCTGATGTCATGTCGACTATCGTTGATTCAATGCCGACGGCGCATGCGCCGCCATCGAGAATCATGGCGACGTTTTTCTCACCCGGTTCGCCGAGTTCTTCTTGCACATGTGCGGCAGTGGTCGGGCTGATGTGGCCGAATTTGTTGGCGGATGGCGCGGCGATGCCGCTGCCGAATTCGTGCAGCAGCGCCAGCGCGACAGGGTGGTTGGGCACGCGCACGCCAATGGTGTTTTGTCCGCCGGTGACAAGATCAGGCACGGAGGGATGCCGTTTGAGTATCAAGGTCAGTGGCCCCGGCCAGCAGGCAGCGGCAAGCGTGTGTGCGGCGGCAGGGATGTCGATAGCCCAATCGCCAAGATGCGAGGCATCGGGCAGATGGACGATCAGCGGATGGTCTGCCGGGCGGCCTTTGGCGGCGAAAATTTTGGCTAGCGCGGTGGGATTGCGCGCATCCGCGCCTAATCCGTAAACGGTTTCAGTAGGGAAGGCGACGAGCTCTCCGGCGTGCAGCAGTTGCGCTGCGCGTGTAACATCGTTCATCGCCTGATGGCGCGAAATCCGATGTCGTGGCGGTATTGCATGCCGTCGAAATGAATCGTGGCGAGCGCGGCGTAGGCGTTTTTTTGCGCGTCTTTGACGTTTTCTCCGAGCGCGGTAACGCACAACACGCGGCCACCGGCAGTGACGACTTGATCATTTTCCATGATGGTGCCGGCGTGAAAAACGTGGCTGTCGACGGTTGTCTCGGGCAGGCCATGAATCGCATCGCCCTGGCGCGGTGTGGCCGGGTAGTTGGCCGCAGCTACCACCACGCCCAGGGCGACACGCCGATCCCATTCAGCTTCCACCTGATCCAGGCGTTCATCAATGGCGGCATCAATCAGGGTGATGAAGTTGCTCTTCAAGCGCATCATGATGGGTTGGGTTTCCGGGTCGCCCATGCGGCAGTTGAATTCCAGCACACGCAGGCTGCCATCCGTGCGGATCATCAGGCCGGCATAGAGAAACCCGGTATAGACAATGCCGTCGGCCGCCATGCCGTGGATGGTTGGCAATATCACTTCGCGCATCACGCGCGCATGAATTTCGGGGGTGACGACGGGCGCGGGTGAATAGGCACCCATGCCGCCGGTATTCGGGCCTGCGTCACCATCCTGCAGGCGTTTGTGGTCCTGGCTGGTGGCTAGTGCCAACGCATGTTTGCCGTCCGCCATGACAATAAAACTGGCTTCTTCGCCGGTGAGAAACTCTTCGATGACTACGCGAGCGCCCGCAGTGCCCAGGGTGTTGCCGGACAACATGCTGTCCACCGCAGCGTGTGCCTCATCATTTGTCATGGCGACAACAACGCCTTTGCCTGCGGCCAGGCCGTCGGCTTTGACCACGATGGGCGCGCCTTCCTGGTTAATGTAGGCGTGTGCTGCAGCGATGTCGTCGGGGGAGTCGATGAAGGTTTGAAATTTCGCGGTAGGAATGTTGTGGCGAATCATGAAGCGCTTGGCGAAGTCTTTTGAGCTTTCTAATTGCGCGGCAGCTTGTGTCGGCCCGAAAATGCGCAATCCCTGCGCGCGGAAAAAATCCACAATGCCTGCGGCTAGAGGCGCTTCGGGGCCAACAATGGTGGCGTGAATTTTTTCGCGCTGGGCAAATGCCGCCAAGGCAGGAATATCCGTGAGCGGCAGATTGGTCAGCTCGGGTTCGCGTGCGGTACCGGCATTGCCGGGGGCAACGTAAATTTTTTGCAATCCCGGGCTGCGCTGCAGCTGCCAGGCCATGGCGTGCTCGCGTCCGCCGGAGCCAATAACGAGTAGTTTCATGGGGCAGCTTTCGATGTTGAGAAGGGATAGCCGGGGTGCCACTTCAGCCAGAAAAAGAGGATGTTGCCAAAGCCTTTGCCACCGGGCACATAACCCGCTTCAAGTGAGGTTTCGCGGTAGTCGATGGAGCCGATGGGCAGGATGATGGGTACGGGCGTGTAGTGGCCAATATCGCTGCGCGTGGTGAAGCCTGCGGTGTAACCCAGGCCAAAACGCGCGTTTTCACTCAGGCGCCAGTATTTTTTCCAGCCGTAACCGGCCAGCCACTCGGGCTTGAAATGGGAGTCCTGAAAGCCCATGGCATACAGGCCATGCCAGTTGCCTTTCTCGTCAAAGCGGCCATGACCATAGCCCAAGCCCAGGGTGTTTTCCTGAAAGCTATCGATTTTCTCTTTTGTATAGGCCCAGCGCATGTGGTAGGTATGCATCGGCAAATAAAACTCCGGCGTACCTTCGCGCGCGGTCGTTGAAATTTCAGTAGTGACTTCATCGATGGTGCGCGTCAACCAGCCGGGCAATCCGGTGTCAGCCGCCAACGCAGGTAAAGCGGTGGCCAGGCCGATGATGATGGCAAGCTTGCGTAGCAAACCGTGCATTTCTCTGCGCCTCATTCAATGACGGAAATGGCGCATGCCGGTGAACACCATCGCCACATCCTGCTCGTC
>WOZP01000075.1 GCA_011620215.1 Rugosibacter sp.
TTAAGCAAGAGGCAGCATGAAAATTTTTTTGTGCACGCACTCTATTGTTTCGCTGCAGATAAGGTTTTGGTGTTGCACCAAAGTGCGGCGTGGTGCGCTGTCAAGGTGCAGTCTGAGGCGAGAAAAGGGGGGGGATACCCGAGACATTCACTGTTTCAGGTGTGGCATGAACTCTGCTTAAGCTAAAGCAATAACTTTACCGTCTACCGATATGAAATTCATCTATGACGAAATGCGTGGCGCTGATGGCGGTATTCGCGCCAGTTACAAAGGCTTTGCCAATTGGCTCGAATCGACCTCGCCTGAGGTGATTGCGCGCAAGCGCCGCGAAGCGGATCTGGCTTTTCACCGGGTCGGCATCACCTTTGCTGTGTATGGGGAAGATAATTCCGGTGCGGAACGCCTGATACCCTTCGACATCGTGCCGCGCATCATTGCTGCCCATGAATGGCGACAAATCGAGGCTGGCTTGCGCCAGCGCGTCAAAGCGCTGAATGCCTTTTTGCACGATGTGTATCATGACCAGAACATTATCAAGGCAGGTCGTATTCCTGCGCAGCAGATCCTCGGCAATGCGCAGTACCGCAAAGAAATGCTTGGTGTCGATGTGCCGGGTAATATTTATGCACACATTGCGGGCATTGATCTGGTGCGGGCGGGAGAGGGCGAGTACTACGTGCTTGAAGATAACCTGCGCACGCCGTCAGGCGTGTCTTACATGCTCGAAGATCGCAAAATGATGATGCGGTTGTTCCCCGAGTTATTTTCTCGTCAGGCGATTGCGCCAGTCGAGCATTATCCCGATTTGTTACTCGACAATTTGCGGTCTGTCGCACCGGATAACGAAAGCTATCCGAATGTGGTGGTGATGACGCCGGGCCAATTCAACAGCGCTTATTTTGAGCACGCGTTTCTGGCACAGCAGATGGGCGTTGAACTGGTGGAGGGGCACGATCTTTTCGTGCGTGATGACACCGTGTTCATGCGCACCACGCATGGGCCGCGCCGGGTGCATGTGATTTATCGTCGCATTGATGACGATTTTCTTGATCCGCTGGCTTTCCGCAAGGATTCCGCGCTCGGTGTGCCGGGCCTGTTTGCCGCCTATCGCGCAGGCCGTGTGACCTTGGCTAATGCCGTTGGAACAGGCATTGCTGACGATAAAGCCATGTATATGCATGTTCCTGAAATGATTCGTTTCTATTGCGACGAGGAGCCGATTCTTTCTAATGTGCCAACGCATGATCTGAGCAAATCGCAGGATTTACAGTATGTACTCGAGCATCTAAGCGAGCTGGTGGTCAAGGAAGTGCACGGCTCCGGCGGCTACGGCATGTTGGTGGGGCCGGCGGCCAGCAAGGATGAAATCCGCCTGTTCCGTGAAAAAATCATCGCCGAGCCCGCGCGTTATATCGCGCAGCCGACTTTGGCTCTATCAACCTGCCCAACTTTTGTTGAGAGCGGCATTGCGCCACGGCATATTGATTTGCGGCCGTTTGTGCTTTCTGGGAAAGATATCACGATGGTGCCTGGTGGGTTGACCCGTGTCGCTCTTAAAGAGGGGTCGCTCGTGGTGAACTCTTCGCAGGGCGGGGGTACCAAGGACACTTGGGTACTGGAGAACTGAGATGCTTTCATCAACTGCTGATCATTTATTCTGGATGGCACGCAGCATGGAGCGTGCCGAAAATACGGCGCGGATGCTGGATGTGACGTATCGTATGTCGCTCCTCAAGCATTCCATGGATGTGTTTAACGAGTGGCGCGCGATGTTGTCGATCAGTGGCTTGCACGAAGAGTATGAAGCGCGCTACTCGGAAGTCACCCCGGCGAACGTCATGCATTTCATGACGCTCGACGAAAAGAACCCAGGCAGTATTTTTAGTAGCATCAGCAAGGCACGAGAAAATGCCCGCGCCGTGCGCGGGGCGATTACTTCGGAAATGTGGGAGGCGCTTAATCACACCTGGCTGGATATGCGCGAAAGACAGGCGCGGGGCATTTCTGAAGATG
The DNA here is from genome assembly GCA_011620215.1 of Rugosibacter sp. Lineage (GTDB taxonomy): Bacteria > Pseudomonadota > Gammaproteobacteria > Burkholderiales > Rhodocyclaceae > Rugosibacter. The sequence goes on from WOZP01000075.1 coordinate 2,014, forward strand.
GCATTTCTGATTTTTTTGAGTGGGTCAAAGAGCGCTCACATTTGTCGCGCGGGATTACCTACGGCACTTTGCTGCAGGATGAGGCGTTCCATTTCTTGCGACTGGGCACCTTTCTTGAACGCGCGGACAACACGGCGCGCATTCTCGATGTGAAATATCACGTCCTGCTGCCGAGCCTGACTGATGTGGGTGGCGCTGTTGATTACTATCAATGGAGCGCCCTGTTACGCTCGGTGTCGTCTTTTGAGGCTTATCGCAAAACCTATCGGGATGTCATCACGCCGATGCGGGTGGCTGAGTTGCTGGTCTTGCGTGCTGATATGCCGCGTTCGCTGGCAGCCTGTATGCAGGAAGTCGATCGGCTGGTGCAGCAAATCAATGGCCCACGATCCGGCGAACTATCGCGTCGCTGCGGGCTACTGCAAGCCGAGTTACGCTTTGGTACCGTCGATGGCATTTTTGATAAGGGCCTGCATGAATATCTGAACGAGTTTCTGGCGCGTATCTATGAGTTGGGTGACTTGATCAATACAACGTATTTCTGGTCCACTGATGAATGACGAAAATGTGCCTTTGGGTGTGCCTTTGGGCTTGCCGTTCTGCTGGTGTTCCGCTATGTTTGTCATTTTTCCTGAACCAATATTTGCCATGACTTATTGTGTTGCCACCATGATTGATGCCGGGTTTGTTTTTGCCTCCGATTCGAGGACGAATGCCGGCGTGGACAATATTTCCACGTTTCGCAAAATGAAAATATTCGAGCAGCCCGGTGAGCGGGTGCTGATGATTGTTAACTCCGGTAATCTGGCGGTGACGCAAGCCACCATTAACCATCTGGAGCAAGCGATCCGGCGTAACACCGAGCCCCATCTGATGAGTGTTCAGTCAATGTACGATGTGGCCGAACTGATTGGGGCGTCGCTGCGCGAAGTGCGCCACCGCGATGGCCCGTTTCTCATGGAAAACAACATTGATTCTGGTGCTAACTTCATCGTCGGCGGACAAATTGCGGGCGAAGCGCAGCGTCTTTTCATGATATATGCCGAGGGTAACTTTATCGAGGCAATGCCGGAGGTGCCCTATTTCCAGATTGGTGAAGTGAAATATGGCAAGCCGATTATTGACCGTGTGATTGCAGCGGGTACCAGCCTTGATGATGCGATCAAATGCGTGCTCGTGTCGTTCGATTCGACCATGCGCTCAAACCTGACCGTTGGCTTGCCGATTGATCTTGCTTGCTATGAGCGGGATACGCTGCGTTTATCGCATTCCCGTCGGTTTGATGAAAATGATTCCTATATGCACACCTTGAGTCAGAGCTGGAATGAAGGCGTGCGCCGCGCTTTTGCGCAGTTGCCGAATTTTGAATGGAATTGATAACGCGCTGAGTTTGCTTGAGGCTGCCTGATTTGCCTCTGGCAGCGACGCCGTGGAGAAAATGTAATGACTATTCGCGTCGCTTTGAATCATCAAAG
>WOZP01000184.1 GCA_011620215.1 Rugosibacter sp.
TCATGCAGGGTTGCAGGATCGTGTTTATACGATCCAGATGGCAGAAGACTGGCTGAGGCGATTGCATGAACCGAAACAGGTTGTTCTACCAAACATCGAAGATGTACCTCTGCATAATCTGACGCCTCAACTATCAGCCGGATTCTTCGATAGTCTTCGTGAAAGCTATCCTGGGTTCGATGACTGGTTTCGCAGGTCAGCACGGGAGGATAGCCGGGCATGGATCTACCGAGATGAGCATGGGGAGCTTGCGGCGCTTTGTGTCCACAAAGTGCAAACCGGGGAGAAGATCAACGACACTCAGGAATGCCTTAAGGGTGATGCACTCAAACTCTGTACGTTCAAAGTGGGGGAACAGGTTCGGGGACGGAAAATCGGCGAGCTGTTTCTAAAGGCAGCATTCCGGTATGCCACCGAGCGGGCCTGTGAACACCTGTTCATCCATGTGAATGCTGAACGACACGACTATCTGTTGCGATTGCTGGATGATTTTGGCTTTTCTCAACAAGGCAGCTATAAAGGCGATCTTGTACTGGTGAAGGCGCATCCGCATATGGCTCCGGAAGGAGAAAGTATTGAGCCGCTCGAGTACGCGCGACGCTACTTTCCACATTATCGGCATGATGCGGCTGTGCAAAAGTTTGTCATTCCTATTCAACCGCAATATCACGATCTGTTGCTGCCTGACTACAGTCCTCAGCAAGGACGTCTGTTTGCATCGCATAACAATGTTGGCAACGCTATCAAATTGGCTTACCTTTGCCACGCGCCGACGAACGCCATCAAACCTGGCGATGTTCTATTGTTCTACAGAACTCTCGACGAAAAGGCTGTGACCAGTATCGGTGTAGTCGACAGGTTCGAGGTTCTCAACGATTCAGCAAAAATTGCCAGCCTGGTTAGTCGCCGCACGGTGTACAGCCAGAACGAAATTGAGGAAATGGCGACTAGTCCGACGAAAGTCATTCTTTTTCGCCTGATGGAGCACCTGCCTCGGCCAGTCAGTTATATCCAACTAAAGAAGGACTGCGGTATCAAGGGTCCGATCCAATCAATCCAAAGAGTGCAGGATGACCAATTCGCTAAAATCCTTAATGCCGCAGGGCGGTAGATCAATAGTTCTTTCAGTCAAACCACAGTACGCAGAGTTAATTCTCGCGGGTTCGAAGACTGTCGAATTTCGTCGCGTATGGGCAGTACATAAAGTAGATACGATAGCAATCTATGCCAGCAGCCCTATTCAGAAGCTTGTTGGTGTAGTAAAGGTTGCAGAAGTTGTGCGGGCGAAGCCAGAAACGCTCTGGAGCTACTGTTCAAAGCGTGGAGGGGGATTGTCTAAAGCTGAACTATTGGCATATCTATTCGGCAAAGACGCAGGTTTTGCTGTCTTACTGACAGGGGCAAGACGATTCAGCCAAGGCGTTGCCCCAAAAAAAGTGATTAAGAATTTTTCTCCCCCGCAGTCGTTTCGCTACCTGACACAATCGGAAGCACATAAGCTGGAGCAACTTATTTCACAGGAGAAGGTAAGGCGATGATCGTATTCGTTGCCGGAATCCACGGCGTAGGTAAAACATTTCTCGCCGCTCCGGCCGCCAAGCAGTTGGGAATTCGGCACGTTACGGCGAGTCAGTTGATTCGCGAGGAACGGGGCTTACAGTCATGGTGCGCGGACAAACGCGTCAGCGGAGTCGACGAGAACCAGGCTGCTTTGATCTCAGCGGCCAACCGACTGCGTTCTACCAATCAGAAGCTCTTGCTCGATGGGCACTTTGTACTACGGGTCACGAACGGCGAGTTCAACGAGATTGATACACAGGTTTTTAGAGACTTGCAGATTGGCGCTGTCTTACTGATCGAAGCAGAACTCGATACAGTCATTGAGCGACTGCGGATAAGGGGAGACGCGTCTTGGACACTCTCAGAACTCCGAACTCTAGCTAGGCGAGAGGAAGCACACGCACGTCGAGTATCCTCCGCGCTTGGTATCACATACAGAAATTTATTTTCCCCGAGTGAAAGGGAGTTTGTGGATACGGTTAGGTTGGTTATCAGAAATTGACTTATCGGGCACATGCAGAAGTTCATCCCCTGCGACGACACAATTAGCATCTACGCTAAGCCACGATGGCGCGTAATCTTGCCGTCCCGCCAGCGCCGACTTTTCGCCGATTCAGGTCAACGCGCTTGGCCAGCGTACAGGCTATAGTGATGCATCGGGTTTTTTCTGTTCGCTCATCATGAATCGTTCAAAACTGCCAAAGAGCATCGTTGCCCTCGGGCTGGTCAGCCTGTTCATGGACGTTTCCTCGGAGATGATCCACAGCCTGCTGCCGGTGTTCCTGGTCACCGTGCTGGGCGCGAGCGCCTTGTCGGTCGGCTTTATCGAGGGCATCGCCGAAGCCACGGCTTCCATCGCCAAGGTGTTTTCCGGCGTGATTTCAGACTGGATGGGACGCAGAAAACCGCTGGTGCTGCTGGGCTATGGGCTGGCGGCGCTGACCAAGCCGCTGTTTCCGCTGGCGCAAGGCATCGGCGCGGTGCTCACCGCACGGTTTATCGACCGCATCGGCAAGGGCATACGCGGCGCACCGCGTGATGCGCTGATCGCCGACATCACGCCGCCGGAAATTCGCGGCGCGGCCTATGGCTTGCGCCAGGCGATGGATACCATGGGCGCTTTTGCCGGGCCGCTGCTGGCGATGGCGTTGATGGCGGCGACGCAGGACAACTTTCGCCTGGTGTTTTGGGTGGCCGTGCTGCCGGCGATCATCTGCGTGCTGCTGATTATTTTTGGTGTTGAAGAGCCTGAGGCGACGCGTCCGCCAGCGCAGTTGCGCTCGCCGCTGCGCCGTGAAAACCTGCGCCGGTTTGATACCCGTTTCTGGTGGTTGGTGGCACTGGCAGCCGTGCTCACCTGCGCGCGCTTTTCCGAGGCCTTTCTGCTGCTGCGCGCCGAAAATGTCGGGCTGGCGGTGACCTGGGTGCCATTGATCCTGATCGTGTTGAATGCGGTCTATGCGCTCAGTGCCTATCCATTCGGGAAATTTTCCGACAATGGCGGACGGCGCCGTTTGCTGATCTGGGGCATTGTCTTGCTGATTGCATCCGACCTGGTGCTGGCGCTGGCGGGGAATATCTGGCTGGTTGGCCTGGGTGCGGCAATCTGGGGGCTGCATATGGGCGCAACGCAGGGCCTGCTCTCGGTGCTGGTGGCCGATGCCGCACCGGCCGATTTGCGCGGCACGGCGTTTGGCGTGTTCAATCTGGTCAGCGGCCTGGCGCTGCTCGCCGCCAGCGTGCTTGCCGGCAGCTTGTGGACGGTCTTCGGCCCGGCGATGACGTTTTATGCGGGCGCGGCGATTGCAATGCTGGCACTCATTGGACTACTCAGCGGGCTACTCATCTGATTACACAGCGAACCAAGCACCCGCAAACCCGGATAACAACTCAGTTGATGTCGCAGCTCAGTTGACG
>WOZP01000118.1 GCA_011620215.1 Rugosibacter sp.
ACTCTTATGTTGATGCCCATGCCCTAACCCTGCGCTCAAGCGGGACGCGCCAAAAACGGCGCGCCCCCTAGCTCCACGTTGAGGCTGTAGAAAAACCCATTTTTCACCCGAAGATGGTCGTAAAAATGGCGCAGGTTGCCAAAGACCGGCTCGACGGTGGCGAAACGTCTGCCGTAAGGGTCTGCTGTAAAGTGCCCGCGTAAAGTGCCCGGCCCAACTCGGAATCGATGGCCTGCTTCATCCAAAAGCCATCGGCCGAACCAACGATGCATACAGTATCTTTTAATCAAAGGCGTTTAAGCTGAAAATCCGCCAGACCGTGCGCTTAAAGCGCGGCTGCCGAACGATAGTGGCGTATCGCCAGCGCCGAGTTTTCCAGTTGATCAAATAATTGCGCCAGTTCGATATGTGTCGCTCGTTGCGGCTGAATGGCCAGCGCCGCTTCCAGATAACTCTGCGCCTTGCCCCACAATTGTTGCTGGCGACATAAGCGCCCCAGTGCAAGCAACAAGGCACTATCTCGGGGGTGTTGTGTGAGCCATTTTTCTGCCTGGGCGATCCGCCCGATGAGATCCCCGCCAGTGCATTGCGCGTAGACCTTTACCAGATCATCTTCCCAATGCGCTTGCAATGCCTGCTCAATAATTTGTTGTGCTTCAGCGCTTGCGTTGGCGGCTATCAAAGCAAGCGCTGTTTCGCGTGCCAATAATGGCTCTTCACGATCACGTGCATCCAACGAGCGCCAGTAGCGCAGCAACCCTTCTTTATTGCCTTGCAGATCGCGCAGCGATTCACGCAGCACACTGCTGCGTAACGGCAACGCTTGTTCGGGCGTCAAGGCCTTGTGTTTTTCCAGCTGGCGTACCAGCTTGGCGACTTCACTCCAATGGCCCAGTCCGCGTTCAGCACGCAACGCCAAGCGTAGCGCAGCGATGTGGCGTCCGCCATTCAGGGCCAGCATCTGCAAGGTGGCACGCGCATCCGCAAAACGCCGCTCTTCCAGCGCAAACTCGGCTTCAACCATAAGCCGTGCAGCCTTGAAGCCTTGATCATCCGCCGCGCGCACACGGTCAGCCCATAAGGCTTCACGTTCAGCATCGCGCAGATTATGTGCCGCCCGCCAAGCAAGCAAGGCAGCAGCACCGGGGACGGGGTGATCAGCCCAGGCTTTTTCTGCACTGCGCAGCGCGTGACCAAATCGACCCTCTTGCAACAAGCGCGCCGCTTCAAAATGAGCGGTAGTCGCTTTATGCAGCCGCTGGCGTTGCCGAAATGCAGCAACAGCCCGAGGTAATGCCAAGGTGCTACTAACCAGGCGAACCACCCAGTACAAAAGAATAAAACCGACAATGGCTAAGAGCAGAAAAAAGTTCAGCGATACTTCTGCGCGCCAGGGGGGCATTACCAAGAGCACATAGCCTGCGTTGTAGCGCGCTGCCACAGCCAACCCAACCGCCAACGCTGCCAGCGTCAATAACCAGAATAGGGAACGCATGGCCCTACCTGCTCACGCCGCGATCGCGGGAAAGTTTGAGATTTCGTACAGCGGCCAATGTTTCACCCAGTGATGGAAGATTAAAACCGACATCCGTAGCCGCCAGTGCGTTAAGTGTTTTTCGCGCGGTGACGACCGATGGCGCACGCACATCAAAATAGCGATCCAACAAGGCTTGCGTCTGGATGGTTTCATCGCGAAAGGTTTTACCATCACGTTGAAGTAGCGCCAACCGCGCATTGAGTAAGCGCAGCTTGAGATTCTCGCGCAAAAAGAAACTCTGGCTAGGCGAGAGCAAAGCCGGATCACGCTCTTCAATGCGCTCAATACGCAACAGCTGATACAGTTCATGCCATACATCGGAAACCAATGCCTGCCAGTAGCTGCGATTAATGAACGATGCTGGCGCGGCGCCCGAGGTGGATGCCACAGGCGTATTTTGGGGCCGGTGTTCAAATGCCAGAGGCAAGGTATCCACCGCGCTCACAACGCTTTCAATTTTCAACGCCAGGCCTGTCAGATCGGCACCCGGCGTGGCTTTTAACCGCGCAATATCACGCGCAAGCAAACGCCGCAAGGATATAAACTGCGGCTGCAGTTCCTTTGCCAGACGTGCATCGGCATTTTCCAAAGCGATGAGTGCTGTTTCGACATTCCCGGCAAACTGCAACTGCTGCATCGCCAGGGTAATGGCTTGTTCAACCTCGGCTAATAAACGCTGATCGCGACTACTGGACATTTCCTGGTACATGGATTGCAACGCCACCGACTGGCTCTGTATTTCCGCCAGCCGCTCTTCGAGCAAAGCCACTTTAGCTTGCACCGTGAGCGCGGCATCCTGGGCTTGCTTGGCCAGAAAGCGCGTCTCTTTAGCTGCTTGATCATTCTCGGTCAGCCGATGCGCAACCTCTTGCTGAATGGCCGAGATTTGCTTGCGGCTATCAATCCACTGGGCCAGTATCAGCGCCAATAAAATCAAGAAGGCCCAGATCGACGGACGAGACAATAACCGTCTTCTGTTGGGTGGCAAAGGCAGTGTTTGCGTTAATAAAGCGTTATTTTCATGTTCCATGATGTGCGTAGTATTGCATGAGTTCTGCCATCAAACCATCGTCCCCTGGGGCGGTGGGAATAATCTGTTGCAGCCCCAGCGCACTGGCTTGCGCGGCAATGCGCTGATGCGTAACAAATACAGGCGTCTTTTTTAACCAGGCCTGCCCCAAATGGCCAATCATTTCAAAAAAATAGCGCAAACTCTCACTGCTGGTCAGCGTCACCGCGTCCAGCGTACCTGCTTCCCAATGCTTCAATAACGGGCCAGGGTCAGCCTTTGAAGGCAGGCGCCGATAACATGTCACATGATGTACGTCTGCGCCACGCGCAGTGAGGGTTTCGCTGAGTAGGTCGCGCCCCGTATCCCCACGAAAAATAATGATGCGCCGACCCGCTACTACGGCCAGCTCAGGCAATTCAAGCAGGGCTTCTGAATCAAAGCGCAACGCAGGCGATATCACGTGGGTGACACCCCGGCGCAGGAGCGCCTGTTCACTCATTTTGCCCAGCACGATGGCGGGTAAATGCGCAGGCCAGGCTCGTCGCGGCAAAATGATATCCAGCGCTTTTTCAATGGCGTTCGGGCTGACAAACACGGCCAGATCATAGGCGTCTAACGCAATCGCTGCTGCCAGCACCGAGGTGATGTCTGTACAGTCATGGATCTCCAACACCGGAAAAAACACCGGGTGCGCGCCTTGCTCCACGAGCAAGGTCGCCAGGTGCTCAGCCTGCCCGGACGGGCGGGTAATGACTACATGCCGCCCTCTGAGAGTCATGTCTGCCCCACCCAGTTTCAGGCGAGACTTGAAAGAATCGATTCAGCACCTGCCGCGCGCAAGGCATCAGCCAGGTTTTGCCCCAACGCTTCCGGCTGAGCCACTACCCCGCTCAGCTCTGCATGTGCCATGCGCGTGCCATCGGGTGTGGCGACAAAACCGCGCAGCCAAATTGCATCGTCACGCATTTTTGCGTAAGCCCCCAGCGGCACCTCACAACTGCCGCCTAAAGCACGCGCCATGGCACGCTCGGCACGCACACAGGCGGCTGTGGCTGCATCATGCAACGGTGCCATCCAGGCAGCAATCTCGGGTCGGCTCGCCAGCGCCTCAATCCCCAGCGCACCTTGTCCTGGTGCTGGCAAAGAGTCTTCTGCCGTCAACACTGAGCGAATGCGCGCACCCAGGCCCAGACGCTTCAAGCCTGCAGCAGCCAGAATAATGGCGTCAAACTGCCCTTCGTCCAGCTTTCTTAAACGCGTATCGAGATTGCCGCGCAAGGGCGAGACGGCCAGATAAGGAAAGCGGGCATGGAGCTGCGATTCGCGACGCAAACTAGAAGTACCCACCACGGCACCCGGCGGCAACTCGTCGAGACTGGCGTATTTATTGGAAATAAACGCATCCTCGGGCACTTCACGCGGACCGATGGCAGCCAGGGTAAACGCCGCCTCCATTTGCATTGGCACGTCTTTCATTGAGTGCACGGCAATATCGGCCACACCTTCCAGCAAGGCTGTCTCCAGCTCTTTGACAAACAATCCTTTACCGCCGATTTTAGCTAGGGGACGGTCAAGTATTTGATCGCCACGCGTTGTCATGCCCAGCAAATTCACCTCGCAGGAGGGATAGCATTGCTGCAACAGCGTGCGGACATGCTCAGCCTGCCAGAGTGCAAGACGAGATTCACGAGTCGCGATGATCAAGCGCGATGGTGGCGAAAGCGGCGAAAGCGGCGAAGGCAGTGGTATTGATAAAGAGTCAGAAGTCATCACAAGGATCTAGCGCGTGTAAAAAATTCGGGGCCATGTTGGTACCCGAAGAACAAAAATCCATCAGTCATGAGTTTATCATTGCACCATGATTGTCTGCGTTAAGCGCTATGCCGCCGTATCACCAGCGCCGACTTTTCGTTGCCGCCACACTCAACCAATCGACTGCACAACTGAACGCCTATAACGCCATGATTACAGCCAATCTTTCCAGTGAAGACAAAGAGGCACCCTTACGCGAAGATATTCGCTTTCTTGGTCGCCTCCTGGGTGACACCCTGCGCGAGCAGGAAGGCAACGATGCCTTTGCTACGGTTGAGCACATTCGCCAGCTAGCGATCCGTTTTCACCGCCATGACGATCTGGTTGCACGCGATCAACTGGAAGCACTGCTCACCGCATTGCCTAACGAGCATACGACTCAAGTTGCACGAGCCTTCAGCTATTTTTCGCATCTCGCTAACATCGCAGAAGATCAACACCATCTGCGCCGCTCCCGCGCGCACGCACTCGCGGGAGCCAAACCCCGCGAAGGCAGCCTTGAAAACGCGATTGCCCGCGCACAAGAGGCCGGTATTGACGCCCACGTTCTGACTGATTTCTTTGCGCACGCAAAAATTTCCCCTGTCCTCACGGCGCACCCGACGGAAGTTCAGCGTAAAAGCATTCTTGATTGCCAATGGGAAATCGCCCGCTTGCTTGAGGCACGCGACCGTAGCAAGCTCACCCCGGATGAAATGCAAGAAGATGAAGAAGCCATTCGTCGTGCCGTGCTGACGCTATGGCAAACCCGTATGTTGCGTCGGGCCAAGCTTTCCGTTGCAGACGAAATTGCCAATGCGCTAACGTTCTATGACACCACCTTCTTGCATGAACTCCCCAAACTCTATAACCGGCTGGAAGACCATCTTGCGCTCATCGTGCCTGACTGGCCAAAAGAGGAACTGAAACCATTTTTACACCCCGGCTCGTGGATCGGTGGCGACCGCGACGGCAATCCTTTTGTTACCGCAGATGTCTTGCTGGCCGCAGTACGTGCGCAAAGTCGCAAAGCCCTCGGCCATCAGCTGGAACAGCTCCATCGACTGGGCGCGGAGCTATCTCCCGCGTCATCCCTGGTCAAGATTTCCGATGCGTTAAAAGAGCTGGCAGCCCGCTCGCCCGATCACAGCCCGCATCGCGATGACGAACCTTACCGTCGCGCCATTGCCGGAATGTATACCCGCCTGGCCGCCACCGCACAGCAACTGGATGAGCTCGAAGCCCCGCGCCACCCGGTGGGTTCTGCCGAGCCTTATGCCGATGCTGCCGAATTTGCCGCAGATCTGGATATTCTGCATGCCTCGTTAATAAACCACAAAGCGACCCTGCTCGCGCGTGGCCGCTTGCGCCACCTTCGCCGCAGTGTTGCCATTTTCGGCTTTCACTTGGCACCTCTCGATCTGCGCCAAAACTCCGAAGTACATGAGCGCACCGTAGCCGAGCTACTTGCCATCGCCTGCCTGGGAATAGATTATCTCGCGCTGGATGAAACGGCTCGCGTCAAATTATTGCTTGATGAACTCGCCACGCCCCGGCCGCTTACTTCACCTTCTGTGACTTACTCGGCTGAGACACAAAGCGAGCTGGACATCTTGCATACGGCCCGCCAGATTCATCAGCGCTATGGTCAAGCATCGATCGAAAACGTCATCATTTCCAAAGCCAGCAGCGTATCCGACATGCTCGAAGTAGCGGTACTGCTCAAAGAAGCCGGGCTGTTACGGCCGCTGAACCATACGCTCGATGTGCATATCGTGCCCTTGTTCGAAACCATCGATGACCTGGAAAACGCAGCGGCTGTCATGGATCAATTATTGTCCTTGCCTCTGTACAAGCAGCTGTTGGCAAGCCGCGGCAACTGGCAGGAGATCATGCTGGGTTATTCCGACAGCAACAAGGATGGCGGATTTTTGACCTCAGGCTGGGCCTTGTATCGCTGTGAGATTGCACTCACTGCAGTATTCGCTCGTCATGGCGTTCGCCTGCGACTGTTTCACGGGCGAGGTGGCTCGGTGGGTCGTGGTGGCGGGCCGAGTTATCAGGCAATTCTTGCCCAGCCGCAAGGCGCAGTTCAAGGACAGATACGCATTACCGAGCAAGGCGAAGTCATTGCTTCAAAATACGCCAACCCTGAACTCGGCCGCCGTAATCTGGAAATCCTTGCTGCTGCCACGCTCGAAGCCACGCTGCTGCCACGGGTGTTTGACAATCCGCCGACAGAATTTCTTGCTGCCATGGAAGCACTCTCAAACAGTGCCTTTAATGCCTATCGATCACTGATTTATGACACACCAAACTTTGAACAGTATTTTTGGGAATCGACCGTCATTTCAGAAATTGCTTCTCTTAACATTGGCAGCCGTCCCGCCTCACGCAAACACAGCACGGCGATTGAAGATTTACGAGCCATTCCGTGGGTGTTTTCCTGGGCGCAGTGTCGTCTCATGCTGCCAGGCTGGTTTGGCTTTGGTGCCGCCGTAGCGGAATGGAAAGCCAAGCATGGCGACACCGGCATGCAATTGCTTTGCCGCATGAATCAGGAATGGGGATTTTTTCGCACGCTGCTGTCCAACATGGACATGGTGCTAGCCAAAAGTGATATCGCCATTGCAGAACGCTATTCGCAACTAGTTACGGATGAAACCTTGCGCCAAGCCATTTTCCCGCGCCTGAAAACCGAGTGGCAGGCAGCCATTGATGCACTGCTTGAAATTACACAAACCAGCGAGTTGCTTGAAAGCAATCCGCTATTAAAACGCTCTATTCGTAATCGCTTTCCGTATATCGACCCGCTCAATCACCTGCAAGTCGAACTACTGCGCCGTTTTCGCGCAGGGACTACAGATGAAAAAGCACAGCGCGGCATTCACCTGAGCATCAACGGCATCGCTGCTGGATTACGCAACAGCGGCTAAATTCTGCCAGATTGGATCAGCTTGTCGGCAAGCGTTGGGGCGCTTGCGCTTGCGCGTTCGCTTCGACCCAGCGCTTGATGCGATTGGCGTCACCAACTCGGGTCATTTTGCCCACAGAATCGAGCAGGACAATGATGGTGGGTTTACTGTTGATCCAGGCCTGCATCACCAGACAACGCCCTGCCTCGTTGATATACCCGGTTTTCGACAAACCGATCTGCCATGCCGGACTTTTGACCAGTGCATTGGTGTTATGAAATTGTTGCGACCGCCCGGCGACATTCACTTCTTCTTCCACTGTCGTCGTGAACTCACGGATCAACGGATATTGGTGTGCCGCACTCACCATCTTGGCCAAATCATGCGAGCTGGAAACATTTAATGCCGTTAGCCCGGTTGGGTCAAAAAAACGCGTGTCGTTAAGACCCAGCATTTTTGCCTTGACATTCATTGCAGCAACAAAAGCTTTTTGCCCCCCTGGATAATGGCGAGACAAAGCCGAAGCCGCACGATTTTCTGAAGACATCAGCGCGAGGCGCAACATTTCTTCTCTTGACAACTTTGCCCCCACGCTGAGGCGTGAGTGCGTGCCTTTCAAGAGATCCACGTCTTCCACGCCTATGGTCAAGGTTTCTTTAAGATCCGGGCTGGCGTCCAAGGCCACCATGGCCGTCATCAATTTGGTAATTGATGCAATAGGCAATACCGCATTCGCATTTTTTTCATATAACACGGCACCGGTCGCCTGGTCCTGCACCAGCACAGCAGAAGACCCTAAAGCGAGCACTTGCGAATCGCTTAATAAAGGCGATGAACCCTGCCTTGAATACCTGATATGAGTCATCACTCGAGCATGTTTTTTCGACTTCGACTTCAGCTGTGCAGTTGATTTTTTCAGCGGTGCAGCTGATTTGACATGTTTGCCATGCTTTTTAACCGCAGCATCGGCTGTCAGCGGCGTGACACCCAGGCCAACAACGGCTGTTGCAAGCAACATGAGGAGTGCTTTTTTCATAAAAAACATCCTGTTATCCTTTTGCTAAATGCTAATGGAACAATAATAACACTTATCTTTAATAAATTTAGATGGTTATATCGGCCATCTCAACTTGAATCTTAGACTTTTTCCTTGAGATTGCCATAACCTTCTGTCGTCTCGATATCCAGAAATTCAATAACTTTTTCGCGCTGTAATAACGTGTCACGATAACCAAGCTCAATCAAGGCGCAAGTGTACGCTCGTTCAAAGAGTAAATAGCTAATCAACGCCCCACCATTGCGGTTCATGGCGCCGATCCCGCGCAACAACATTCTGATCGGCCAAGGCAGTGTCCAGGCATGTCTCGCCGCCAAATGATCAAGTCGCTCAGAAGGTGAAATCACCAGCACCTCGATCGGGCGCAGGGTGGTTCCCTGCTGTTGGCCTATCGCTTCGGGTATCAGTGTAATCGTGTGATTTATGCGAATCAGCCGTTCCAGGTCCGCAGATAGGCTATCCAGAAAAATACTGGACAATGCATGCCCCGCGATCTGCGCCAGCGAAGGATAAGACGTCGTACGGGGACGAGAATACTCCTCATGCAAACGGCCTCCACCGATCACCAGGACTTTGTCTGCTCCAAGATGGATAGCAGGTGAAATAGGCGCTGTTTGCCGCATCGATCCATCCCCAAACCATTCGCGATTAACTTTCACGGCAGGGAACACAAAAGGAATCGCGCTTGATGCCAGCAGATGATCCAGATTCAACTTGACATGCGCCCCTACCCGCTGGCTTCGCTGCCAAGGCTCAAGATCAGGGCGCCCCTGAAAAAATGTCACACTCTGTCCGCTCGAATAACCAGAACAGGTAATGCTCACTGAATGCAACACCTGGCTTTCAATCGCCCGCTCAATTCGACTCAAGTCCAGACTATCGGTTAACAATTGGCGCAGAGGTGCATTGTCAAGCAATGAGCGCGGAGCGCGATGTGTCGCCCACCCAAACATCAGCGCAGCCAGCCAGCGCGCGCCCGAACCTGCCACGCCCAAAACATCCGTGCGATACACCTGGTGGGCATGAAAATGCTCCCACACGTGACATAAATGATCGACACCCGCACCAAAATTTTCAGCCCAGGTTGCCATCGTGGCGGCATTAATCGCACCCGCTGAAGTGCCACAAAGTATCTGAAATGGATTACGTCGCGGCTCGGGTAGCAACTCGCGCACTGCCTTGAGGACGCCCACTTGATATGCTGCCCGCGCACCACCACCGGTAAGAATCAATGCAATTTTAGGCGGCTGCTTAGTCATTTTTTCGCATTTATCACGTGCAGCATGTTGAGATGTGTTGAGGTCTATTCAAAGCCTAATTCTAACGCCGTGTCACCAGCGCCGACTTTTGGCAAAGCCCCCATTCCGCGACGTGGAATCCATGTTTTTGAATGCTTGCAGTTTGCGCCGAGCACCCCTTCACACACAACCGTCAGGCGATCATCAAGTACGCATCATGATATAGTTAAGAAATAAATAACTTTTCCTGCTTGCCAGCAGCCTGATGCTCACCCCGCATCAATGCAGCATCTGTGGCACCATGAATTGCAGCTACTGCAAGTGACCATGGTGGCGCGGACAACCAAAAGTCCGGTGATCCCTACCCCTTGATCCCTTCGCTTTCTGGTGCCAAGCAGCGCGTTAATATAAAAATGAACGATTTAACCTTTGGAGACCCCTTGCCTCATGAACAAATCATCTTTGACCGCTACCCCCAGCTATATTAAACATGCCAAACTCAAAGCGTGGGTTGCGGAAGTCGCTGCACTCACTGAGCCCGATCAAATCATGTGGTGTGACGGTTCGGAAGAAGAAGCCAACATCCTGTTTGAACAAATGGTCGCCGCAGGAAGCATGAAGCGGCTCAACCCGGCCAAACGTCCGAATTCCTACCTTGCGTTGTCTGATCCCTCAGATGTCGCCCGTGTGGAAGACCGTACCTATGTGTGCACAACGGATCCGGAGGATGCCGGCCCCAATAACAATTGGGAAGACCCGTCCAAAATGAAAGACACGCTGCGCAGCCTTTTCAAAGGTTGCATGCGTGGCCGCACACTGTATGTAATTCCCTTCTCGATGGGTCCGATCGGCTCACCTATCGCACATATCGGTGTTGAACTTTCCGACAGCCCGTACGTGGTTGTCAATATGCGCATCATGACGCGCATGGGTCGTGCTGTGTTCGACCAACTGGGCAGTGATGGTGAATTTGTTCCCTGTCTGCATAGCGTGGGCCATCCACTAGAACCCGGACAGCCGGATGTTAAATGGCCATGCAATGCAACCAAATATATCTGCCACTTTCCGGAAACGCGGGAAATCTGGTCGTTTGGTTCCGGTTACGGTGGCAATGCGTTGCTTGGCAAAAAATGTTTTGCCTTGCGCATCGCCTCAACCATGGCCCGTGACGAAGGCTGGCTGGCCGAACATATGCTGATCCTTGGCGTTGAATCCCCTGATGGACAAAAGTCCTATGTTGCTGCGGCCTTTCCATCCGCCTGTGGCAAAACCAACTTTGCCATGCTGATTCCGCCGCAAAGCCTGGGTGGTTGGAAAGTCACCACCGTGGGCGACGATATTGCCTGGATCAAGCCAGGAAAAGATGGGCGGCTCTACGCAATCAATCCAGAAGCTGGCTTTTTCGGTGTCGCCCCCGGCACCTCGGAAAAAACCAACTTCAACGCCATGGCGACACTGAAGGAAAACATCATTTTCACCAATGTCGCCCTCACCGATGATGGCGATGTGTGGTGGGAAGGCATGACCAAAGAGCCCCCCGCGCATTTGATCGACTGGCAAGGTAAGGACTGGACACCGGAAGATGGTAAAACCGGTCGCAAGGCAGCACATCCCAATTCGCGCTTTACTGCACCCGCTGCACAATGCCCTTCGATTGATCCCGACTGGGAAAGCACCGCTGGCGTACCGATTTCAGCCTTCGTATTTGGCGGCCGCCGCGCCACCACTGTGCCACTCGTCTTTGAAGCCTTCAACTGGAACTATGGGGTCTATATGGCAGCGACCCTGGGCTCGGAAACAACCGCTGCTGCCACCGGCCAGCAAGGCATCGTACGTCGCGATCCCTTTGCCATGCTGCCTTTCTGCGGTTATCACATGGGTGACTATTTCAATCACTGGTTAAAAATTGGTCATCAGGTGGAACACGCGCCACGTATTTTCACGGTCAACTGGTTCCGCCAGGATGCCCAGGGAAACTTCATGTGGCCAGGCTTTGGCGAAAACATGCGCGTGCTGAAATGGATCGTCGAGCGCAGCCGTGGGCGTGTCAATGCCAAACAAACGGCCTTGGGATGGGTGCCCCGCTTTGAAGACCTCGATTGGGGCGGCAATGCAGAGGTTTCCAAAGACGCCTTTGAAGCGCTCGCTGCCATTGACACAATAGCTTGGCGTGAAGAGCTTAAACAACATGGCGAATGGTTTGAGAAGCTAAAATCCCGCATGCCACAGCAGCTCATGCTCAAGCGCGAGCTATTTGAACTCGCACTGGATGACTAGCCTGTCAACACGTTTAGTCCAATCCTGCCACACTTCAATTGTTCGCTAATCGTTAACGGTTAGCGTTTGAGACCTCGCTGTTACTGTGGTAACGGCGAGGTTTTTTCTTAAATGCCTGACCGCTGCCAGTCAATCTGTGCTGGCAGCGCGCCGCGCAAGGCGTTACACATCACCACCGCCTGAGCTGAACGCAAGTCATTCCGTGTGAGCACTTTTTCTGTCGCCGACCAGGCAGAATCGTCCAGCAACACACTGCGCATTACACCCGGCAATAGACCGCAAGCCAACGGCGGGGTGTACCAGTGACCAGCGAGCTTTACAAACACGCTGCTGCGCGCGCCCTCGGTCAGCTCTCCTTGATCATTGAAAAACAGCACATCAAAAGCGCCTGCGGCTTCGGCCCTTCGCCACGCTGCATCGTAATCTGCCCGATGGGTAGTTTTATGTCGCAAAAACAGAGAATTCATTTTCACCGGCGCCTCGCCCAGCAACACGGTCACGGGAACAGGCATGTCTGCTAGTAGTGCAAGCTGTATATCCAGCCCCCCTGACGGCTTGAGTGCCAAGCGTAACCGATGCGACAGGTGCATAGATAAGCCCGCACAAGCCTGCGCAATCGCTTCACGTATCTTGCCTTCATCATAAGGAAAATCAAAATACCGTGCCGAGGCAGCTAAGCGTTGCAGATGTCGCTCAAGATGAGGACAACCGGCTTCTGTGGCGAGCATTGTCTCGAACAACTCGAATTCATGCATGAGTCCTGTTAAAAACACACCTTTTAATGCACATTCGCGAAACTCGGCATCTGCCGTGCTGTCCTGCACGATACCCGCACCCACACCCATTTCTCCTCTTCGTCGTCCATCTTCATCGGGTGCGTCGAGCAACAGCGTCCGAATCGGAACTGACAAACAAAAATCACCCATCAACTGCCCCTGCGGGGGTACATCAAACCAGCCCAGCGCGCCCGTGTAATAACTCCGTGGCGAAGTTTCCAATGCGTGAATGATGTCGAGCGTCCGTCGTTTGGGCGCACCGGTAACAGACCCGGCCGGCAATAACGCCGCGAGCACATCGTGCAAATTACAAGTAGGCGCAACCCTCGCCTCTACCGTGGAGGTCATTTGCAAAACCGTGCCATAGCGCGCGACATGAAATAGCTTCGGCACACACACCGTACCCAGCTGCGCCACACGACCGAGATCATTGCGCAACAAATCGACAATCATCACATTTTCAGCACGAGTTTTAGGGTCATTCGCCAGATGCCTTGCGTTAAGCGCATTCTCTGCTTCATCGTCTGCCGCTTGAGCCGTGCCTTTCATTGGCAAAGTGCGCAAATGACCCGCACGATGCTGCACCGCCAGCTCAGGCGAAAAAGACAACACGGCTCGACCATCGGGCAAGGCAATCAGTGCCCCAAAAGGCACTGGCTGGCGCAGTTTCAGCCTTTGGTAAAGTGAAACCAGGCCACCATAGGTCGTAAAGCGCAGTCGATAGGTGTAATTGACTTGGTAGGTTTCGCCCGCTTCAATGTAACGGTGAATTTGCGCAATGGCCGTACCAAACTCAGATTCACTCACGCTGGACGTAATACCGGTCACACCCGCAATGGCCTCCTCCTTGGTTGACTCATCGATATTCGCTCGCTGCAACAACCATTCATTGACTTTGGCAGCAGATAACTGCTGGCAGTTTTTAAACAGTAGCAGATGTGCTAGTTCTTGTCCGAGCGGCACAGTGTCATGTACTGCGATACCTTGCAATGCTGCGCCCAGCTCAAAGGAAAACAGTCCGACTGCATGAAGACCCTGCTTTTGCATCTGCTGCATGGCTTCTAGCAGCGCAGAAAAATCAGCGATATCGGTGCAGCGCAATGACGTGACATAGTCGGTATACAACCGAGAACGGGGTTGATCTTCGCTCGCCTCGCTATCGTCGAGCAGCGCAAAGCATTCCCCAGTGCATTCATCCCCGTCTTGAGAAAAATCTGAAGAAAGCACGCTAGTAAGCAAACCGGGGTAACAGTTCTTCCAGATTCAGCTCGTGCAGAATCTGCTCGGTACGCTGTCGTGCATTGCCCCGTGGAAAGTTGCCACGACGCGCGATGACCAGCTCGTTTTTCATTGAATGCTCCCAGCCCACCAGCTCAGTCACCGTCAGCGCGTAGCCATGCGCTTCGAGCAACAAGCAACGCAATACATTAGTCAGCTGACTACCGAATTCACGCGTGTGCACCGGATGTCGCCAGATTTCAGAGAGCGGTGTTTTTGCAAATGACGCATTTTTGTTCTGCCGCAAAACCGCAGCCACCTCCGCCTGACAGCAAGGCACTAACACAATGAACTGCGCCTCCTTGTGCAAGGCAAAGCGAATTGCATCATCCGTTGCCGTGTCACACGCATGGAGCGCGGTCACGACATCAATGCGATCAGGCAAAGCAGGTGAAGTCACGGACGCTTCAACTGACAGATTAAGAAATGCCATGCGCGAAAAAGCCAATCGCAGTGCTAGTGCCTCTGATTGAGCCACCAGCTCGGCACGTCGCTCAATACCGTAGACCGTGCCTTTATCACGCGATTTAAAAAATAAATCGTACAAAATAAAACCCAGATAAGACTTGCCCGCACCATGGTCCGCCAGCGTCACATCACCATGCGCCTGCATCACTTCAACCAGCAACGGCTCGATGAAATGGACCAGGTGATAGATTTGCTTGAGCTTGCGGCGGCTGTCCTGATTCAGCTTTCCATCACGGGTAAGAATATGCAGCGCTTGCAAAAGCTCGCGGGACTGCTCTGGTTTTATTTCGCTACTCATACCACCTGACGTTTATCAAGTTAATCATCCATCGGCAATCGAATAGCATACTGGCCCGACTTTTCATCGCGCTCGACAATGAGCAGTTTGCGCTTTTTGGCGTCCTCCAATAAATCGCGAAATGAACGGTAGCCATAATAAGATTCGGTAAACCCCGGCTTGCGCCGTTGCAAGGTGGGCTTGACCATCGAGCCCCACAAGGTCGCCTCGCCACCGCGTTCGGCAAGCAGCGCCTCGACCGTTTCGACCAGCAGATCGAGCGCTTCTTCGCGCTTGGTCTCCTCGGGCTTGGAATCCTCGGGTTTCTCCTCGGCACGGCTTGCGGCGGACTTGGCCGTCGTCGTTTTTGCTGGCGCCTTCTTCGCGTTGCGCGTCTTTTTCGCCTCCTGCTCGCGCACCAGATCGTCGTAGAAAATGAACTCGTCGCAATTGGCCGACAGCAAGTCAGAGGTCGCCGCCTTCACACCGACGCCGATCACATGCTTGTTGTTCTCGCGCAATTTGGAAACCAAAGGCGAGAAATCCGAGTCGCCGCTAATGATGACGAAGGTATCGACATGCGCTTTGGTATAACAAAGATCAAGCGCATCGACCACCATGCGGATATCGGCTGAATTCTTGCCTGACTGGCGCACATGCGGAATCTCGATCAACTCGAACGAAGCCTCATGCATCGGCGCCTTGAATTCCTTGTAGCGAGCCCAGTCGCAATAGGCTTTCTTGACCACAATGCTGCCCTTGAGCAGCAGCCGCTCCAACACTTTCTTGATGTCGAACTGGGCGTATTTTGCGTCGCGCACGCCCAGCGCAATGTTCTCGAAATCGCAGAACAGTGCCATATTGGTTATCTCGGGTAAGCCTGCCATGATCAACTCCATTACGATGATTCACAAGAAAGGCGCGAAGTTTCGCATGGAACGGCGAAACCCGCACCGGATAAACTGCCATTTATCGCATCAAACAGCAGCCATAGTCGATTGGCTATAGCACACTGCACCCCAACCATTCACCTTGCCGTCTTACCAGCGCCGACTTTTCATGATATCCACGTTTTTTCATCACCTTGCCCTTGCAACACCGCTATTCGTCATGGTGATCATAGGCTACACGCCGGTACGCTGGTTTCATTGGCCGCCATCGGTAGCTGAAAGTTTGAGCCGCTTCGTATTTTCAATCGCGCTACCTGCCATGCTGTTTCGCATGATGAGCGATTTTTCTCGTCTGCCCCCGGTGGATGCGCGCTTGCTGATTGCCTTTTTTGGTGGCTGTCTCATTGTCTTTGGAATCGGTCGCCTGATTGCCTGGCGATTACTGCGGCTGGACGGCGTGGCGCAATCCATATTTGCCCTTGGCGGCATTTTCTCCAACAATGTGCTGCTGGGTTTACCGCTGGCTAAAACCACCCTGGGAGATGCCGCTCTGCCCTCGGTTGCATTGATCCTGACATTTAATTCGCTCATTTTATGGACGCTAGTCACGGTCTCTATCGAGTGGGCAAAGCATGGCAGCCCCTCCTTTAGCGGTTTTGCAAAAACGCTGCGCTCGGTGCTGACCAACCCCATTGTGGCCGCCATTATCAGTGGCACTGCGTTTGGCTTGACCAATAGCCACATCCCCGCGTTGATCGATGCACCGCTAGCGATGCTGGCACAGATTGCCGCACCGCTATCGCTCATCGCGCTAGGCATGGGTTTGGCCGAATACGGCATGCGCGCAGGCTGGCAACTGAGCACGGCAATTTGCGCGATCAAGCTCATGATTCAACCATTGACCGTGTGGACAATTGCCACGGCACTAGACATCCCCTCGATGGAAAAACACGTGGTGGTACTTATGGCCAGTTTGCCCGTAGGCGCCAATGTTTACCTGATGTCGCGCCAATTCAAGACCCTGGAAGGCCCCGTGGCGGCTTCACTGGTTATATCTACCGCGCTAGCAGCAATCACCGTTCCGCTGATGCTGACGCTGCTCGGCGCAGGGCGTTAATGCCATCGAGAGAAACCGCGTTACGCTGCCCCAAAAGGGGACTTGCTTTGAGGGACTTGCTTTG
>WOZP01000138.1 GCA_011620215.1 Rugosibacter sp.
CGGCCGAAGTGCGGCGTTATTTCAATGTGGCTGACGACTTTTCGTTCGATATCGATACGGTATTGCTGGTAGCGATCAAGCGCTGATCCGCTGTAATCCATGGGTGGCGGCGCAAACGCCCACCGGGCCGGCAGCGTCGCGAGGTTATACTCGTGCAAGACGCCTCGATGCGCACAAGCAACCCGGCATTTCAGGAGGCAGCCTGTGTCAGTTTTTCATTCCCCCATCTGCCGATGGCTCTTGCTGGTTGCGCTGTTGCCGTGGGCAGGTCACTGTCAGAAAATAAACAGCGCTATGCCTCGGATGCTGTATAGCAAACCTCTGAGAGAGGTCTCATTTTAAAGTGAAAGGTTATTTTTCATGAAAATCTTCAGCCTGCTTATTTTGTTTCTATTGGCCTTTGTCGGCGCATTGGCCTTTCTTAACTGGGAAACATTTACAGCACCATCCCCCCTTTCGCTGGGGGTTGCTGACATCCATGTCCCGCTTGGTTTAGTGATGATGACCCTGTTAGTGGTTTTCACGGTGCTGTTTCTTGCTTTCGCGATGTATTTACAAGGCTCAGCTCTTTTACAGGCACGGCGCCATGAGAAGGCACTGCAAACTAATCGGGATCTTGCTGATAAAGCTGAAGCATCGCGATTTAGTGCCTTGCAAACCCAGTTGGAAATAGAACTAAAAAATCTTCATGGCGCAGGATCAAACCATAAGGTGGAGATATTGAGCAGGCTGGATGCGCTGGATGAAAAAATAAGCGCCTTGCTGAAACAGTCCGAAAACATCTTCAGTGCCTACTTTGGCGAACTGGAAGATCGTCTCGATAAAGAATCACAGGCTCGGGTTATCAGCCTGCCCAGTGAAAAAGATAATTGAGAACACTATAAAAAATTATTCACTTGATCTTTCACACAAACAACCCGGCTTTTCAGGAGGTAACCCATGTCAATTTTTCATTCCCCCATCTGCCGATGGTGCTTGTTGGTCGCGCTGTTGCCGTGGGCATTGCCTGCTGCGGCAGGCTGGCTGATTGCGACAGACGACGAAACCGCGCAGGCAGGCGGGCCGCTGCTGGTGGAGGCGGTCAAGCCGGCAACGCTGGCAGACTGGCCGGCTACGCTCACCTTGAGGCTGACACAGGCGGGTATAACGCAGGAAGTCAGCCTGACGCCGACCGCTGCGCCAACAACGGACAACACCCGCCGCACCTACCGCAGTACCGTGCCATCCGGTTTATCAGGGATGGTGCGTGCCGAGCTGGTCGTGCCAGCGCACAGCGGCGCTGCTGAAACTTCCAACCGGCTGGCGCTGGTTATCGCTAATCCTTCGGCCACGGCCACGGCATCGGCTGCCGCGCCTGCGGCTACGGTCCCATCGCAAGTACCGGCGGAGTCTGCCACCGCCATGGCGGAAAAATTACCCAGTTCGGCGGCGGATAGCTTCGTATTTTCACCGCACGAGCCGATGTATTTTGTGCTGGGCAATCGAGGGGGTAACAATGCGCGGTTTCAGTTGAGTTTCAAATATCAGATATTGGATCCGCAAAGCTATCTGGCGCGTTTTTTGCCGCCTCTTTCCGGGATTTATTTCGGTTACACGCAAACTTCAAGCTGGGATTTGGCGGGCAACTCCCAGCCATTTCGCGATACGAGTTACCGCCCGAGCTTTTTCTGGCAAATGGAACCCGGCGGATCGGGCATGACGCCATACCAGGTGCGCATGGGTTACGAGCATGAATCGAACGGCAAGGAGGGCGTCGATTCGCGCAGCATCGATACGCTCTTCGTGCGCCCGGTCTGGCGCAAGGAATTTGCCGACGGCAGTGCGTTCGCTTTCATGCCAAAAATTTATGGCTATCTGAGCAAGGATGACAACCCGGACATCCAGCGTTATCGTGGCTATGTGGATTGGGGCTTTCGCTATGGCCATGAAGACGGCTGGTTACTGACTTCGCAGCTACGGCGCGGCACAACGAACCACGGTTCCGCGCAGTTTGACCTGTCTGTGCCGTTTCGTACGCCGGTGTTTACGCGTGTGGGAGGTTTCCTGAACTTCCAGATTTTCTCGGGTTATGGCGAAACCCTGCTTGACTATAACGTGAAGAGCCAGACGCAATTCCGAGTCGGCGTTTCGCTGGTGCGCTGATTCAAACACCAGCGCAAGCTGACAAAAAACAAGACGCCGGTCTATCTGGCTGACCTTCTCCGGCATAGTACTAACGGCGCATTTGCCGTTAGTACTATGCCGGATGCGCGGCGAACGACTTAGCTTGCTGCCCCATTGTTGGCGATTTCCAGGCGCACCTGATCCATATCCAGCGTCATTGCCTGCTCGATGAGTTGATCAAATGCTGCTGGTGCGAGCGCGCCGGCTTCCGAGTAAATGACAATTTGATCGCGGAAAATCATCAGCGTGGGAATCGAGCGGATGTTGAAGGCGGCGGCAATTTCCTGCTGTTCTTCGGTGTTCACCTTGGCGAAGGCGATGCCGGGATTTTTTTCTGCGGCGGCCTCGAAGGTGGGCGCAAAGCCGCGGCAGGGCGCGCACCATGGCGCCCAGAAATCGACGATCACCGTCGCGTTGTTGGTAATCGTCGATTGGAAGTTGTCGGCGTCAAGTTGCAGGGTTGGCATGAAAGCTCCTGAGTGGATTGGTCGCGTATGCTATCGTTTTGGGGTGATTTTTTCTATAGGCGATGCAAAATTCGATGTCCATTTCTCATCCGCTTTATCGTGGCCGGTTTGCCCCCTCGCCGACAGGGCCTTTGCATTTTGGTTCGTTGGTTGCTGCGGTCGGCTCGTTTCTCGACGCACGGGCGCGGGGTGGGGAATGGCTGCTGCGCATGGAAGATATTGATGCGCCGCGCTGCTCAATGGCTGCTGCTGAAGACATACTGCGCACGTTGGAAAGCTTTGGATTCGCATGGGATGGTGCCGTGGTGTGGCAGCATCAGCGCCAGGCAGCCTATGCTGATGCGCTGTTGCAATTGCAAAAAATCGAGCAGGTGTTCCCCTGCGCTTGCACGCGCCGTGAACTGGCTGATTCGCTGCTCGCCACGGATGGGGCGGCGATCTATCCGGGTACGTGTCGTCTGGGTGTGGCAGAGGGCAAAAAACCACAGGCATGGCGGGTGCGCGTGAGCCCGGCATCCGTGAGCCCGGCACCTGCGAGCGCTGCGCCCATTGTTTTTGAGGATGCCATTCAAGGCCGCATCGAGACTGATTTATCGCGTGATGTGGGTGACTTTATCGTGCGTCGGGCGGATGGCATGTTTGCCTATCAGCTGGCCGTCGTGGTGGATGATGCCGCAGCGGGCATCACCCATGTCGTGCGCGGTGCCGATTTATTGCTTTCCACTGCGCGGCAGATTTTTTTGCAGCACCGTTTGGGTTTGCCTGTGCCG
>WOZP01000093.1 GCA_011620215.1 Rugosibacter sp.
TTCACATTGAAGCGGTGGACGATGCGGCGAACGGATTTATCCTGCCGTACCATAGCACCGAGGCGCTGTCTTCGATGGCGGCTGCATAGCCCTTCCTGACCGGGCACGAAATATTGCCAGCGCGCCAGCGGAAAAGTCGGCGCTGATGAGACGGCGGCGAATGGCTTTGTCGCCCCTGAAAAAACTGGTTTGTCGCGTGGATGCAAAATAATTCAAAACAATCCAAAACAAAAAAAAAGGTTTCCGGTTGATCGCCGGAAACCTTTTTTGCTTGCAGTGGCAGCTAACTATCACGGCACACGCGCCTTCTCAGCTTACTCAGCCAGCACGCATCTCCAGCATCAACTGGTTCATGCGCTTAACGAACGTCGCCGGATCATCCAATTGGCCGCCTTCGGCGAGCAATGCTTGATCAAACAATACCTCGGCCCAGTCATTGAACCTGCTGCCCTCGCGCTCGGCTTCGGCTTTCAGGCGCTGCACCACCGGATGCTGCGGATTGATTTCCAGCGTCGGTTTAGCCGCTGGCGCGTGTTGCCCGGCCGCTTTGAGCAAACGTGCCAGATTGCCCGACATATCATTTTCTGCGCTTACCAGACACGCAGGCGATTCGGTCAAGCGATACGTCACGCGCACTTCTTTCACGCGCTCGGACAATGCCCCGGCAATTTTTTCGGTCAAGGCCTTGAACTCACCGGCGGCAGATTCCTGCGCCTGCTTTTCTGTCTCGTCTTCCAGCTTGCCCAGGTCTAAATCACCTTTGGCCACCGATGCCAGGGATTTGCCATCGAACTCGGTCACATGCGAGACGACCCATTCATCCACGCGCTCGGAGAGCAGCAGCACTTCGATGCCTTTTTTGCGGAACACCTCAAGGTGCGGGCTGTTCTTCGCCGCATTAAAGGTATCCGCCGTGACAAAGTAAATTTTCTCTTGCTCGGGTTTCATGCGTGCGATGTAATCGGCCAGCGATACCGTCTGCTCGGTGGTGTCGTCATGCGTGGATGCAAAGCGCAGCAGACCGGCGATTTTTTCCTTATTGGCAAAATCCTCGCCAACGCCTTCTTTTAGCACGCGGCCAAATGCAGCCCAGAACGTCGCGTATTTTTCCTTATCGTTCGCTGCCATATCAGCCAACATGCCCAGCACCTTGGCCGTGCAGCCTTTGCGAATAGCCTCGATGTCTTTCGATTCCTGCAAAATCTCACGCGAGACATTCAATGGCAGATCGGCCGAATCCACAATGCCACGTACAAAACGCAGGTACGCAGGCAGCAATTGTTCCGCATCATCCATGATGAACACGCGGCGCACATACAGCTTGATGCCGTGCCGCACATTGCGATCATATAAATCAAACGGTGCCTTAGCGGGCAGGTACAAAAGCTGCGTGTACTCGCTCTTGCCCTCTACACGCGCATGCACCCACGCCAGCGGGTCTTCGTAATCATGGCCGACATGCTTGTAAAACGCCTTGTACTGCTCTTCCGTAATATCGTTTTTAGGTTTCGCCCACAAGGCAGAAGCCTGGTTAACGGTTTCATCCTCATCGGTCACCACCTGGTCACCGCTCTCACCGTCCTTGCCCTCGCGCCACTCTTCTTTTTTCATCACAATCGGTTGCAAGATGTGATCGGAATACTTGCGGATGATGTTGCGCAATTTCCAGCCGGACAATAAATCGTCCTGATCATCACGCAAATGCAGGGTGATTTCGGTGCCGCGAGCAGGCTTTTCGATCGCCTCGATGGTGAATTCGCCCGCCCCTTCTGATTCCCAGCGCACGCCCTGATCGGCTGCCGTACCGGCGCGACGGGTAACTACGGTGACTCGGTCGGCGACGATGAAGGACGAATAAAACCCCACGCCAAACTGGCCAATTAACCCGGCATCTTTCTTTTGATCGCCGGACAACTGCGAGAAAAATTCACGCGTGCCTGATTTGGCAATCGTGCCCAAGTTGGCAATGGCTTCATCCCGGCTCATGCCGATGCCGTTATCGCTCACTGTCAGCGTGCGTGCCGTTTTGTCGAAGCTCACGCGGATGCTGAATTCACCTTCGTTCTCCAGCAGCGCCGCATTATTAAGCGCCTCAAAGCGTAATTTGTCGCAGGCATCTGACGCATTGGAAATCAGTTCGCGCAGGAAAATTTCGCGATTGGAATACAGCGAGTGAATCATCAACTGTAAAAGCTGCTTGACCTCGGTCTGAAAGCCCAGCGTTTCACGTGCCGGATTGGGTTGTGTAGTTGTTGTCATTGATATTTCCTAAAAATAATGGCTTATGGTTTGCAATCGTCGTTGATGCCGTGTTTTGCAAATGCCATCGCAAAAACACAGCACTCGGCCAACACAATATGGTGCCCGTGCGGTGAATTTCAATGGGTTGAGCAGTTTAAACGGTGGCGTGGTTTTCTGTCACCACCGGGCCAATCTGGCTTGGGTTAGTCTCAGCGGGTCTTTAGCAGCGCAGACCTCATGCGCTTGAGCTCTGGCAAACAAGATCCGCACGAGGTGCCGCATTTTAGCTGGGCCTGCAGCGCATCCAGATCAGCACCCTGGCGATACATGTCGTTGATTTGCGTCTCGGTCACGCCAAAGCAGTTACATACGGCGCGCCCAGCAGGAGCCATCAACAAAGGTGGCTTGGCTGTAGCCGCAAACAGCCAGCGCCGCAGCTCATTGACTGGCTGACCGCTGGCCATCAGCTCACGCAACCAGTCCGCTGCCGCTGTTTCACCGGCTAACAACACGCCCAGCAAACGATCGCTCGTCGTATCGGTTTTTGCGCGTTTGGCAATGTCACGACGTGGGTCGCTGTAGGCAGTGCATTCTTCCAGTTCAAGCACTGCAACGAGCTTGTCCAGTATCTCTTTTGACAACGGCGCGGCATGCGCCACAGACAACATGACGAACGGATGATCGCGCCCGGCCAGGGTGACTGCGGCGTAATCGAATGCAGGTAACAACCTGGCAAGCTGGTCACGCCAGGACAAGACTTGCTCATCTGCCGAGCGCGTAGCGTCGGCCACATCCGCTGCACGCAAGGCGATGAGCCGATACGGCAAGTCGACAGGCTCAATGCGGATCGCGGCCGCCTTGAGTTCGGGCTGCTTCGATATCGGATCGAAAGCCGACAACATCAGCTGATTAACGCCTGCATGGGACAAGGAGCGCGCACCCCAGTGCATGGCGATGAACGCCTGACTCGGCTTGAGCTCATCGCTCGGACTGACCGGTAGAATAATTTCGCCACGGCGGCTTTTGATGCGCGCCAGATCGCCCGGCTTGAAGTTGCGCCGTTGCATATCGACGGCATTCACCAGCA
>WOZP01000052.1 GCA_011620215.1 Rugosibacter sp.
TTCAGTTGAATCTTCAGTTGAAGACTCAGCTGAAGATTCAATCAAGGCCACCGTTGCAAAGCCAAAAGCCGCCAGCAAGGCAAAAAAAGCGCCAGCCAAGCGGGGCACCAAGGCAGCCGGGTGATCGCAACCCCTGCGCAGGCGGTTCTCGACTTCTGGTTTTTACCCAGCCAAGATCCTTTGCATAACGCTTATCGTGCGGTGTGGTTTCAGAAGGACGCCGGATTTGATCAGCAGATTCGCGAGCGCTTTGCCAAAGAGGTTGAGGCAGCATTGGTCGGCGAGCGATTTGCTGTCAGCGAGCGGATAGAAGGCCACGCGCTCACGCGGCTAGCTGAAATTCTCTTGCTCGATCAATTCACGCGCAATATTTTTCGGGATACGCCCAAAGCCTTTGCCGGCGATGCGGCAGCGCATGCGTTGGCAGATGATTTAGTTGCCAGCGCACAGCATGAAAGCTTGCCGCCTTTCATGCGCTGGTTTGCGTATTTACCTTTTGAACACAGCGAAATATTGATAGATCAAGTGCGCGCGGTCACGTTGTTCACCCGCTTGCTTGACGATGCCCCGCCCGGCCAAGAGGGGGCATTCGCATCTGCCCTGGACTACGCCAAACGACACCACCAGGTGATTCAACGGTTCGGACGCTTTCCGCATCGCAATGTCATTCTGGGTCGCGAATCGACTGAGCAAGAGCGTTTATTTTTACAGCAGCCGGGGTCTTCTTTTTAGGGCGGTTATCTGACAAGCGGTTTTTCGCACATTATTTATTTGTTAGTGCATGAGACAACTCAATGGTGTAGGCGACGATTAAAAAGTCGGCGCTGGTGATGCGGCGAAAAGTGCCACTTTTGTTCGGTACAGCTGACTATTGGGTTTTTTATTCTGTAAGATGCTGCCTTTGACGATAACCGAGAAAGTTTTTCATGATCACTAAAGACGATATCCGTGGCGTGGCCGCGATGATTCCCACCCCTTGCAAAGAAGGGCAAGGCGGCTGGCAGTTTGAGGACTCTGTCGATTTGGACGAGACCGCGCGCATGACCGAAATGCTGATTTCTGCGGGCATTGGTTCCATTGCCGCGAATGGCACGACGGGCGAATGCGCAGCGCTTTCGTTGGAAGAAAAGCTCGCTTTTACGCGTACCATCGTTGAAGTGACGCGTGGCCGGGTGCCTGTGTTTGCGGGTATTACCACGCTGGGCACAAAGGAAACTGTGCGTCAAATGAGGATGTTTCGCGAACTGGGTGTTGAGGGTGGTTTTGTTGGCTTGCCCCTGTGGCAGACCCCGACCATTGCCAATTCGGTCAAGTTTTACGCTGATCTGGCCGAAGCCGTGCCGGACATGGGTTTGATGGTGTATGCCAACCCGTTGTTCTTCAAATCCACTTTCCCGGTTGAATTCTGGGCCGGTGTGGGCAAACACTGCCCGACCGTGGTGACTTGTAAATACGTGGGCAATCTGATGGATCCAAAGAACATGCTGGCCGATTTGCCCGCCAGCATGGATGCCGCCCCCCAGGTGCAATTTTTGCCGATCGACTTTGTTGCACCCATGGCCTATGACTTGGTGGGTGATCGCGTGAAAGGCATGTGGTCTACCGCCTGCGTGATGGGACCCGAACCCGTGGTTGCCCTGCAAAAAGCGCTGGATGCCGGTGATAAGGCACGCATGGGGGAGA
Organism: Rugosibacter sp.; assembly: GCA_011620215.1. Taxonomy (GTDB): domain Bacteria; phylum Pseudomonadota; class Gammaproteobacteria; order Burkholderiales; family Rhodocyclaceae; genus Rugosibacter. The sequence goes on from WOZP01000052.1 coordinate 1,684, forward strand.
TCATGCATGATATTCATGGTTTGCCGAACGCGATCCCTGACTTTAAGGATCTGGCCAAGTACAACGTTCAAGTTGAGAAACTGCGCTGCAATGCTGCGGGTTATATCAAGGCCGGTCCCTGTCGTGCGCCTTATCAGGATATCCCCGACGATTGGCGTGCTGCAACCGAAGCCAATGGTAGAGCCTGGGCTCAGATGTGCGAAAGCAAATATCGCTGCTAATTTATCCATGAACTATTCCCGCTGACATTTCAGGCAGAGGGCAGTGAAGGGCAAGAACTACTGACCGTGAGTAGTTCTTGCCCTTACTTCTTTCCCTTACCCTTGGTAGGGTTCCCGTGAGATCGGGCTAAGGTTTATACTTAGCAACTTCATAAAATATTTCGACCGCGTTAGCAGAGCAGAATATTTTCTGATCGTATGAGAGGCGTCGTCATGTTGCCTATTCAGCGTGAAACGCCGTATTGCGAGAGCCGACTTTTCAAGGCTGCATGACACGTGATTAATCCTCTGTCTAATGCTCAAAGTCTGGTCTTATATATCAGCGAATGTTTCGTTATCAAAAAAGCAATCAGCCAAAAGGATAGACAGTGAAGCAGATAAAAAACTTTATCAATGGCGAATTTGTCGCTACCGAAAAATGGTTTGAGAAGCGCTCTCCACTGGATAACACAGTGATCGCGCAGGTCGCAGAAGCTGGCCAGGTCGAAGTGGATGCGGCGGTCAAGGCCGCGCGCGCAGCGCTCAACGGCCCATGGGGCCAGATGGCGGTGGCTGATCGCGTTGAGTTGTTGTACGCAGTGGCCAATGAAATCAATGCGCGCTTTGAGGACTTCCTGGCAGCTGAATGTGCTGATACGGGTAAGCCACGCAGCCTTGCCCGACATATTGATATTCCGCGCGGCGCAGCCAATTTCAAGGTGTTTGCCGATGTGGTGAAAAACGTTCCTACCGAGTTTTTCGAAACTGCCACGCCAGATGGCAAGGGCGCGATCAATTATGGTTATCGCGCCCCTGTTGGCGTCGTGGGTGTCGTGTGTCCGTGGAATCTTCCCTTGTTGCTGATGACCTGGAAGGTTGGTCCTGCCTTGGCTTGCGGCAATACAGTAGTGGTCAAGCCCTCTGAAGAAACACCGCAAACCGCATTGCTGCTGGGCGAAGTGATGAACAAGGTGGGCATGCCCAAAGGCGTTTATAACGTGGTGAACGGGTTCGGCCCCAATTCCGCTGGCGCTTTCCTTACCGGCCATCCAGGTGTTAATGCCATCACCTTTACCGGTGAGACGCGCACGGGCGAAGTCATCATGAAAGCGGCAGCGACAGGCGCACGCCCTGTGTCCTTGGAAATGGGTGGTAAAAATGCGGCCATTGTGTTTGCTGATTGCGATTTTGATGCGGCCATTGAAGGCACGATGCGTTCAGCTTTTGCCAACTGTGGCCAAGTGTGTTTAGGCACCGAGCGCGTGTATGTCGAGCGGCCAATATTCGAGAAGTTTGTTGCTGCGATGAAAAAGGGTGCCGAAGGCTTGAAACTAGGGATACCTGATGATGAGACTGCCAATATGGGGCCGCTGATCAGCAAAGAGCATCAGGAAAAAGTCTTGTCGTATTACGCGAAAGCCAAAGCGGAAGGTGCAACCATTGTCACTGGGGGTGGCGTGCCTGACATGCCGGGTGAGTTGGCGAATGGTTGCTGGGTGCAGCCGACCATCTGGACCGGTTTGCCGGAAACAGCGTCTGTCGTGAAAGAAGAAGTGTTTGGCCCCTGTTGCCACATTGCGCCGTTTGACACTGAAGAAGAAGTGCTGGGGCGAGCCAACGATAATGAGTATGGCCTGGCAACCGCAATCTGGACGCAGAACCTTTCTCGCGCCCACCGCGTAGCAGCTAAAATGGAGGTCGGTATTGCCTGGGTAAATAGCTGGTTCCTGCGTGATTTGCGCACGCCATTCGGCGGGGCAAAGCAATCCGGTATTGGTCGCGAGGGTGGCGTGCATTCGCTTGAGTTTTACACAGAACTTAAAAATATCTGCATCAAACTTTAAGGATGATTATGGACAAGCAAACAATCCAGCTGTTAGGCGATGAACTGTATCAAGCACTCATCACCGGGCAAGTTATTGAGCCGCTGACTAACCGCTATGCCGACATTACCATTAACGATGGTTATCAGATTCAGAGCCGTTTGGTGGGGCGTCGGATAGAAAAAGGCGCGCGGGTTGTCGGCAAGAAAATTGGCGTCACCAGCCGTGTCGTCATGAACATGCTGGGCGTGAATCAGCCTGACTTTGGTATTTTGCTTGATGACATGATTTACAACGAAGGCGAAGCCATCGAGTACAAATCACTGATTCAGCCTAAGGCAGAAGGCGAAATTGCCTTTGTCATGAAAAAAGACCTGATGGGCCCGGGCGTCACAGGTGCCGATGTTCTGGCCGCCACAGAAGGCGTGATTGCCTGCTTTGAGATTGTCGATTCGCGTATTCGTGACTGGAAAATCAAGGTTCAAGACACGGTAGCGGATAACGCATCGTGCGGTGTCATGGTGCTGGGTGACCAGTTAGTGGATGTGCGCAAGGTTGATTTGATGACCTGCGGTATGTTGGTTGAGCGAAATGGTGAGATTGTCGGTACTGGTTCGGGCGCTGCGACCATGGCGTCACCCGTGAATGCGATTGCCTGGCTAGCCAATACGCTGGGTGCATTAGGTATCCCGCTCAAAGCAGGCGAGATCGTGTTGTCTGGCTCGCTGGCGGCAATGTTTCCTATTGCAGCGGGCGATAACTTCCGTGTCACGATTGGCGGTATTGGCAGTTGTTCGGTGCGCTTTGTTTAACTGTCGTTTATTTTTTAATTTCCTTTAATCGAGTCCACAGTGGATTTGCAACTTAACACCAAGCGCGCACTGGTTACCGGCTCTACGGCTGGCATTGGCTTTGCCATTGCCAGCGCGTTAGCGGCCGAAGGCGCACACGTTGTTCTTAATGGGCGCACGCAGGCGCGAGTAGATGACGCATTGGCACGATTGCAGGGCGCTTGCCCACACGCCAAAGTGAGCGGCATTGCGGCGGACTTATCAACTGCTACGGGGGCAGCGCAATTGTTGGCAGCCTGCCCTGAGGTAGATATTCTGGTCAATAACCTTGGCATTTTTGCTGCGGCGCCATTTGAAGCAATTGATGATAGCGAATGGTTTCGATTTTTCGAGGTGAATGTCATGAGCGGCGTGCGCTTGGCGCGTCATTATCTGCCGCAAATGAAAACCCGCGATTGGGGGCGTATCATTTTTATTTCCAGCGAATCGGGTGTGTGTCCGCCCGCTGAGATGGTGCATTACGGCATGACAAAATCGGCACAGCTATCTGTATCTCGTGGTTTGGCTGAAACCTGTGCTGGCACGCGTGTTACGGTTAACGCCGTGTTACCCGGGCCGACGCGCACGGAAGGCGTGGGCGAGTATTTCGACAATCTGGCAAAGCAGCAAAAAATCAGCTTTGCCGATATGGAGAAACAATTGTTTGCTTCTGCCCGACCGACATCCATACTCAAACGCCTGATTGAGCCTGCAGAAATTGCCAGTACGGTCGCCTATCTGTGCAGCCCGCTCTCTGCAGCGACTAATGGTGCAGCGATCCACGCCGAAGGGGGCATTGTTCGTAGTCTGGTCTAACCTGATCTTTGTCTGCATTACTATTTAATTTTTAAGGAGTTACCGACATGAAAAAAATCCGCTGTGCATTAATCGGCCCCGGCAATATCGGCACCGATCTGCTCTATAAACTCAAGCGCAGCCCCGTGCTGGAGCCTGTTTGGATGGTGGGTATCGACCCGACTTCGGATGGCTTGAAGCGCGCCGCTGACATGGGCATGAAAGTTACCGCCGATGGCGTCGATGGCCTGTTGCCTCACGTCAAGGCAGATAACATTCAAATTGCTTTTGATGCGACCAGTGCTTACGTGCATGCAGAAAACAGCCGAAAACTGAATGCGCTGGGTGTCATGATGATCGATTTGACACCTGCTGCCATCGGTCCCTTTTGCATCCCGCCAGTGAATCTCAAAGAGCACGTGGGCAAACGCGAAATGAATGTGAACATGGTCACCTGCGGTGGTCAGGCGACGATTCCCCTTGTGGCTGCTGTTTCCCGCGTGCAGCCTGTGAAGTATGGCGAAATTGTGGCTACCGTCTCATCCAAGTCGGCTGGTCCTGGCACACGCAAGAATATTGATGAATTCACCCGCACTACAGCAGGTGGCATTGAAAAAGTCGGTGGCGCCAAACAGGGTAAAGCCATCATCATTATCAATCCGGCCGAGCCGCCGCTCATCATGCGTGACACCGTGCATTGCCTGACTGAAACCGAGCCTGATCAAGAAAAAATCACGGCCTCGATTCACGACATGATCAAGGAAGTGCAAAAGTATGTGCCAGGTTACCGGCTGGTTAATGGTCCGATTTTTGATGGCAACCGCGTCTCGATTTACATGGAAGTGGAAGGTCTGGGCGACTATCTGCCCAAGTACGCCGGTAATCTGGACATCATGACTGCTGCGGCTGCACGTACTGCTGAAATGTTTGCCGAGGAAATTATCGCCGGCAAGCTTGTTCTTGAACCCGTTGCCGCACCTTTGGCGGCCTAAGGAGAACTCTCATGGATCTAAAAGGCAAAAAAATCATTGTGCATGACATGACTTTGCGTGATGGCATGCACCCCAAGCGTCATCAAATGACACTCGAGCAAATGCGTTCCATTGCGACGGCGCTGGATGAAGCGGGCGTCCCGCTGATTGAAGTGACTCATGGCGATGGCTTGGGTGGCTCTTCGGTGAATTACGGATTTCCCATGCACACCGACGAAGAGTATCTCAGTGCGGTGATTCCGTTGATGAAAAAAGCCAAGATTTCGGCATTGCTGTTGCCGGGTATTGGTACAGTCGATCATCTGCGCATGGCGCACGATCTGGGCGTGAGTACTATTCGCGTTGCGACGCACTGTACCGAAGCGGATGTGTCCGAACAGCACATCATGCTGGCACGCAAGCTGGGCATGGATACTGTCGGGTTTTTGATGATGGCGCACATGAACACGCCCGAAGGTTTGGTGACGCAAGCCAAGCTCATGGAGGGTTATGGCGCAAACTGTATCTACATCACTGATTCGGCAGGTTACATGCTGCCTGATGATGTCAAAGCCAGAATCTCTGCGGTGCGTGCTGCGCTCAAGCCTGAAACCGAACTGGGTTTTCACGGCCACCACAACATGGCGATGGGCATTGCCAATTCCATCGCAGCAATTGAATGCGGTGCGAATCGTATTGATGCAGCCAGTGCTGGTTTGGGTGCCGGGGCAGGCAATACGCCAATGGAAGTGTTGATTGCCGTGTGCGACCGCATGGGTATTGAAACCGGTGTAGATGTCTGGAAAATTCAGGACGTGGCCGATGATTTGGTCGTGCCCATGATGGATTTCCCGATTCGTATTGACCGCGATGCGCTCACCTTGGGTTATGCCGGGGTGTATGGATCCTTCCTGCTGTTTGCCAAGCGTGCCGGCGCAAAATACGGCATCCCTTCGCGCGATCTGCTGGTTGAACTGGGTCGACGCGGCATGGTCGGCGGGCAGGAAGACATGATCGAAGATACCGCCATGACCCTCGCCAAGCAGCGGGCACAAGCGACAGCCGATACACCCGCAGCCAAAGCCGCTTGAATACGGAGAAAATTGCATGAAACTGGATAAAGCCATCATTGCCAAGCTGGCAGAGCACCTTGAAAATTGCGAGTTGGAAGCACGCGATACGCTGAAAATAACCGAGGAATACCCGGATATGGATTTCGAGGATGCGTACGCCATTCAAGAAGCCATCAAGCAAAGAAAAATTGCGCGGGGAAACAAAATCACCGGCTTTAAAGCGGGCCTGACATCGCATGCCAAAATGAAACAAATGGGTGTAACCGTGCCCGTGTTCGGCTTTATTACAGATTACGGCTGCATCATGGATGGTGGTGAAGTAAAAACTTCCGAATTGATCCATCCCAAGGTCGAGCCTGAAATTGCGTTCGTCACGAAAGCACCGTTGCGCGGCCCCGGCTGCAATATCGCTACAGTGCTGGCCGCAACGGATTTTGTTTTGCCCGGCATTGAAGTGATCGATTCGCGCTACCGCGATTTCAAGTTTGACCTGAAAAGCGTGATTGCAGACAACACGTCGGCGGCGCGTTATGTGGTCGGTGGCATGATCAAGCCACCATCCGAAGTAGACATGCGCACCGTCGGCATCGTGTTGGAGAAAAATGGTGAACCTGTTGCCTTTGGTGCAGGCGCTGCAGTGCTTAACCATCCTGCGGTTGCCATTGCCATGCTGGCGAATCATCTGGGTGCGCGCGGCGAAGAAATTCCGGCTGGTTCGTTGATTCTTTCGGGTGGCATCACCGAAGCGGTAGCGGTCAAGGCAGGCGATGCGATTACGCTGCGTGTGCAAGGCATGGGCAGCATTTCGCTACGCTTCGTGTAAGGAGAGTTCAAATGCCTATCGTACAGATCAATATCATGGAAGGGCGCGACGACGACAAGAAAGAGCGCCTGATCGCCGAAGTAACCGATGCCATATGCCGTAGCCTGGAAGTCAAGCCTGAAACGGTTCGGGTGATGATCAATGAAATGCCGAAAGCACATTTTGGCATCGGCGGCGTTAGCGCTAAAAAACTGGGCAGATAAAAATATCCTGCAACTTAGGGAAGGCGTTTTTGTCTGCTCTTGCAGGATGATTCGTCATCTGCTCAGACGAGGGGACTCCCTATGCCTTCCCTGATCGCTTCGCTTGTTTCCTCGAGCGTCCCTTTGGCCCAGATAGATATGGATGATCATGCCCGGCGATTTGCGGGCATAGATCGCTTGTATGGCGCCGGGGCCCTAGCCCGTGCGACAGCATCTCACGTGGTGGTGGTGGGCATAGGCGGCGTGGGTTCGTGGGCGGCCGAAGCGCTGGCCCGTTCAGGGGTGGGGCGTATCACGCTGATTGATCTTGATCACATCGCGGCGTCAAACATCAATCGTCAGGTTCATGCACTCGAAGCCACCTTGGGCGCTGCCAAGGTGCTGGCGATGGCGGCGCGCATTGAGGGCATTAACCCGGCTTGCCAAGTTGCGACTATCGAAGAATTCATTGACGAAAAAAACGTGGCTGCACTGATTCCAGCCTGTGATGCCGTTATTGATGCCATTGATAACGTGCGTGCCAAAGCCGCACTGATTGCGCATTGTCGCCAGCAAGGGCTGCGCATCCTGACTACGGGCGGCGCGGGCGGGCGGCTTGATCCCACACAGATACAGGTGGTTGATCTGTCGCGTACAACGCAGGATGCGTTGGCCTCGAAAGTGCGCGCCCGGTTGCGTAAGTTGTATGGTTTTTCGCGTGACCCAAAAAAGAAGTTTGATGTGGAATGTGTTTTTTCACCAGAACAAATTCGGCGCCCCGCGGGCATGTTCATGGAAGGCGATGCCGAGAATGAAAACATGTGCATAACGAAGGAAGTGGGTACTGACTTGGATGGCAGTGCCGGACTTGCCTGTGCGGGTTATGGGTCTTCTGTTGCAGTGACCGCAGGTTTTGGTTTCGCTGCGGCTGCGCGCGTGTTGGCCGGTATACTTCCCGCGCGATGAACTCAGATAACTCTTCCCGTCCTGTGTCTGGTGTTCCGCCTGTCATTCCGCATGCCATCCTGGTGACTGGTGCAGCGCGTCGCGTTGGCGCTGAAATCGTGCGCACACTGCATGCCGCAGGTGCCTGTGTTGCGATTCACTATCACACCTCTACAACAGAAGCGCTGGCACTGGTGGCATCACTCAATGCGCTACGACCAGAGTCCGCTGCTGGTTTTGCTGCGGATCTGCGCAACACGGATGCCTTACCGGGGTTGATCGCCGCAGTCGTTGCCCGGTTTGGTCGGCTGGATGGGTTGGTGAATAATGCCTCGTCGTTTTATCCCACAAAAGTCGGCGCTACCAATACGGCGGCGTGGGATGATCTCATTGGCACGAATCTCAAAGCACCGCTGTTTCTCGCGCAAGCGGCGGCGCCACATCTGGCCCAGCACGGGGGATGCATTGTCAATTTGACAGATGTGCATGCTGAGCGCCCACTTAAGGGATATGCGCTGTACTGCGCAGCGAAAGCCGGTTTGCTGGGTTTGACACGTGCATTGGCTGTTGAGCTAGGCCCGCAAGTGCGGGTTAATGCAGTGGCTCCGGGTGCGGTTGAGTGGCCTGAAAACACGACGGATTTTTCAGCGGATGAACGTCAGACCATCATCGAGCATACCTTGCTCAAGCGCGTGGGTTCGGCAACGGATATTGCCCGCACGGTGAGGTTTTTAGTTTTTGACGCGCCTTATGTGACGGGACAGGTTATCACCGTGGATGGTGGCAGAAGTGCCTATTTATAGATTGATAAGGTAAAAAATGAATGCGTCTTTAACCGCACGGCAGGCAAACAAACCAGCCTTTGAAGCCAATAAGCTGGCCAAACGACTGCGCCGCAATACCGGCCAGGCGATTGCTGATTTCAACATGATCACAGCAGGCGATCGGGTGATGGTGTGCTTGTCCGGCGGCAAGGATTCGTATGCCATGCTCGATATGCTGCTCCATTTGCGTGAGCATGCGCCGATTGATTTTGAAATCATTGCGGTTAATCTTGATCAGAAACAACCGGGTTTTCCTGCGGATGTATTGCCCCGCTATCTGACGGGTTTAGGTATTCCTTTTCATATTGAAAATGAGGATACCTATAGCATTGTCAAGCGCCTGATCCCGGAGGGGAAGACTACGTGCTCCTTGTGCTCTCGCTTGCGCCGGGGGGTGTTGTACCGCGTAGCGGACGAGTTGGGCGCGACCAAAATTGCCCTTGGGCATCACCGCGATGATATTTTGCAAACCCTGTTTTTGAATCTGTTTTTTGGCGGAAAATTAAAATCCATGCCGCCCAAGCTGGTCTCGGACGATGGCCGCCACATGGTGATACGTCCGCTGGCCTATTGTGCAGAAAGTGATCTGGAAACATGGGCTGCGCTACGCGAATTTCCCATTATTCCGTGTGATTTGTGTGGTTCGCAGCCCAATCTGCAACGCCAGCAAGTCAAACGCATGCTGAATGACTGGGAAAAGCAGTTTCCCGGACGCATCGCAACGATTTTTCGCAGCCTGTCGAACGTGGTGCCCGCGCATTTGCTGGATGCAAAATTGTTTGATTTTGCCGATCTTGCCATCACCGGTGTGCCTGATCCCGAAGGCGATCATGCTTTTGATCCGGCGGAGTTTTCAGCCGAGTTTCCGATACACGCCACGCAACCAATTCACTTCACCCTGAAAGACGAACAATGAATGTCCGCACCCTGCCTGCACGTCATGGTCTGCTTTGGCTGATTGCCGGCTGGCGACTCTTGCGCCGCTACCCAAGGCAGATGACAAGTATCACGCTGGCGTATTTTTTGGTTGTGCTGATTGTTAACCTGATTCCGTTCATTGGCCCATTTTTATTGCCTTTGGCATTGCCAATGTTAACTGCGCTACTCGGCAATGCGTGCCGTGCGTTGGATCATGATCAGCCCTTAACGCGAGATATTTTGAGCGCCGGTCTGGAAGCACAGCGCACCATCCTGCTGCGGTTGGGCGGGTTGCACTTGCTAGGTTCGGTTATTTTGCTGCTCGCAAGTCAACCGTTGATGATAGAACTCAACCCAGACCAAAGCAAAGCCGCAGAGCAACTCGCTGATTTGCTAAGCCATCTTGGCCTGTTTTTGCTGTTAGCCACTCCGGTCGTGATGGCATTCTGGTTTGCGCCGTTGCTTGCTTCGTGGCACGGCGTGTCAGCGGTTAAAGCCTTGTTCTTCAGTTTTGTCGCCAGTTGGCGCAACTGGCGAGCTTTTACGGTTTATGGGTTAGTCATCTTGGGTATGGGTATTATTCTGCCCGGCGTGCTGATTGTCATCGCCAGTTTTTTTATGCCATCAATGACGGGGGTTCTGGCCTTGTTCGCACGGATGGCCTTGGTGCTTCTGTTAGGGCCGGTACTTATTTCGAGTATTTATATTTCATACCGCGATGTCTTTAGCGAGGCCGCTGTAGCCAATGAATGATCCATGGGTATTGGTTCAGGCAGATGTGCGCGCTATGCCGGAAACCATGACAGACACAGAAGGTGCGATTGGTATTTTTGGCGGCACATTTGATCCCCTGCATATCGCGCATCTGCGCTTGGCCATTGAGGCGCGTGAAGCGCTATCACTGATTCGTGTGGTGTTTGTTCCGGCAGGCCAGCCCCTGTTGCGTGAAGCGCCACGGGCGAACTCGCAGGAGCGATTAGCCATGGTAGCGTGCGCGATTGCTGATACCGCCGGGTTTGAATTGGATGCCACCGAAGTTATCACGCGCAGCCCCAGTTATACCGTTGTCACACTCGAGCGCCTGCGCACGCAATACGGCGCAGAGCGCCCTTTGGTGCTGCTCATGGGCGCAGATGTTTTTGTCCGACTTCCTGCGTGGCATCGCTGGCAATCGCTGTTTCATTTAGCGCACATAGGCGTCGCTACGCGGCCAGGACAACTGGCATTGTTACCGGCCACTCCTGCGGATACACCCATGGACGAAGCCGCAATAAGGCAACAAATACTCGGCGCTGGTGATGCGGCGGGTAAGGTGGATGCGCGTCTTGTTGCCGAGCTGGCAGAGCGGTTGGGCCGCCCGGCCGATATTGCCCTGGCACCTGCCGGTCGGATTGTGCCCTTTAACATTACCCCGCTAGCGATTTCAGCGACCCTGATTCGCCAGCGACTGGCACAGGGTCTGAGTGTGCGCCATTTGGTGCCTGACACCGTTCTCGACTATATTAAAACCCATTCTATTTACTGAACACGCCATGAACGTTAAAAAACTGCAAAAAATCGTTATCGATGCGCTAGAAGACATGAAGGCAAAAGATATTGAAGTGATCAGCACCAGCAAGCTCACGTCACTGTTTGATTTCATGGTTATCGCCAGTGGAGATTCCAGTCGGCACGTTAAATCGCTGGCGCGTAACGTGTATGACAAAGTCAAAGAAGCCGACGGCGACGTACTCGGCATAGAAGGCGAAGAAACGGGTGAGTGGGTGTTGGTCGATTTGGCAGATATCGTGGTGCATGTGATGCAGCCGGTGATACGCTCCCACTATAACCTCGAAGAACTCTGGCAAGCGGCGCCCAAACGCAGCAAAAAATCGGCCGAAGAGTGAATCGCGGGTGAGTTGCGTGTGAATTCTCGTGAGAAAACCTTGAGCGAACCTTGAGTCAAGCGTGGGCCAACGGGCGTGAAATTAATTGTTGCTGCAATCGCTGCCCGCCCACCCGCATGGGTGGTGGCAGGTTGGGGTGACTACGCCAAACGCATGCCGCGTGAGTTGTCGCTTGATCTGCTGGAAATCAAACCCGAACCCCGCACGACTGGCAAAAATGCCACAGCGATGATGGCTGCTGAAGCCACGCGCCTGGATGCTGCATTGCCGCCCAGCTGCCGCCGCATTGTGCTGGATGAGCAGGGTGATGCCGTCACTACCCGGCAGTTGAGCGAGCGATTAACGCAATGGATGTCAGGTGGGTACGACGTCGCCTTTTTGATTGGCGGCCCTGATGGTCTGGCAACACGTATCAAGGATTCGGCCCATGAAACGCTTCGGCTTTCCAGCCTGACTTTACCGCATGCGCTCGTCCGGGTTATCCTAGCCGAAGCTTTATACCGTGCAGCCAGTGTGATCAAAGGACATCCTTACCATCGTGAGTAACCACCATGCCTGATACCCGTATGTATTTAGTGTCGCGAAGCGCACGTCGCCGTGAGCTGCTAAACCAGGCTGGTATTCGTTTTGAATTGATGTTATTGCGTTCTGCCGAAAGGCAAGACGAGGCAGTGGATGAAAGCTGTTTGGCAGGTGAAACACCAGAAGTGTATGTGCAGCGTGTTGCCCGCGCCAAGGCTGTTTTTGGCGCTAGTCTTTTACTGCAACGGCACATGCCAAGACGTTTGCTGCTAGCAGCCGATACAACGATTGATCTGGACGGTGAAGTGATCGGAAAACCCCAAAACAGTGCGGATGCCATTGCCATTTTGCGGCGTTTATCCGGCCGTAGCCACCGCGTATTGACCTCGGTTGTGGCGGTCATGCCGCACGATATTGAGCCGCAGGTTAAATCCTGTTTGTCGGTGAGCGAAGTCACGTTCAGAGTGCTGACAGAGAATGAAATTCTGCGCTATGTGCAAAGCGGCGATCCCCTGGACAAGGCGGGTGCGTATGGCATTCAAGGCCGTGCAGCGACTTTTGTTGAATCCATTCGCGGCTCTTACACCGGTATTGTCGGCTTGCCATTATGCGAAACCGTGCTCATGCTGCGTGAATTCGGGCACGCGGTGTGATGATTCCTCTACCGAGGGTGCGCGTACGTGGCTGAAGAGTTTTTAATCAATTTCACGCCGGAAGAAACGCGTGTTGCTTCATTACAGCAAGGTGTTGTTCAGGAGCTGCACATCGAGCGCAACAACTGCTGCGGTGTGGTCGGTAACATATATCTTGGCCGTGTCGTACGCGTTTTGCCTGGCATGCAATCGGCATTTGTCGATATTGGTCTGGAGCGCTCGGCTTTTTTGCATGCCGGTGACATCCGGGAAGAGCGAGTGACCAATGGTGCAGAACAGCGACCCATTGAACAGGTGCTTAGCGCAGGACAATCGCTGTGTGTCCAGGTACAAAAAGAGCCAATTGGTACCAAAGGTGCACGCTTGACGACGCAGATTTCGATTGCAGGCAGGCTACTGGTTTACCTGCCACAAGATGATCACGTGGGTATTTCCCAGCGGATTGTTGACGAAGAAGCGCGCGAAAAATTGCGTGGCCGTATTCAGGCGCTACTCTCACCAGAAGATCGTGGCGGATTTATCTTACGCACGGTCGCATGTGAGGCCAGTGATGAGGAGCTGGCGGCTGACATTGTCTATTTGCGGCGTATCTGGCAGGAAATAAAGCAGCGTAGCGTGGGAATGTTTCCGCCGGTGCTGTTGCATCATGATCTCACCTTGGCGCAACGCGTGCTGCGAGATTTTGTCACAGAAGAAACCACGGCTGTGCTGATCGATTCGCGTGAAAACTTTCAGAAGCTGAAAATTTTTGCGCAAGAATATGTGCTGCAAGTCAGTGATCGGTTGGTGCACTATACGGGTGACCGCCCGTTGTTTGAGTTGCATGGCATCGAGGATGAAATACAAAAAGCGCTCGCGCGACGCGTTGATCTGAAATCAGGTGGCTATTTGATTTTTGATCAGACTGAAGCCATGACCACCATTGATGTGAATACAGGCGGATTTGTCGGTGTGCGTAATTTTAATGACACGATTTTCAAGACAAATCTTGAAGCCGCATTAGCGGTAGCGCATCAGCTACGTTTGCGTAACCTAGGCGGCATCATCATTGTCGATTTTATTGACATGGACGATGAACAACATCAAGCGGTCGTCCTCGCCGAATTTAAAAAAGCCCTGGCATCTGATCGCACGCGTATAACCCTCTCCGAGTTTACTCAGCTGGGGTTGATCGAAATGACACGCAAGCGCACGCGTGAAAGCCTGGCGCAGATTCTTTGCGAGCCTTGCCCGGTATGTAGTGGGCGTGGCGAAATAAAAACTGCGCAAACCGTCTGCTATGAAATTTTGCGCGAGCTACTGCGCGAAGCCCGCCAGTTTGCTGCCCGCGAACTACGCGTCATCGCTGCTCCCGTGGTGATCGATAAGTTTCTGGAAGAAGAAGCCCAGGCTTTAACCATGCTGTCCGATTTCATTGGACGCCCTGTGTCACTGCATCCTGAAAGTGGTTATACGCAAGAGCAATTCGACATTGTGCTGATGTAAGGATAAAATTCGCACTTGGCTTTTTCAGGCCAAGTTTCAGGCAAGGTTTCAAAAAACGCGGGCGTCGTATAACGGCATTACTCCAGCTTCCCAAGCTGATAACGAGGGTTCGACTCCCTTCGCCCGCTCCAATTCGACTTTCCAAGGACTTCCAGAAGAGACCGAGGAACGTCGCAAGTGATTGTCATAATTCAGCTCTTCGCTATTGCTGAATCCGGTAACTTCTAGCGAAAACTACTGACTGCCGGTACAAAACGGTACATCAAGTGGTACATCGGAACGCGGAGCTTCCCGCTCTCGTATTCTTGCTGGAGCAGCGCGGGGTCGGACAGGGCCATGCAGCCAGCTCGATTCTTAGGAGTTGGGCTCATGCTCTCAGAGCCTATGGTTCTCCAGGTCAAGGCTACCGGCAAGACGTACACGCTGGCCGTTCGGACGGGCCTCTCCCTCCTCGTTTCCGCTAACGGCGCCAAGGCTTGGCAATTCCGCTTCCACCCACCTGACTGCCTCCGCCCTAAACTCCGGCGTGTAGGTCTCCTTCGGTATCCGTTCCATCGGTGTCCTCCATCTCGCAAAATGACACGATTCGTTGGACTTTTTTTGCAGCCTATCTCAGCATCGAATGTCCGCCTTGGGGCTGTCTTGATCCTC
>WOZP01000098.1 GCA_011620215.1 Rugosibacter sp.
GGCCGGCTTGATTGCCGCCATACCGCCCTCTTCATACAGATCAATCGCACCGCGTGGCCCAGGCCTCTTTCCGGTTGGGCCTACGGCCCACCTTCCAAGAGGCCTGGGCCACGCAAAATCAGAGTTTGGTGGTGTATCAGTTTTAAATCGCTGAGTGAATGAAATCTGTGTCAGTTTTAAATCGCCGTTGACAGGCCTGCGCCCGCACTACGCACTGACCCTCCGCCACTGGGCAGCGGCTGGAAGCGGCGCATGACGAGGCCCTGCACCATGTCAGCGAAATGGCCTATCGCGACAGGGCGCAACGGAGCCAGCCTTGTCACTGACACGGCGCGACCTGTATGACCCAGCTTACCCATGATGGAGTCTCGTCCTTCACTGGTCGGACGGTTTCAGGGCTATCCGCCCGCCAGAACCGGGAACAGATCCTTGAGACCGATGGCCATCGATTCCACCGCGATCGCCGCCAACAGAAGGCCCAGTAGACGGTTAGCCACATTGAGTCCGGCTGTCCCCATCAGGCGGCCGACCGGCACGGCCAGACGCAGCATCAACCAGACCACGGCGCAGACGGCACCGATGATAACGATCACCAGTGCATCGTGCAGCAGCCCGCCCTGCTGCACGGAAATCATCACCGTGCTGATGGCGCCCGGCCCTGCCAGCAACGGCACGGCTAAAGGCACGACACCTATCGTTTCTATTCCATCGAGCGCATCGGCCTCCGCCGCTGTCTGACGCACATCACCAGGTTTTGCCTGCAGCATGGCAAAGGCCATCAGCAAAAGCACCAGGCCACCGCCAATGCGAAATGAGGCAAGGCTCGTCCCCATGATGCGCAACACTGCCTCCCCAGCCAGAGCAACACCAACCAGAACGCCAAACACTGTCAAACAGACTACCTTGGCAAAGCGGCGGCGATCGGCTTCTGAACGATGTTCGCACATGCCAAGAAAAATAGGTATCGCCATGAAGGGGTCCAGCACTGCCAGCAAAGACAGCAGAAAACGACTGTACTCGGTCCAATTGGACAGCTCACCCATGCGACTCACTCCACCAATCAGCTGGTTCACCGAGCCCCACCCAGTCTTGCCCTGCGTCGATCAAGACAGGCGATATGTGACGCAATAGGGTGCTCAAAGTATTTACGGCATTCAACTACTGATTTATTTCCAAGCCAGAATTCTCGGTTCTTTGCGTGCTGTTGGCGATGTCTCATCTGCGGGGACACCAACGATGATTGGAGCGATGGCAGTAGTGCCTGCCGGTAGTCCAAGTTCAGCTTTCAGTTCGGCACTATTGAGAGCTGAGACTGCGCAACCGATGACACAAGTTCCCAACCCACGTGCGTGAGCAGCAAGCATCAGGTTTTCTGCCGCCAACCAGCAGTCAGCTGTGAAAAAAGCACCTGTCGTGTCCGCACAAATCACAATCAGCGTACTGGCACTGTAGAAGACACTGGCATCCGAACTAGCCAGTGTATCCAGCGCATGACTTCCTGTGTGCAGACCCGCGTGATGTATCTCCTGACTGAGAAATGCCTTGGCGCAGTCAGAGATGCGCCGCAACAGCCCTGCGCCCTGCACAACCACAAACGCCCACGGCTCTTTATGAATGGCGGTTGGCGCACGCACAGCGGCAGCCAGCAAGACATTAATCGTATCCCGATCAAGCTGCTCTGGGGTGTAGCTACGCACTGAATGGCGTCCGTAGATCGCTGCTACCACACTCATGCTGTTTTGTGATTGCTTCATGATTGACTCCATCCTCTCTCAACCTGCTTAACCTGCGCGACCGTCTCAGTCTAGAGGAGAATCCCCACCTTGAATAGCCTGGTAAATCAGTTAATCGCGCTGTCGCACCACACTACTACATTACTTGGTTTTTTGAAAACATAACTTCCCTACGATGCGAAAATAAACCATAATTTGCTCTCGCGTTCGTAACTGTAACTGTATGCTATCCATACTACTAGATCGTACCAGGAGGCAATATGACAGACATCCCCGCACTTCTCGGCAGTGAAGCTGATTATCTGCTTAACCACGCTTGCCATACCTTTCCCAAAACCGTACTGCATCTGCCGGGACCAGATTTCATTGACCGAGTCGTCGCGGGTAGCGACCGCACGCCGGGTACGCTGCGCAATTTCCAGCAGATTTTCAATACCGGCCGACTGGGTGGCACCGGTTACCTGTCCATCCTGCCGGTGGATCAGGGTGTGGAGCACTCGGGCGGCGCCTCTTTCGCCCCCAACCCGGAATACTTCGATCCGGAGAATATTGTCCGCCTGGCGATTGAAGGCGGCTGCAATGCGGTGGCATCGACACTGGGCGTACTGGGCGCTGTCTCGCGCAAATACGCCCACAAGATCCCTTTTCTGGTGAAGCTGAACCACAATGAAATGCTGACCTACCCCACGATGTATGACCAGACACTGTTCACCAGCGTGCAAAAGGCTTTTGATCTGGGTGCCATGGCAGTGGGCGCGACGGTATATTACGGCTCGCCGGAATCCCGGCGGCAGATACAGGAAGTCTCCGCAGCCTTTGCCCATGCGCACCGGCTGGGTATGGTTACTTTTTTATGGGCCTATCTGCGCAATCCGGGCTTCAAGAAAGACGGTGTCGACTATCACGAAGCCGCCGACTTGACCGGCCAGGCGAATCATCTAGCAGTCACCATCGAAGCTGATATCGTCAAGCAAAAGCAGGCCACCAACAACGGCGGCTTTACCGCCATTGGCTTTGGCAAAACCCATCCCAAGGTGTATTCCGCATTGACGACAGAACATCCCATTGATCTAGTGCGCTATCAAGTAGCCAATTGCTTCATGGGTCGCGCCGGCATGATCAATTCCGGCGGCGCATCGGGCGAAAACGATCTGGCCCAGGCAGTGCGCACGGCAGTGATCAACAAGCGCGCTGGCGGCATGGGCCTGATCTCCGGCCGCAAGGCTTTCCAGCGTCCAATGGCGGAAGGCGTGCAACTGCTCAATGCTATCCAGGATGTGTACCTGTCACGCGATATCACTCTGGCCTGATGAAGCGCATGCATATGAGGCTTACTTTCTTTTGGAAATTTTCCCGGCCTGCATTGCCCTGTGCAGATGGGAAATATCGAGCCTGCGCAGCAGTGAGGTCTTTTTCTGCTGATGTGATTCCATGCGGTTGAGTACACCGCAGAGAAATTGCAGGGTTTGCACAATGTAAGGCCCCTTGTTCAACATGACGCATTCGGCACGCCCGCTCATGGCCGCGTCAGTCACCTCGGCGCGCGACGGCATGC
>WOZP01000036.1 GCA_011620215.1 Rugosibacter sp.
GCATGCTGCTGATCACCGGCCCCAACATGGGCGGCAAATCCACCTACATGCGGCAAGTCGCGCTGATTGTGCTGCTCGCTCACTGCGGCAGTTTCGTTCCCGCCACCCGCTGCCGCATCGGGCCGATGGACGCGATCTACACGCGCATCGGCGCATCCGACGATCTGGCCTCCGGGCGTTCCACCTTCATGGTTGAAATGACTGAAGCCGCCGCGATTTTGCATGGCGCCACGGATAAATCGCTGGTGCTGATGGATGAGATCGGGCGCGGCACCTCGACCTTCGACGGCGTTGCGCTGGCCTTTGCCATCGCCCGCCACCTGATCGAAAAAAACCGTTCCTACACGCTATTTGCCACGCACTATTTCGAACTGACCCATTTGGCGCAGGATTATCCTCTCTGCTGCAATGTGCATCTCGACGCCGTGGAACACGGCCACAAGATCATCTTTTTGCACGCCGTAAAAGACGGCCCGGCCTCGCAAAGCTATGGCGTGCAAGTGGCCGCGCTAGCCGGCATGCCGCAATCCGTTGTGCGCGAAGCACGACGGCGTTTAACGCTGATGGAAAACCGCGAAGTCGGCACGCTGATGCAACCCGATCTTTTCGCCAGTGCGCCGCCGCTGCCAGAACCGCCACATCCCGCACTGGACGCACTGCGCGATTTGCAACCGGATGAACTCACCCCACGCGATGCGCTGGAAAAAATCTATGCGCTGACCAAACTGGCGAAATCTTGAAGTGCTGCTGTCACTATAAAAACAGCAACCCCCTCAATGTGTTTCGCTTTCCGGCGGCACGGGCGCTGGCAAAACCATAATGCCTTCATCAAGCAACTCACGTGTTTCTTCGAGCGTTGCAATACCGCGAATATTACGCGCCGGAGCTTCCTTGTAATGAATGCGGCGCGCTTCTTCGGGCAGACGATCACCTACATTTTCCGCCTGGCGCGCCATCACCGCCAAGGCTTGAAAGAGTTTTTGCGCGGTTTCCGGTTGCGCAATGGGTGCTACTGTCAATCCGCTGGCATCATCAGCATTCGGAGTATTGCGATCCTGCGTTGTGATCACCCCTCCGCGCCGGACATGCGGCGCTGAAGGTAGCTGAGTTACCGAAGAGGTTTGACAATGAATGCATTGCACTAACTGACGCGCTTGCTGATCACGAAAGGCATCGCTAGAAGCAAACCAGCCCTCGAAACGGTGCCCATTGTCACACAGAAGATTAAGAATAATCATCTTGCATTCAGCAGCAAGAATTCATGCGGGGCGCCCTCAGAAATTCCCGCAATGGGTTGTTCTTATCGACGCCCAGCCTGACTTCGCTTAACCCTTCGCTAGCTCCGCTTCAATCGCTTCGATCAGCTTGGGAGCATCCGGCGCGGTATCCGGAGCAAACCGGCGCACAACCTGGCCTTCGCGACTAATGAGGAATTTTTCAAAGTTCCACACGACTTCGGGCTTTTCCGTTGGTTCCATCTTGTAACCGCGCAGCATGGTTTCCATGCCGCCACGCTCTTCGGTCTCCGGCTTTGCTGTCGTCAAATGCTTGTACAGCGGATGCTTCTCCGCCCCAGTGACCTGAATCTTGCTATACAGCGGAAACTTAACGTCATACGTGGTCTTGCAGAACTGCTGGATTTCTTCGTTGGTGCCCGGCTCTTGCGCACCAAAATCATTGGCAGGAAAGCCGAGTACGGAAAACTTCTTGCCTAGATATTTCTGGTGAAGTTTTTCCAGCCCGTCGTATTGCGGCGTCAGACCGCATTTGGATGCAACATTCACTACTAGCAAAACTTCGCCTTTGTGTTCGTTCAGGGTAGCGGCGCTGCCATCAATTTTGTTGAGCGGGATTTCATAGAGTGAGTTCGTCATGGGGTGATCCTCCGAATGGAATGTGGCGGGGTTTATTGGAGTTGCAAGTCTTATTAAAAATATTCGAGGCAAACTATATCAGGAGTCATCAAGCGCTGCTCAATGTTGCAGGCCATGACTGGTGCCCGGGACCGGAATCGAACCGGTATGGCTTGCGCCGAGGGATTTTAAGTCCCTTGTGTCTACCAATTTCACCACCCGGGCATGCAAACGATGCCTATGAAATATCTCGCGGGGGAAAACCACGCAGGGATACTGGAGGCGCGACCCGGAATCGAACCGAGGTACACGGCTTTGCAGGCCGCTGCATAACCACTCTGCCATCGCGCCATGATTGAAAGTCCATGACTGAAACCAAGACTAAGGTAAAACTAAAAAGGGAAAACGCCTGAACGTTTTCCCTTTCCTTGAAATCTGGAGCGGGAGAAGAGTCTCGAACTCTCGACCTCAACCTTGGCAAGGTTGCGCTCTACCAACTGAGCTACTCCCGCAAAACAGGGCCGAATTATAGCGTTCATGTCTCAGCTGTCAACGCTTCAACGCAGATATCTCTCGCCATGCCTTAAATAAATAATAGCCCATGGACCACAACGTCAGTACAGCCGCCGCCCAAAGCAACCAGCCCCCTAGCTTTTGCACGTCAACCCGGCCCAGCGGCGTATGCCACAACAGTAAGGGCACAGCGATCATTTGCGCTGCAGTTTTACATTTGCCGACAAAAGAAACAGCCACGCTTTTGCCCGCGCCGATTCTTGCCATCCATTCGCGCAAGGCAGAAATGGCAATCTCGCGCCCGATAATGACAAATGACAACAAAGCATCCGCGCGTCCCAGCTGCACGAGTACCACCAAGGCGGCAGCCACCATCAATTTATCGGCGACAGGATCAAGAAACTCGCCAAAGGCGGAAGTTTGGTTCAGCTTGCGGGCAAGCCAGCCGTCGAGCCAGTCGGTAATCGCTGCGACAACGAATGCGCCTGTCGCAATCAAGTTCTGTTCAAATGAAGTCAGTGGCAGGTAAAAAACGCCAACGACAATAGGAATGAGCGAAATTCTGCCCCAGGTCAGCACATTCGGAATATTCAATGTCATGAGCGTAATTGGGTGACAATGGCCTCGGCCAAATGGCGCGAGATGCCAGTCACACGGCATAAGTCTTCGATTGTAGCCGCACGCACGCCATCCAGCCCGCCAAATTGCGCCAGCAGATTTCTGCGTCGTGCCGGACCGATGCCGGCAATATCTTCCAGCTTGGATTGGCCGCGCGCCTTGGCGCGCCGCGCACGATGGCCGACAATGGCAAAACGGTGTGCTTCGTCACGAATTTCTTGCAGCAGATGAAAGCCCGCATTATCCATGGCTAATTGTAGCGGCTCGCTGCGGCCATGCAC
>WOZP01000140.1 GCA_011620215.1 Rugosibacter sp.
TCACGCGATTATCATTTTGACCGGCATGGTGGCCTGGCGCAAAGCGCACGCTTAATTTAGTTGCGATCTTGATTACGCGGCGTAGAGATCAATAGAGCCTGTTAACCGGTTAACCTGTTAGCCGGTTACTGCGCCGCGCCGCGTTTTTTATAAAATCGCACCAAATACTTATTCGCGCTTTAACGCATACACCGCAGGCAAGTTACGCCATGCGCCTTGGATGTCCATGCCAAAGCCGAACACATAGCGATCTGGCACGGTAATACCCACAAAGTCAGCGGTGACTGGCTTGCTGCACTCACTTTGCTTGTCGGCAAAAACCGCCATAAGCACTTCGGCCGCACCTTGTGCACATAGCCGCTGGCGAATCTCGGCGAGCGTAATCCCTTCGTCGAGAATGTCATCCACCACCAACACGCAGCGCCCGGCAACCGCGCTTTTTGGCTCAACCACCCAAGACAGCTGCCCGCCCGTGGTGCTATCGCGGTAGCGGCTCACTTGCAGATAATCAAAATCCAGCGGAAAAGGCAGCAGCGGCAAAAGCTGGCCAGTGAACACCACAGCCCCTCCCATTACGGCTAACACCAGCGGATTGCTGTTGGCCAGACGTGTGCAAATTGCAGCAGCAATGCGCCGTACCGCCAGCGCCGACTTTTCTGCCGAACAGATGAGGTCGGCCTCAGCCAGGATTTTTTGCGCTTCCGCAGGGTTCATTTCATTGACTTGAGCAGCTCGGCGAATTCTGTGCCGACATCCGGGTGACGCAAGGCAAAAGCAACAGTGGCTTCCAGATAGCCGATCTTGGAACCACAGTCATAACGCTTGCCCTGATAACGGTAAGCTAAAACCTGCTCTTCTGCGAGCAACGCCGCAATGCCGTCCGTGAGCTGAATCTCGCCACCCGAGCCTTTGCCGATGCGCATCAAATGATGAAAAATGCGTGGGGTAAGGATGTAGCGACCGACCACGGCCAGCGTCGATGGCGCCTCTTCCGGCGAAGGTTTTTCAACAATGCGCGAAATCTGCTCGACCTGCTCGGTCAGCGGTTTTGCATCAACGATGCCGTAGCTTTTGGTGTCCGCACGCGGCACATCCTGCACGCCGATGACCGAGGTTTTGTAGTAGTTGTAAATATCAACCATTTGTTTCATCACGGGCGGCTCGCCATCGAGCAGATCATCCGCCAGCAGCACCGCAAAGGGTTCATCGCCCACCACCGGAAGCGCACACAACACCGCATGGCCCAAACCCAGGGGTTCCGGTTGGCGCAGATAAATGCAATTGATGTCTTTGGGCAATAAATTGCGCACAAACTCGAGCAGCTCGGTTTTACCCTTGCGTTCGAGCTCGCTTTCCAGCTCGTAGGCTTTGTCAAAATGGTCTTCAATCGACCGCTTGGAGCGGCCGGTCACAAAAATCATGTCCGTAATGCCTGCGGCAACGGCTTCTTCCACCGCATATTGAATCAGCGGTTTATCCACAATCGGCATCATCTCTTTAGGGCTGGCTTTGGTCGCCGGCAAAAAACGGGTGCCCATACCGGCGACGGGGAAAACCGCCTTGGTGATTTTTTTCTTGGGATGAGTCATTGCGCTAACAGCTCCTTTAATTGGTTTTCATTTAGCAGAGTGATACCTAATTCTTGTGCCTTGACGAGTTTTGAACCCGCGTCTTCACCTACCACGACATAATCTGTTTTGCTGGAAACGGAACCGGTTACTTTGCCGCCTTGTGCCTCAATCATTTCTTTGGCAGCCTCACGCGAGAGTGTCGGCAAGGTGCCCGTCAGCACAAAGGCTTTTCCTACCAGCGGGGCAACTGTCAAGGCCATGGGCTCACTTTCCAGCCATTGCACGCCCGCAGCACGCAATTGTTCAATCACTTCGATGTTGTGCCGCTCGGCAAAAAAATGCGCAATCGAAGCCGCGACTACCGGCCCCACATCGGGCACCTGTTGCAATTGGTCTTCACTCGCGCGCATCAAGGCATCCAGATTACCAAAGTAACGTGACAAATCTTTTGCAGTTGCTTCACCCACATTACGTATGCCCAGCGCAAAAATAAAGCGCGCCAGCGTTGTGTGCTTGCTTTTCTCAATGGCGGCCAGAATGTTGGTAGCTGATTTTTCAGCCATGCGTTGCAGATTGGCCAGGCTAGTCAAACCCATTTTGTATAGATCAGCGGGCGTTTTGACAATGGCGTTATCGACCAGCTGCTCGACGATTTTTTCGCCCAATCCGTCAATATCCATCGCACGGCGGCTGGCAAAATGCCGCAAAGCCTGTTTACGCTGGGCCGGGCAGAACAAGCCGCCGATGCAGCGTGCAATCGCCTCGTCTTCGAGTTTTTCCACGGCAGAGCCACATACCGGGCAGTACTTGGGTAGAGCAAATGGCGGATGCAATGGCGCATCACTGTGCTCGCCGAGCATGGGCCGTTTTTCGAGGATGACGGCCACCACTTCCGGAATCACATCACCTGCACGGCGTACGCTGACGGTATCGCCCACACGCACATCCTTGCGCTGCGCTTCGGCCTCGTTATGCAAGGTGGCGTTAGTAACCGTGACACCACCGACAAAGACCGCTGCCAGACGCGCTACAGGCGTTAACGCACCCGTACGGCCTACTTGCACTTCGATCGCCTCCACCGTGGTCAACGCCTCTTGCGCAGGGAACTTATGCGCGATGGCAAAGCGTGGTGCGCGCGAGACAAAACCAAGCTGCACCTGATCATCCAGATCATTCACCTTGTACACCACGCCATCAATATCGTAAGGCAGCTGCATGCGTGCTGCAGCCATTTCTGCGTAATACGCCGCAAGCCCTGCCGCGCCGCGCATCACCGCGCGCTCGGCAGCTACCGTGAAACCCCAGCTCGCCAGGCGATTCATCATCTCGTCATGAAAAGTCGGCGCTGGCGATACGGCAGTGACATCCACCACGCCGTAAGCGAAAAACCGCAAAGGCCGCTGTGCGGTAATTTTGGCATCAAGCTGACGCAGGCTGCCAGCCGCCGCGTTGCGTGGATTGACGAATTCCTTTTCGCCGCGCGCGCGCTGGCGTACATTGAGCTGGGCAAAATCGGCACGCAACATCAGCACCTCGCCACGCACATCAAGCCGGGGTGGAATATCCTTGCCCACCAGGCGTAGCGGAATGTTGCGTACGGTCCGCAGATTCTGCGTGACGTCCTCGCCTACTGTGCCATCACCGCGTGTCGCGCCTTGCACGAATAGACCATTTTCATAACGCAGACTGATCGCCAGCCCATCGAATTTCGGCTCGCAAGCATAATCAATCGCTGGTTCATCCAGCCCTTCACGACAGCGCCGATCGAAAGCCGTCACTTCATCCAGGCTGAACGCATTGTTCAGCGAGAGCATGGGCACGGTGTGATTCACCTGACCAAATGCCGGCAAGGGTCTGCCGCCTATGCGCTGTGTGGGTGAATCGGGCGTCTGCAGCTCGGGATGCTCGGCTTCCAACACCTGTAGCTGGCGAAATAAACGGTCATATTCCGCATCCGGCACCGTGGGTGCATCAAGCACGTAATACAGATAGTCATGCTGCAAAAGCGCGGCACGCAAGTCTTTGGCTTGCTCAACAAGGGACGAATCAGACATCAGGAAAACAAGCGCAGAGCACGAAGGCTGCCTGGCGCAATATCTGCCTCACGCATGGTGTGTTGCAATTCTGTAATCTTGGCGCGAATCGCCGATGTCATGACATCAGTCAACGGCACACGCTGCGCATCCACCAGCACCCCATCCAGTGCCCGTGCCAGTTGCTGGCCCGTAGCCAACATGCGGGCAAACGTCGCCAGCCCATCGCTCACGCGCGGCACATCCAGACTCAAAGATAAACCGTGCGTGGCCAATGAGCGCAAATTATCAAGAGTAAAAGTTTCGCTACCCAAATTCATCAATGTGAATAATTCTTCGCCTGCAATATCACGGGCATGAAAATAGCCATCATCTTCGAGCAACATGCCAGCAGCTTCAGCCACGCCACGCAACTTGGTCCCGCTAAAAATACCACCGGCGGATTCAACAATATGCACTTTGAACTGAATATCCACATTGGCACAAAAAGTATCCAGTGCTGCTGCATGCGCGGCGACGGGGGCCAAATCAGGCAAAGGCAATTCAGCGCCTATGTGATGTGCCAACTGTTGCATGCCGCTAAAAAAATGCGCCAAAGTACTCTCGGAAGCAGCGCCCCGCCGATCAACGAGTTGCAATGCTACGGCCCAATGCCTATGCCCGCTGGTTGCATTTTCATTAATCGCTAGCCAGCGGGTGGTGGGGTCATCGTAAGCCAGCCAGCACAGCGGCTTACCCAATTGCGTAGCCCAGTCCGATTGCAGCATCCAAAGCGTCGCGGCGGAAATGGATTCAGTCGTTTTGAACCGCAGCACACAGTGAGTTAAGGTATCCGCCCATTCTGAGGGTAAAACATCTGGCTCGGGTATTGATGCCTGCGGTGATTCGGCGCTTAACTCTGTCGGAAATTCTTCTGCAATTTTTCCAGCCAATGAGGAATGAATTTGTTCAGAAAATTCATCTGCCGAATTTTCTCTAGCTTGCTCACTAACAGCCACAGCATCGTCATGAAATGACGAAAAAGTAGGCTCCTTGCGTTCCGTTATATCTGCCAGATCATGCGTTTCTTCATCATCAGGCGAGCGTTCGGCGACTGGCGGATTGATTAACGGATTAATCAACGTATCGTCCTGCGGATGGGTAAAGAATGTTTTGCTCAAGCGGTGGAGCTTTCTCTCTTGCCACAGGTTGTAAGCCCAGACGCCTGCCACGGCAGTGGCTCCGGCGCCAATCAAAACAATTTGCAAATCGCTCAAAGCCATTTTTACGCCACCTTTTGTTCTTCAGCGAGCCGCAATGCTTCGCCAATATCGACTTCCACCACGCGCGAAACTCCTTGCTCCTGCATGGTAACGCCAATCAATTGCTGCGCCATTTCCATCGCGATCTTGTTGTGCGAAATAAAAATAAACTGGGTTTGCACCGACATGCGTTTCACCATGTCACAAAATCGTACGGTATTTGAATCATCCAGTGGTGCATCCACTTCGTCCAGCATACAGAAAGGCGCCGGATTAAGCTGGAACATGGCAAACACCAGCGCAATGGCGGTCAATGCTTTTTCGCCGCCTGAGAGCAGATGGATGGTTGAATTTTTCTTGCCTGGCGGTTGCGCCATGATCTGAATACCTGAATCCAGAATTTCATCACCCGTAAGAATAAGGCGCGCTTCGCCGCCGCCAAACAATTGCGGGAAGAGTTGCCCAAAGTGTGAATTAACGGTGTTATAGGTTTCCTGTAATTGCTCACGCGTGTCGCGGTCGATCCGCCGGATCGCATCTTCCAGAGTGTTGATGGCTTTGCCTAGATCAAGTGATTGCTCATCCAGATACCCTTTGCGTTCAGTTGCCGCTGTTAGCTCATCCAGTGCCGCCAGATTCACCGGGCCCAGCGCTTCGATTTCATGGGTCAGTCGCGTGATCTCGCTTTGTAAAACACTGTCTTTTGGCTGAGTGGCGAGCGCTTCAGCAAAGGGCGCTTCATCGGCTTCGGTGAGTAAATTAATCTCCGTCAGCCGCTCCTGAAATTGCGCTTCGCTCATTTGTGCGGCTTGCGCTTTCATCTTGAGCTGATTGATCCGCTCATGTAATGGGGCGATGTCTTGCTCCAGCTTCAGGCGACGTTCGTCCAGACTGCGTAACTCGGCAGCAGCAGATTCCAGCGCATTTCGCCGTTCTGCCAGCGCCGACTCTTTGGCGCGCCGGTCGTCCAGCGCGCGATGCAATTGCTCTTGCAGAACCTGGTCACTGATACTGGCAACTTCGGTACGCGCGGCGGTAGTTTCCGTGGCAATGCGCGCCAATTGGCTCGCAGTCGTGGTGGCTGCGCGCGCATTGTCTTCCAACTTGGAAAGGCATTCGCGCTCGGAAAAACCAGCCTCTTGTACTTCGCGCGCCAGTTGTGTTTCCAGCTGACGCGCTTCGCGCAGTGCTGTTTCTTTTTGGCGTTGCGATTCAAACAATTGGTCGAGTTGCTGCCGGTGATCGGCGAGCTTTTCGCGTTGTTGCCTGGCTTCTAGCTCGGCACGTTCGGCACGCGCCTGCTCTGCCGCATTTTGGCGCGACAACTCAGCGAGATCACGGTCGATTTGCGTGGAGCGCTCCTCAAACCGCGCCTGCGCCTGGGTCAATTTAAGCGCATCCACTTGTGCCGCATGAAACGCTTGCTGCGCCTCTTGCAGCGTCCGACGGGCGGTGGTCAATCGGGTTTGCAATGTCGTCAAATTTTGTTCAGCGGCTTGTTGCGCCTCACGCGCGGATTGTTCTGCCGCACTATGCGTAATGATCAATCCAGCCAACTCATCAATCTCGCGCTGTCGCTCGATCACGCCATGGGTTTTTGCATCGGGCGCGTACAGCGTAATACCGCAGGAGGTCAGCGTGTGGCCAGCGCGCGAAACATACATTCCGGTAATCGCTGGTTCCTGACCCAACGACAACTTGGCGGATAGATCATCGACAATGATCACATTCGCCAGCCACTCATCGAGCACGGCAGCCCATCGGGGATCAGCGCACTGCACTTGCGCACGCAAAGTATCGCTCGCCAATGTGGCGGAATGTCGCGCAACCGGGTTAGCCAGCGCCAGGGTCAAAATCGCGGGTGGCGGGGCGGTCAGGGCAGCGCGCAAGATCGCGGCATCAGCCACCAGCGCCGAAAAACGCTCGCGTAGCACCGCTTCAACTGCGGTTTCCCATCCGGCATTCACCTGGATCGATTGCCACAAAGGCTTGGCGTCAGACAAGCCGCGCGCTTTAAGCCACGTGCCAATTTCACCGCTAGGCGCTACTTTGGCTTGCAATTGCTCCAGAGCACCATGTTGCGCACGGGTTTCCGTCAGGCGACGATGCGCTGCCTGCAAGGTCTCGCGTGCGCTACGCACTTCGGATTCAGCCGCAGGTACGGCAGCCTGGGCGAGCACAAGTTGCGCCTGCGCTGCCGCGACTGCGGCTTCACTGTGCATTTCATGTTCTTGGGCTGACGCCAGCAGCAAGGGATCAGGCGCGCCCAGGGCAAGGCGATCCTGCTCTAACCGAGTATGCCGCTGGGCAAGATTTTCCAACGCACGTTGTGCGTGGCCGTGATCGGCTTCTGCCAGCCGCAACGCTTGCTCGCTTTGATTCTGCTCCCGCCGTGCTGCGGACACTTCACTACCCGCCAGACGCACTGCCTCTTCCATGCCGGACAAACGCCGGGCAGCCTCTGCATGCTGGCGAGTGGCGCTGGCTGAGCGATTGCGCGCATTGTCCAGCAACATCTGCCAACGTGCTTCTTCTTCTGTCAGTTGAATCTTCTGCGCCGCCCAATGCTCATCTTCGGTTGCCAATTGCGTTAATCGCGATTCCAGACGCGTGCGCGCGTCACGCACATGCGTCAATTCGGCTTCCAGACGGCTCACTTCACCATTGGCGGCATACATCTCGGCCTGCATTGCATGCAGTGCGTCCGACGCAGTGAAATGCGCCTCACGCGCATGCTCGACATGCGCTTCAACCTCGCGCAGCTTGGCAGTTTCGGCTTCCACCTTGGTCAAAGATTCAGTCACCTGCTGCGCCAGCTGCACCGCATCCCTACGCGCATCGTTACGTTTTTTCAGCCACAACACCGATTGCTTGATCGAAACCTGCTCATGCAGCGTGCGATACTGCCTGGCAACTTCCGCCTGCGCTTGCAAGTGTGTGACCTGGGCTTCCAGTTCATTGCAAATGTCATTCACGCGCGCAATGTTTTCCCGAGCATCTTCCAGTCGATGCTCGGTTTCCTTGCGCCGTTCTTTGTACTTGGTAACGCCCGCTGCTTCTTCCAGAAAGAAACGCAACTCATCGGGTTTCGCTTCGACGATGCGCGAGATCATGCCTTGGCCGATAATGGCATAGGCACGCGGTCCCAGGCCCGTGCCCAGGAAAAGATCAATCACGTCGCGTCGACGCACGTGCAGATTGTTGATGTAGTAACTCGAATTCCCTTCGCGATCCAGCACACGCTTGACAGTAATCTCGGCATACTGAGACCACTGACCGGCCGCGCGCGCCTGTCCGTTGTCGAAAAACAACTCAACACTGGCACGGCTCACGGGTTTGCGATTGCCTGAGCCTTTAAAAATCACATCCTGAATCGATTCGCCACGCAGCTCGGACGCCTTGGATTCGCCCAGCACCCAGCGCACCGCATCGATAATATTTGATTTGCCACAGCCGTTAGGCCCCACCACACCGGCTAACTGGCTGGGAAAAAGTACGGTGGTCGGCTCGACGAACGATTTGAAGCCCGCAATTTTCAGCTTGATTAAACGCACAAGGTATAAACCGGAAAAAGAAGGGTTGAAGGCCGCCCCATTATAATCATTCCCATCTTTCTTCTCAGTGACTGACCCAATGAACAAACAAGCAGCCAAACAGATAACCAGCCAACCCTCGAAAACGCTTGAAACCTTTCCCAATCCAGCAGCGCACCGCGATTACCAGATTCACATGGAAATCCCGGAATTCACCTGCCTGTGCCCAAAAACCGGCCAGCCGGATTTTGCCACCCTAACGCTGGATTACATTGCCGATAAAGTCTGTGTGGAATTAAAAAGCCTGAAGCTTTACATGTGGAGCTTTCGTGATGAAGGCCATTTTCATGAAGATGTCACCAACCGCATTCTGGATGATCTGGCCAGCGCTGTGAAGCCGCGCTATATGCGTCTTACCGCGCGATTTTATGTGCGTGGCGGCGTGTTCACCACCGTGGTGGCAGAGCATCGCAAGAAAGGCTGGCAGCCACCGGTAAAAATTGAGCTGGCCAATCTGTCCACACTGCCCAACGCCAATACGCGTGGTTGACACCCGTTAACCCATTGCGGCGAGGAATACCTCGCCGCAGATTTTCCAGCTTTCGACAAACCTTGCGAAGCTCAAGCTTCACAAGGTTTGTATCAGTTTTTCAGGAAGGCCAGCACCAAGCGGTTGAATTCATCCGCATGCTCCCATTGTGCCCAATGACCGCAGCGAGAAAAAATATGCATTTGCGCATCAGGAATGATGTTGATCAAACGCAAGCCAAGATCAATCGGCACAAAACGATCATCACGGCCCCAAGTGATCAGCGTTTTTGCTTTCACTGTGCCCAAGCGGGGGCTGATGTCCCACGCGGACATGGGCACTTTCTGTGCGCTGGCGACAAAATTTTTCAGATGCTGAAGATTTCCCTGGATGTTTGCCCAGCGTCTTTGGCGTAATTCTTCAGTAATGCCGGACGGATCAAATACAAACACATCAAGCATATCCACGTAGTTCTCGTAGGTCGGCGCGTGATACAACTTGAACATCTTCTTGATGCCCTCTTGCGGGTTCGGCTGAACAACGCTCGGCCCCATGCCGCCCGGCCCCATCAGAATCATTTTGTCCAACCGGTCCGGAAACTCAACGGCAAAATTCAGTGATGTGGCCCCGCCCATGGAGTTGCCAATTAAATGTGTTTTCTTGATCTTCAAAACATCCAGCAATCCTTTGACAGCCCGCGCATTGAATAAACCGCGCTGAACTTCGGGAACACTCTCGGCTGACTTGTTAAAGCCGGGGCAATCCATCAGGATGACGTGATAACCGGCATCGACAAAAGCATCAATGTTTTTGTAGTAATTGCTCCAGCCGCTGGCGCCCGGGCCACCGCCGTGGAGCATCACGATGGTTTCACCCTGTCCGGCTGCGTTGTAATGAATTTTGAAGTTACTCAGACCTTCTTCGTTAATCGTTGCGAATTTACTCGTCGATTCTTCGGTTAATGCAACCACGATTGTCTCCTTATGTAGATTAATTTAGGTGCCATTGATCACTAAAAAGCCGCCCGAATGCACCATTGCGGACGGTGCATATAATCAATATACATGGTTTAAACATATTAATGAACTTTCCCTCATTAGCAAAAACTCGGCGCTGGCACTACGCCGCGCAGCGTTCGGGTCGCTGCTGAAAAGAGTGCTGTGAAGTGCTGTACCCTGCTGTACTCTTGTGCTGAACCCAAAACAAAAGGCCACTAAAAGTGGCCTTGGATAAGATGAGCAGATAGTGTTTTAGATGCAGCGATTTTTTGGTGCCGACAGTCTGAATCGAACAGACGACCTACCGCTTACAAGGCGGTTGCTCTACCAAGCTGAGCTATGCCGGCATGGTGCAAATTATAGCGTAGCTATTGGTGAGAATCGCTATAAACTTAAAGCCCTCTTCCTATTTGAAACCCGGTTTGATGCCTGCCCTGTCTACCTCTGCTGAAACGCTTTCAGATACCTTACAGAAGGCTACCGTGAATGGCACGCCGGACGCAACACAGGCGTTGCAACTGCTATTGATCTCCGCGACAGATAATTCGGCTGCGCAATTACACCTGATATTTAGTACATCAGGAACATCGGTTGTTCTGCATTCTGTCACCTCGCTTAGTCACTTGCATGATGCGTTAACACAGCAACAATGGGATGCAGTCATCTACATGCCTGACCAGGTGCCGCTACCACTCGCCGACGTGCTCAATCGAATCGAACAATTCGCACTTGATTTACCGTTGATTTTGCTCACCCACCCGGTGACCTCATCCGATACACAGCAAGCCTTGCGCGACGGCGTTCGTGACGTGGTTGATAGCCATCAGCTCGATCGCCTGGTGCTGGCTATCACGCGGGAAGTGCGTGAAGCGCGTCATCGTGCCGACCACCGTATCGCGTTAGAAAACCTGAAAGAAAGTGAGGCCCGCTTTCGCGGCCTGGCGTCTAATTTACCTGGCATGCTGTTTCATCTTCGGCAGAAAACAGAAGATGACTATCGCTTTCTTTACGCCAGCGAAGGCTGCCAAAAACTCTTTGGTGTCACCCCTCACGATTTGCTGGCTTCGGCTTCACGGCTATTCGATGCCTTCGATGCCGAAGAAAAGAAAAGCTTGCATCGCGCCTTGCAGGACTCCGCCTCCAACGGCACTTTGCTCAACTGGGAAGGCCGCACCCGCGGACGTACACGGCACAAATGGATTAATCTGCGCTCCATGCCGCATCGCCTGGATCGTGACACGGTCGAATGGCGAGGTATTGCGACCAATATCACGCAGAGTAAGGAAAGCGAAGCGCAGCTGCGCAAATCGCGGCAACAACTTGCCGAGCTATCATCCCACCTTGAAGCCATCAAAGAGGAGGAGCGTGAACGCATCTCACGCGATATCCACGACGAGCTTGGCTCTATTCTGGTGCGACTCAAAATTGAAGTTGCGCTGTTGGCCAGCAAGCTGCCGGATACTGCCGAAAATCTGCGTGACAAGGCCTATTCAATTGAAGGCCTGCTAGATCAAGCAATGGGCACAGCCAGCCGCGTGGCGCGTGAACTGCGCCCCGGTATTCTCAAAGAATTTGGCTTGCCTGCCGCAATTGAATGTCAGGCCGAAGACTTCACCCAGCGGTTCAACATTCCTTGCCATGTGCAGTCCGACGAAGAAATTTCCGAGCCTACACTGGCGACATCACTGGCACTATTCCGTATTGCACAAGAAGCCCTAACCAATATTGCTAAACACGCCAATGCTTCGCAGGTCTTTATACGTTTGCACCGCGAAC
The DNA here is from genome assembly GCA_011620215.1 of Rugosibacter sp. Classification (GTDB taxonomy): domain Bacteria; phylum Pseudomonadota; class Gammaproteobacteria; order Burkholderiales; family Rhodocyclaceae; genus Rugosibacter. The sequence goes on from WOZP01000140.1 coordinate 11,682, forward strand.
ACGGTAACATCGTGCTGGAAGTCAGCGATAATGGCCGTGGTATTTCAGAAGCCGATTTGCAAAAGCCCAAGTCCTTTGGATTACGCGGCATTCGTGAGCGAATATCCAGCCTCGCGGGGTCTTTCGTGATAGTTGCAGCAGAGCAAGGAGGAACCCATATGACCTTACGCGTGCCAGAACACACCGACCTCGAGCCACCAGCTGATGAAGAAGCGCAACGCGCGTTATTTTGACCATGCTTAACAAAATTCATGTCCTCATCGCAGACGACCATGCCATTGTGCGCCAGGGTCTCAAGCAGATTCTTTCAGAAACTGATGATCTGGTTGTCACCGGTGAAGCCGATGACGGCGCCGATGCGTTGCAGCTTGCCCGTCAGCAACCGTGGGATGTGTTTTTGCTGGATGTCTCCATGCCCAATCGCAATGGCATTGACACCCTCAAGCAGCTGAAAAAAGAGTTTCCACGGCTGCCTATTCTTATGCTCAGCATGCATCCTGAAGAACAATATGCCGTGCGCGCTCTTAAAGCCGGCGCTGCAGGCTACCTCACCAAACAGAGCGCACCAGAGCAACTGGTCACCGCCATTCGCCAAGTGGCTGGTGGCAAAAAATATGTCAGCGCGGCTGTTGCCCAACAGTTGATTGAAGCACTCTCGGACGACACCGATAAACTGCCGCATGAACGCATTACTGATCGCGAATATCAGGTACTGGTGATGATATCAACGGGGAACACGCTGACGCAGATCGCTGAGAATCTCAACCTGGGCGTTGCGACCGTCAGCACGTACCGCGCGCGACTGCTTGAAAAAATGGGCCTTAAAAGTACCGCCGAGATCATCCGCTATGGCCTGGAAAATGGGCTCGTAGATTAAATGGCAACCCCGGATACACCGGAAGACGCAGACGCTGCAAAAGCTTTGCGCGCACAGCTTGATGCATTACGTGCGGAACACCAACAGCTTGATGAGGCCATCCGCAGAATAGCAATTCACCCGTCTGAGGATGAGCTCATGATTCGACGGATGAAAAAACGCAAGCTGCTGGTGAAGGATGGAATCCGAGCCATTGAGCAAATACTCGACCCGGATCCAAACGAATACGCTTAAAACCGCTCTGTTAAGCGGTGGCGGAATTAACCCAGATCGGCCAACCAGCACGTGCGTTTTCTTCCATCGCCAGACGCTGCTCTGCCGGGCTAGCGTAATGCGTATCCCAGTGCGCTAATAAAGGTTTGGCAATCCGCTTTTCCCACAACGGCGGAATGAACGAGGCCAGAAAGCACATAATAATGCTAGGCATTTGCGGGGCTTCTGGATACGTTTTCAGCAACTCATAAGCTTTATCCGGATCAAGATGATGTTCCGAATGATTGGAAATCTCGAAAGTGATCGCGCGGCTGAAGGTATTCAGATGATTCCATGAGTGGTGCGGTAACAACGGCGTGCCTGGCACGCGCACGATGCCATAGTGCTGAGTATAGTTAAAACCACCGATAATGATAAACGAGATAGCCAATGTTGCCAGCAAATATACAATGCCCATTGGCCCGGCAATGAAACAGAACAGCAATACCCATGTAGCGACACAAAGCAATGCCAGCGTTACACGGCCTTTCCACCATAGTGGCCCGTGGCCCTGCTTGGCGAGTCGTGCTTTTTCGAGGCCATATGCAGTCATAGTGCCGTGAAAGAGTGAAGAATAGACAAAACCGTACACCGTTTGCCCTCGGCGTGGTGTATCACTATCTTCCAGTGTGCCAACAAAAGGATGATGTCCATGCACATGATATAAATCATTCATGGGCAACGCAAACAACGTTAAGTAAAGGCTGGAACCCAAAATCTCCAGCGGATGCTTGCGGTGCATGAGTTCATGGGCCGTTGGCAATCCGGCAAGCGCGGTTAAAAATGACACGGAAATAATTGCACCAAGCGAGTTAAATAGTCCCAGATGGCCTTCCGCAATGCGTTGCGCAAACAAAATCCAGAGGCCATAAAGCAACACCAGTGGCAGATATAAAACGCCATCGTAAAACCATTTGCCGGCACCACCGCGCACGGACACATCCTTGTTGGAAAACAAATCAAGCGCGGCCAGCACAAAAAAAGTCACCAGTCCAAGCCACACGGCAAAACCGCCGTGAGCCATACCGGCCATTCCCAACAACACCATAAAAGACGCCATCAGGTAACGGCCATACTCACCTATAACTTTCATACATCCTCCGTAAATAACTCTTGCTCTTGTATTGATTCTAATTTGGAATACTTAAAACATCGGCAAAAAACTAAACACTGTATCCATATACAGATTAGTAACTTTTAGGTCATTAGTCTAATTATAATCGTCCTGCACGTTATGCCTGCATTTATTTTTTAGTCTATACGCAAGAATGCCAACACCAAAACTTACTTACGTATTTAAGCCCTACCACTTTTAAAATTATTTTTAGGATAGCCATGTCAATTTCCACAACTTCCGCCTCTCCCTCGCTGGATCAACTTCTGGCCACGGCCAGTCACCTTGGTGCGCTGGGCGAAAAGTATGCCGCTCAAACCGAAGCAGCTCGCCAGCTACACCCTGAGGTTGCACATGCCTTACTTGAATCTGGTCTGGTCAACATGCTCCAGCCAGCCCGTTTCGGCGGCTATGAGACCAGTTTTTCGGATTATGCCCAAGTCATCAAACACCTGGGCAGCTTCGACCTATCCACCGCCTGGGTCGCCGGAATACTCAGCATTCATCATTACTGGGGTGGTTTGGTCAGCCCGGAATTACAGGATGAATTGTGGGGTAAAAATCCCGAAACCATTTTTACGGACTCATTCATGCCCGCAGGTAAAGCGCAGCCTGTACCCGGCGGGCTGCGTCTGTCAGGACGCTGGAGCTGGCTCTCGGGAACACCCTTCGCCAGCTGGGTTGCTGTAGGTGCTATTGCCCCTTATGAAGCGGGTGCAGAACCTGAATACATGATGCTGTTTTTGCCCAAAGACAGCTACACCGTTATTGACGACTGGTACACCATGGGATTGCGGGGGTCGAGTTCGGTCAGCGTCGAAGCAACGGAAGCCTTTGTTCCTTACCACCGTGTCTTTCGCCTGGGGCGCGGCATGCAAACCAACGAGTATCCGGGACAAGCCGTCAATCCCGGCGGGCTGTTTCAGATTCCCTTTGTTCCAGCATTGGCCTTGGCGCTGGTGGCGCCCGGTTTGGGCGGTGCCCAGGGCATGTTGCACCGATTTCGTACGCGTGCAGCTTCGCGCATTCCGGTGTTTTCAGGGCAGCGCCAAGCTGAGTTCGCCCTGTCGCAAACGACGCTGGCCGAAACCACGGTAGAGATCGACATGGCCGACGGCTTGCTCAAGCGCTACGCCGCCGAGCTGGATGCCTGCGCAGCGGGGCAAGCAACGCTAAATGAAAACGATCGCATGCGCTTATTTGCCTGGCGCTCGATTATTTCCAAACGCTCGCGCGAAGCCAGCCAGCAATTGATGGATTTTGCTGGCGCAGGCGCCAGCTTTGAACACGAGCCAATGCAACGCTTTTATCGCGATATGTACATGATGGGGCAGCATATTGCGCTGAATTTTGAAACCGCGATGCGCAACTATGGTCGTAACCTGCTGGGCTTACCTCCTGACTCCGTACTCTATTAATTTTGCAGAAGCCCAGGTCAGGCTATCTACCCGCCCCGACGCGCACAATGTCCTCGAGGCGACTTTCACCGACAACAGCGGACTTGTCTTATTTCCCATGTTCATCCATGCCAACCTTGTCTCGTTTTGCGATGACCTTATCGGTCACGTTATCAATAACCACGATTATCCTGCCTTACCCCGCTCGGGCCGAGTCCCTGGCTGAATCTCAGCCTCCCTCTTCGGCCAAACCATTAA
>WOZP01000134.1 GCA_011620215.1 Rugosibacter sp.
TGTTCTCCCTCCCGTTTGAAACCCATCACTTTGCGGTAGTGTTCCCAGCGTGGCAGGTTGCCACTTTCGTCACTTTGTTTTACATCAAAAGAAAGTTCACTCAGGCTCGCTACCCCTTTTTGAAACTCAGCTACACCAGGCGTGTGGTTGCCGATATGAATCCGCTGAAAAACTGCCGCATCTTCCATGCTCACCATACCGCAGGGGCCCAGCAGATTGGAGGACTGGCGGATGCGATGCTGCACTAATTCCTCACTGTCATCCTCGTGTGCAAAGTAAGCATAATGAACCTCAGTCACTTCATGGCTGCGCGCAATCGCAAACCGCAGATTGATGACATCCATGTGTTTAACCATTACTGTCAATGGATAAAGCTGCACGATGAGCGATCCGCGCTTGGGGTCGGTTGCCTTGAAATCAATCAATGAGGGGTCATTCAAAAAACCCGTGTTTTGTGCAGGCTTTAATTCCGCCTCAATAATCCAATGACCATTGACGCTCATCCGCTGGGTTCCCTGCCCTCCCTGGAAATTAAGCATGCGGAAAGCCGTGTGCAGCAGCCCGCCGTGATAGCCGTCGTTATCGTTGTAACCTTTCCAGTTCGAGGCATACTGCACTTTTTGATACCCCAGCAACTTGAGGCGGCCATCACCGCCGAGTATCGTGCTTAGCGTCGAGGGCACCAAGTCACCCAGCCACTCTTTTAACGGGGGGGTGTTCTTGCCCATGGTGACCAGAATCAAGCCAAGAAACTGCTCGGTTTTAACTTCAACCAGACCAAAGTTCTCTTGCTTGAAATCCGGTGCAAATTCTTTCGACCCCGGGCAGGCGGTCAGCGCACCGTCCAGCGAAAACAGCCAGCGGTGATACGGGCATTCAAACTCTTTGCGGTTGCCGCTGACGGAGGTTTCCAGCTGATTGCCACGATGGGTACAGCTGTTGAAAAACACCCGCACCTGGTTATCCTTGCCGCGGGCAATCAAGAGCGGCACACGACCCAGATCAAAGGTCTTGAAGTCACCCGCGTTGGGAATTTCCGCAAAATGCCCGACAACATGCCAGCAGTCGCCGTAAAAAATCTTCTTGAGTTCTTCTTCAAAAAGGGCTTCATCCCCAAAAATTTCCTTGGGAATCTGGTTGACCTTCGCAGGCCATACTTTCGGCGCCTCGCCTGTGTAGGTTCCCGCCTGATACTTTGACATTGTCATCCACTCCTCTTAAGTGTTTATTTTTTTACGGTTGCTGATCTTTAGATGTCAGCTTAATCGTAAGCGCCGTGTCATCAGCGCCGACTTTTTATGCGATATTGAATTACTCCATCCGGCTTTGCGTGATGCCCAGATAGCGGCAATAGTTTTCCCAAAAGCCGATGATCGGGCCTTCGGTAATCATGTGTTCGACATTGTCAGAATGCCCACCCCCCATGGCGAGAAGTGACGTCTTTTGCCCGTCACGCACCACAGCCTCCTGCACGATCTCGACCGCTTCGCCGTCTTCCATCGAAATCAAACCGGCGGGCCCGATGAGGTTGGATTGCTTCATGCGGATCATCTGCATTTCTTCATCATCATCCGCATAGCCAAATAGTGTCCAGACGATTTCAAAAGCATCCGGCGCATAGGTCACCGACTGGCGCACCGCCAAGGTGTTGGCAATCTGTTGCAAAAGCAGATTTGGAAAAATAGCATTGATGATAAGCGTTGAGCCGTCATCAAATTCTTTTCTACCCGCAAGAATGCTTGGGTCTTGCAAGTGAAAATCGGTGTTGTACGACCGTACATCTTTATAAACTTCTTTATCTTCGCTTTCGCTAGCCGGTACGGCTGTTGCGACAACTTTCAGAACCGAATGGCGTTTTGAAGCATCCATGTGCGATACGCCGGATTGCGTTGCACGGTAAAGCCCGAAGGTGTTGTGGAACAGATGCAACAAGCTCCCGTGGTAGGGGTCCCGCGTGTTTTCAGCGTAGAGCTTCCAGTTGCCGTGAACATACTGACGCTGATCACCCATAATCCGAATCGGGCGATTGAAAATCCTTTTAATTGTATCGACAACTTCTTCGCCGAGATAATCAAGTAGCGGCTCAACCGTGCTGGAAAAACTGGCAAAAATAACGCCATTCAGGGCTTCGACGCGCAACGCATCCAGCCCGAAGTTAGCCATGTCAAATGCAGGCGGCATACCGCCTTCGCCACGCACACCACGACGCATAGGCACACCGCGTAGCGCGCCAGTGAGGTCAAACGACCACTGGTGATACACGCAATCAAATGATTTTGCATTGCCACGTGACTCGCGGACTAAAAGCGCCCCACGATGCGCACAGCGATTTTTGAATACACGAATCTGGCCGGTTTGGTCACGCGTCACAATCACGGGAGTGTCACCAATGGCCGTGGCCTTAAAGTCGCCCTTGTTGGGTAACTCAGCTTCCAGGCCGACAAACGACCAGGTCTCGCCACGAAAAATCTTCTCTTGCTCGCGATCATAATAGGCGCGATCAGTAAACACTTCATACGGAACACGAAAACCTTCCGGACTGGATGTCCAACGCTGCTCGAAACTTTCGGTGGGTGCGTTCATGATGTCATCCTCCTTCAGATGGGGGCAACGAGCAGCGTATCGACACGATGCGTATCGACCACAACCCGTTTTTCAGAAAATTTAAGCTCGCCCTTGTTCAGTACAATGCGATCAAGATACTTGCCGGCACTGAAAATATCTGTCTGACCATTACGGCGAGTTTGTAAAACGACGTAGTTGCTCTGCACTTGCAGGCATTCTGCATCGACCGACTGAATCAACACATTTGAAATGATATGCCGGTACCAGCGCTGCGGGTAGATATTGGCTTCACGCAGTGAAACAATGCGATCAACCAGCATGCCGCGGCTGGTGCAAAACATCAGCGCCAGTGGCATGCCACGCTCCACGTTTTCGCGAGTGATGATCTCGTAACGACACGCATCCAACGCGAAAAATTCCGGCCAATTTTCCAGGTCATCCTCATCAATGCACGCCACATAGCGGCTGAGCAATCGTTCAACCCGCCACTGCGTCTCCATGGCTGACCAGCTGTTCCACGTAAAATCATCCAAAGGTAACAACGCCTTTGCTGCTTTATCTGTAGTGGCTGTACTCGATAGCGCCTCAGAAACCGGGCTCATTTTTTTCTCCTCAAAACGGAAACACGATATAACGTGGCAGCACATCGGCGTCATACA
>WOZP01000123.1 GCA_011620215.1 Rugosibacter sp.
GAGCCCCCCATCGGCTACGCCGACTGGCTGGCCGAGTTGAAGACCCGCATCCATACCGCGCAGCAGCGTGCGGCGCTGGCGGTGAATCGCGAGTTGGTGCTGCTTTACTGGCAGATCGGGCGTGACATCCTGGAGCGGCAAGCCAAGCAGGGTTGGGGCGCAAAAGTGATTGAGCGACTGGCGCATGACTTGCGAACAGACTTCCCGGACATGAAGGGTTTTTCCCGCGCCAACCTGATGTACATGCGCGCCTTTGCCGAGGCTTGGCCCGATGCCGCAATTGTCCAACAGGCTGTTGGACAATTGCCTTGGGGGCACAACCTGGTGCTGCTGACCCGACTGAAAAACCCGCAATCGCGCCTGGCCTATGCGCAGCGTGCCATTGCGCATGGCTGGTCGCGCAACGTGCTAAATATCCATATCGAAACCCGCTTGCTGGAACGGGAAGGCCAGGCGGTTACCAACTTTGCGGCGCAACTGCCCGCGCCGCAGTCCGATCTGGCCCGCAGCATGCTCAAAGACCCCTATCTTTTCGACTTTCTCGGCGTGGGCAAGGAGGCCGACGAGCGCGAGATCGAATCCGCCATCGTCGAGCACATCACCCGCTTTTTGCTGGAGCTGGGTGCCGGCTTCGCCTATGTTGGGCGGCAAGTACCTATTGAGGTTGGCGGTGATGATTTTTTCATCGACCTGCTGTTCTATCACCTCAAGCTGCACTGTTACATGGTCGTGGAACTCAAGACGGGCGCCTTCAAGCCGGAGCACACTGGACAACTGGGCTTCTATTTGAGCGCGGTGGATGCCATAGTGAAATCGGCGGAGGACAATCCCACCATTGGTCTGCTGTTGTGCAAGAGCCAGAACCGAGTGGTGGCTGAATATGCGCTACGCGACACCAATAAACCGATTGGCATTGCTGAATATCAGCTCGTGGCAGCTTTGCCTGAGGAATTGCAGATGAACCTCCCGAGCATCGAGCAGATTGAGCGTGAATTAGGCGACAAATGATCGGAGCCATGATCGTTTCGTGAGTGACGTCGCCAACCCCATCCCCATCTCCGCCCTCGAACACTGGAGCTACTGCCCGCGCCAGTGTTGCCTGATTCACGCCGAGCAGGCATTCGAGGAGAATATTCACACTTTGCGCGGCCAGGCGGTGCATGCCCGTGTGGACGAACCGGGTGTGGAGACGCGGCCCGGTTTGCGCGTGGGGCGAGCGATGCCCCTGTGGTGCGATCGGCTGGGGCTGGTGGGCAAGTCGGACGTGGTCGAGTTTCTGGCTGACGGCACGCCCTACCCGGTGGAATACAAACATGGCAAGAAACGCGAGAAACGCCATGACGACATCCAGCTTGCCGCTCAGGCTCTGTGCCTGGAGGAGATGACTGGCAAGGCCGTGTCTTTTGGCGCCATCTACCACGCCACGTCCCGCCGTCGGCGAGAGGTGGCGATCACGTCGGAACTGCGGCAGGCGGTTGAAACGTGCGTGGCGGAAGTGCGCGCCGCCCTGTCAGCGCCGACTTTGCCGCCGCCGGTCAACGACCAGCGTTGCAAGGAATGTTCGCTGATTGATCTTTGCCAGCCAGCTCTCCTTGCCGAAAAAGGTAAGCGGCGAGCACTGGTGGCACATTTATTTGAACCGGAATTTGAACCGGGAAACTGAGATGCAAACTCTCCTTAATACCCTTTACGTCACCACGCCTCTGTCCTATCTGCACCTGGATAACGACACAGTACGGATCGAAGTGGAGCGCGAAACGAAACTGCGCGTACCGCTGCATCATTTGGGTGGCATCGTCGTTTTTGGCAACGTGCTGGTCTCGCCGGCCCTGATGCACCGGTTGGCGGACAACGGCCAGAGCCTGGTGCTGCTCGACGGCAATGGCCGCTTCAAGGCGCGGCTGGAAGGCCCGGTGTCGGGCAACATCCTGCTGCGCCGCGCCCAGCATGAGAAGGCGAATGACGCGGCCTTCACGCTGGAAGTGGCACGCGCCTGCATTGCCGGCAAGCTGCGCAACAGTCGGCAGGTGTTGCTGCGCGGCGCGCGCGAGGCGAAAGATGCGGGGGATGCCAGTGTCCTGTCGCGCGGCGCCGACGATCTCGCGGCGGCCTTGCGCGCCTTGCCCGGCGCGGCGGACCTGGATGTCGTGCGCGGCGTTGAAGGCGAGGCGGCACGGCAGTATTTTGGCTGCATCAACTTCATCGTGCGCGCCGATGCGCGGGAGGATTTTTCGCTGGACGGCCGTACCCGTCGGCCACCACGCGACCGCATGAATGCGCTGCTCTCCTTCCTGTATGCCATGTTGATGAACGATTGCCGATCTGCATTGGAATCGGTCGGCCTCGATCCGCAGTTGGGTTTCCTGCACGCCGTGCGGCCGGGGCGGGCGGCGCTGGCGCTCGACCTGATGGAAGAGTTTCGTCATCAGGCGGATCGGCTGGCCCTGACGTTGGTGAATCGCGGGCAGGTGCAAGCAGGGGATTTCACTTTGCACGAAGGCGGCGGCGTAACGCTTGCAGAACAAGGGCGCAAGGCAGTGGTGGTGGCGTGGCAGGAACGCAAACAGGAAACGTTGTCTCACCCGTTGCTGGAGCAGCCGGTGGCGCTGGGCCTACTGCCACAGTTGCAGGCGCGCTTTCTCGCTCGTACTTTACGCGGCGATATGGAAAGCTATTTGCCTTTCTTGCTACGCTGATGTCATGCTGGTCATTGTTTGCTACGACGTGAATACCGAAACCCGCGAAGGGCGGCGCAGGCTTCGTCGCGTTGCCCGCGTGTGTGAGGGTGTAGGGCAGCGGGTGCAAAAATCGGTCTTCGAATTTCAAATCGATCTGGTGAAAATGGAAGAATTAGAGCGGCGCCTGCTGGCCGAAATCAAGCCGGAGGAGGATAATCTGCGTCTCTATCGTTTGGCCGAGTCGAGAGGCTGCGAAGTCAGAGAGCACGGGGTTTTTAAGGCCACCGATTTTGATGGGCCGCTCGTGTTGTAGAAGGTGATGGCGTGTAGCGCGAACCCTAAGCTCACATGAAAAAGCGGGGAGGTTCGCGCTACATTCAAGTAGTTGAATTCTTGGGACAACGTCAGTTGATTGGGTATCCAATGGAAGCACGGAAAATGGTTCGAGCACCGGTTCGCGAAATGCGTGCCGAAATATCCGTGATTTCCGCCTATTGTGCGCGAACCGTAGCGCCCCTCGGCAACGGGGGGCGAGGATTGAAACA
>WOZP01000106.1 GCA_011620215.1 Rugosibacter sp.
ACCGTATTACTGGCACCGACTTTTTGACTGTGGGCGCATTGCATGGGGTGCAGTCATTGCCGACTGATATGCTTGCATCCAATAGGGCAGGGCGGCTAGAATAGCGACCCTGTCCGGGATGTTCCTGGACGGAAATCCACACGCCTGGCGCCGATAGGGTGGCGTTTGCAAGAGTAAATCCTTGCAGAGCAGCACGGCCGGGCGGCGGTTCAACCCAATCGGAGATACTCGATGAGCACTACCATGCGCCAAATGTTGGAGGCCGGCGTTCACTTCGGCCACCAAACACGTTTCTGGAATCCCAAGATGGCCCCTTATATTTTTGGCCATCGCAACAAAATCCATATTGTTAACCTTGAAAAGACCTTCGTTAAATACAACGAAGCGATTGCTTTCGTACGCAAGCTGGCCGCTAAAAAAGGTACGATTCTTTTCGTCAGCACCAAACGTCAGGCGCGCGAGATTATCGCTGAAGAGGCTACGCGTTGTGGTATGCCTTACGTCGATGATCGCTGGCTCGGTGGCATGATGACCAATTTCAAAACCTTGAAGTTGTCTGTCAAGCGCCTACATGAGTTAGAGCAGCTGGAAACAGACGGTGGCTTGGCCAAATTGTCTAAAAAAGAAGGCCTCACTTTGCAACGGGAGATGGACAAGCTCAGAAAGTCTATCGGCGGTATTAAAAACATGGCCGGCTTGCCCGATGCGATTTTTGTGATCGATGTGGGTTATCACAAAATTGCCATCACTGAAGCCGGCAAGCTCGGTATTCCGTTGATTGGCGTGGTGGATACCAATCACTCGCCTGAAGGTGTGACTTACGTTATTCCTGGCAATGACGACTCTACACGCGCTATTCGCTTGTATGCGCGTGGTATTGCTGACGCTATTCTGGAAGGCCAAAATCAAGCCATGGGCGATCTCGTCCAAGAGTTGGCTGGTGACGAAGAGTTTATTGAAGTTGATGGTGAGGGTGCGTCTGCAGATTAATTTGCAAGCGTGGCTTAATGGCGGGGAGGGCATTTAGGATTTAGTCGCTCCCCGTTTTTTGATGCCGCTTTTTTGTGTAATGTTTCTGAAATTGGAGTCAAGCATGGCGGAAATTACCGCAAGTATGGTCAAAGAATTGCGCGAAAAGACCGATGCGCCCATGATGGAGTGCAAAAAAGCGCTAACAGAAGCTGCTGGCGACATGGATAAAGCTGAAGAAATTCTGCGTGTCAAGCTCGGTAGCAAGGCATCCAAGGCTGCAAGTCGTGTGGCCGCCGAAGGTGTGGTTGCCATGTATATCAGCGCTGATGGCAAATTGGGCAGCATTCTGGAAATTAATTCAGAAACTGATTTTGTTGCCAAGAACGATGACTTTCTCAAGCTGGCTGCCGATTGCGCCGCTTTGGTAGCCACAAAAAATCCGGCTGATATTGCTGCATTATCTGCGTTAGAGTTAGACGGTGGCACTGTTGAATCCTTACGCACGGGGTTGATCGGCAAGATTGGCGAAAACATGAGCTTGCGCCGTTTTGTGCGCTTTGAAGCAAAAGGGCGGCTGGCTTCGTATCTTCATGGTGGCTCGAAAATTGGAGTCATGGTGGATGTGGTGGGTGGCGATGAGTCCTTGGCTAAAGATATTGCGATGCATATTGCAGCCTCTAAACCGAAGTCACTGGATGCCTCCGGAGTTCCTCCTGAATTGCTGGAAACGGAGCGTCGTATTGCCATAGAAAAAGCGCGCGAATCAGGCAAGCCTGAGGCAATGCTGGAAAAAATTGCTGAAGGAACCGTGCAAAAATATCTGCGCGATGTCACTTTGTTAGGCCAGGTGTTCGTCAAAGCCGCAGATGGTAAACAAACCATTGAACAGCTTTTGAAAGCCAAGGCCGCTTCAGTTGCCAGCTTTACCCTGTACGTGGTGGGTGAAGGCATCGAGAAAAAAGTGACGGACTTTGCTGCCGAAGTCGCTGCTCAAGCCGCTGCTGCTGCAGAAAACAAATAATACATGGCCGCGCCAAAATTTCGCCGTATTTTGCTCAAGCTCTCTGGCGAGGCACTGATGGGAGATGATGCTTATGGCATTAATATCCCGATGCTCAATAGTATTGTGGCTGAAATTAAAGGCGTGGTTGATCTAGGGGTTGAAGTCGGTGTGGTCATTGGCGGTGGAAACATTTTCCGTGGCATGTCGGGTGTGGCTACCGGCATGGATCGGGCAACAGCTGATTACATGGGCATGCTGGCGACAGTGATGAACGGGATGGCTTTGTCAGATGCCATGCGTCAGGCAGGACTTGGCGCCCGGGTGCAGTCCGCACTCAATGTGGAGCAGGTTGTTGAGCCCTATATTCGCGGCAAGGCCATTCGGTATCTTGAAGAAGGTAAGGTGGTTATTTTTGCGGCAGGTACGGGGAACCCCTTCTTCACAACAGATACTGCAGCAGCCTTGCGAGGTGCGGAAATAGGCGCTGAAATTGTATTGAAGGCGACAAAGGTTGATGGCATCTATACCGCCGATCCTAAAAAAGACGCTGCGGCAACGCGTTTTGCGCGCATCAGTTTTGATGAGGTGATTCAACGCAATCTCGCCGTTATGGATGCCACTGCGTTTGCCTTGTGTCGAGACCAAAAACTACCGATCAATGTGTTTTCAATTTTTAAATCAGGTGCGCTCTTGCGTGTGGTGATGGGCGAAGACGAAGGAACGCTGGTTCACGTTTAAGCTTGTTAGGCCATGTGCAGGCGCGCATGCAAGCGTTTAATTCAGGAGTCTTTTGATGATCCCCGAGCTGAAAAAAATCACCGAACAAAAGATGCAAAAGAGTTTGGAGTCGCTGCAAGCCGATCTGGCGAAAGTACGCACTGGCCGAGCGCATACGGGCATACTGGATCATGTTCAAGTTGATTATTATGGTTCGCCAATGCCGATCAACCAAGTAGCGAATATCACTCTGCTTGATGCACGAACGATTGGTGTACAGCCGTGGGAAAAACCTATGGTATCCAAAGTTGAAAAGGCTATTCGTGATGCTGATCTAGGGTTAAACCCTGCGACGCAAGGTGATGTGATTCGTGTGCCGATGCCGGCTTTGACCGAAGAGCGTCGCCGTGACTTGATCAAAGTTGTGAAGCATGAAGGTGAAAATGCCAAGATCGCGATACGTAATCTGCGTCGCGATGGCAATACACACCTCAAGGAGGCGCTGAAAAATAAAGAGATTTCTGAAGATGAGGAGCGTCGCGTACAAGACGACATCCAGAAACTGACTGATCGTTATGTGCTTGAGGTGGACAAGCTGCTAGCCGATAAAGAAAAAGATTTGATGGCGGTTTGATCCACATCACCGCAATTGTCTTGCACCGAACTGCGAAGAAATTCTAATGGCAAAATTCACGAGTTCAACCCAGACGATACCGAATGTCAGTGATATTCCGCGACATGTCGCCATGATCATGGATGGAAATGGGCGTTGGGCGAAAAAACGTTTCTTGCCACGCGTGGTCGGTCATAAACGAGGTGTTGAGACGGTTCGTTCGATGGTAAAGGCTTGCATTTCGCAAGGCATTGAATACCTTACCCTGTTTGCTTTTTCTTCGGAAAACTGGCGTCGCCCCGCCGATGAGGTTTCGTTTTTGATGAATCTTTTTTTTACTGCACTACAGAGTGAAATTAGTAAACTAAATGCGAATGGTGTTTGTTTGCATGTTGTGGGCGACTTGCAAGCCTTTGAGCCACAATTGTTAGCATTGATTCACGAAGGTGAGGCGCTGACTGCCAACAATACGCGTCTGACGCTGACGATTGCTGCTAACTATGGTGGTCGCTGGGATATCTTGCAGGCGGCCAATCAGTTAGCGCTGGCTCATCCAGAAAAAATCGGACATTACACCGAGGCTGATCTGATTCCTCATTTGATGATGGCATATGCGCCTGAGCCTGATTTGTTCATTCGCACAGGGGGTGAGCAGCGCATCAGCAATTTTTTGTTGTGGCAGTTGGCCTATAGTGAATTTTATTTTACTGATACATTGTGGCCTGACTTCACTGAGTCTTCATTAAGTGAAGCGATTCACTCTTACCAGCAGCGCGAGCGCCGTTTTGGACGAACTGGTGATCAGGTAAGCGACCAGAAAAATGATCAGACAAGCTCGGTCGCCGTATTATCAGCGCCGACTTTATAGCACTCATGAGTTTGCCATTGGCAATGACTGTGTCATTGATGGGCGCATGCCAGCAGGATGTCCAATCTTAATCAACGCGTAATTACCGCACTATGCCTGGTAGTTGGGTTGGGTGCAGTGCTGTTTACGTTTTCCGCTAGCGTAGCCACGTTCGCTTTTGCGCTGATTGCTGCCTGCGCCGCTTGGGAATGGGGCGGCTTGATGCGGCAAGATCAGCCAGCCCGCATCATGTATGCTTTTGTTTTATTGCTGTTCTGCTGGCAAGTGCACATTCTTTCCGCAACATTGACCCCCATTTTGTTGACTATTTCTGTGGTGTTCTGGTTAACGATCGTGCCCTTTTGGCTATGGCGAAAATGGACACTTGGCGGGAATGACTTTTTTGGCTATCTCATGGGTATTCTGGTAATTCTGCCTACATGGGCTGCCATGGTGTTTTTATACACTGTCGGTCCGTGGGTGTTACTGGCAACGATGGCAATTGTTTGGGTGGCTGATATCGGGGCGTATTTCACAGGCCGTGCGTTTGGCAGACATAAATTGGCTCCCACCATCAGTCCCGGTAAAACCTGGGAAGGCGTTGCCGGGGCGGTGTTGGGGGTAGGGGTCTATAGTGTATTTTTGCTGATTTATTCCCCTGCAACGAACACCTTGCACTGGAGTCAGTGGGCGTTGATTTTGCTACTGCTGACAGCAGTTAGTGTGGTGGGTGATCTATTCGAGTCATTATTAAAACGCCAAGTGGGGATAAAGGATAGTAGTGGGTTGCTGCCTGGCCATGGAGGCATATTGGATCGCATCGACAGCTTGACGTCCACCTTGCCGCTGGCTGCATTCGTGCTCTATTTTTTTGTATGATGAATCTGACTATTCTCGGTGCAACCGGCTCTATTGGCGTAAGCACGCTGGATGTTGTCGCGCGTCATCCAGATCGGTATAAGGTCGTTGCACTTAGCGGCCATACCCGCATCGAACTGCTTGCCGAACAGTGCCGTCAATTCAAACCCGCTTATGCAGTGACTGGCAGTGCGACAGCGGCACAACAGTTGACACATCTGCTTTCAGCCGGTGGCTCTAACATCCAGGTTTTGTATGGCGCTGACGCGCTGACGCATATTGCCAGCTTGTCTGAAGTGGATGCGGTCATGGCGGCTATTGTCGGTGCAGCAGGTCTTATGCCGACGCTGGCTGCGGTGAGCGCTGGCAAACGCGTTTTGCTGGCCAATAAAGAAGCACTGGTCATGGCGGGTGATATTTTCATGGCAGAAGTGCGTCAATCTGGCGCGTGCTTGTTGCCGATCGACAGTGAACACAATGCGATATTTCAATCCATGCCTGCAGGATATGCAGGAGATTTTTCTCCTGCTGGAATCAGCCGTATTTTGCTCACCGCCTCAGGAGGACCATTTCGGGATATCAAGATAGAAGCACTATCAAGTGTGACTCCGGAGCAAGCGGTAGCCCATCCCAAATGGGTCATGGGAAGAAAGATTTCCGTTGATTCAGCAACCATGATGAACAAGGGGCTTGAAGTCATCGAGGCGCATTGGTTGTTTAACGCACCAGCTGATCATATTGAAGTAGTGATTCACCCACAAAGCGTTATTCATTCGCTGGTTGAATATGCCGATGGCTCTGTGCTCGCTCAACTGGGTAATCCGGATATGCGAACCCCGATTGCACATGCCCTGGCTTGGCCGCAACGCATTGATTCTGGTGTACAAAAACTCGATTTGTTTGCCATAGGGCAGCTGACGTTCGAGCGTCCGGATCTCGCGCGTTTTCCTTGTCTTGGCTTGGCATATCAGGCCTTGCGGGCGGGCGGGAATGCACCGGCTGTGTTGAATGCAGCAAATGAAGTCGCGGTGAGCGCATTTTTGGCGGGACATTTACCCTTTCTTAAAATTGCCGCAGTGATTGCTGAAGCGCTAGAGGTTGTGCCGCACAGCGCCGTGACGACGATAGATATGGTTATGGCGGCTGATCATCAGGGGCGAGTTGCAGCGCAACGTGCTTTGCCTGCTTACGTACAATAAGGAGTAGCTAGTGAATTTTCAAATGATCGCACTCTATGCAGGCGCTTTTCTCTTGGCACTAGGCCTGTTGGTCTTGATTCATGAGCTGGGCCATTACTTTGCTGCACGTCGATGTGGTGTCAAGGTCTTACGGTTTGCGATCGGCTTTGGGCCGGTCATGTGGTCACGCCGTTTCGGTAGCGATCAAACGGAATGGGCGATTGGGTTGTTGCCCTTGGGTGGCTATGTCAAGATGCTTGATGAGCGTGAGGGTGATGTCGCCGCTAGCGAGCTGTCACGCGCTTTTAACCAGCAAACGGTTGGTCGCCGTGCCTTTATTGTTGTTGCCGGACCTGTAGCCAATTTGCTGTTGGCCATTTTTCTTTACTGGCTGGTGTTCATGGCGGGCATGATCGAATTGAAGCCGCGCCTGGGTGTTCCACCACAGGGAAGCCCCGCAGCGGTTGCCAGAATTGAAGCGGGTTTCACCGTGCGTGCCGTGAATGGCAAATCCATTGCCAGCTGGCAGGATTTACGCTGGGAAGTGATGCGGCAGGCGATGAATGTGGCGGCGCTGGAGCTGGATGGTACGACAAGCGAGGGGTCGTCAGTGAGTTATCACCTCGATAATCTGCGGTTTTCACTGGCCGAGATCGAAAAAGATCCATTGACCCCACTGGGTTTACTGCTCTACAGGCCGCCTTTGCCTGCGATTGTCGGACAGATTATGCCGACCTCTGCCGCTGCCATTGCTGGCTTTCGTACGGATGATCGGGTGTTGGAAATTGATGGCAAAAAAATTTCCGAGTGGGCTGACATTGGCGCTATCGCACGCAATGCTGCTGGGCGTCCGTTAGTTTTTACCATTGTGCGGACCGGGCAGCAGATGAATCTGACGGCAACCCCTCAGCTGAACGGGGAGGGTGGAGTACGTGTTGGCAGACTAGGGATGGCTGTCAAGGAAGATGTGTCAGTGATGACTGAAATGACCACTCTGGTTCGTTATAACCCTTGGGAAGCCGCGACTCGCGCGGTGGCTAAAACATGGGATACCGCGATTATCAGTTTGCGCATGATGGGGCGCATGATCACGGGGGAGTTGTCCTGGAAAAATCTTTCCGGACCCGTCACCATTGCCGATTACGCAGGCCAAACAGCGCGTCTTGGGTTGAGCTATTACCTTAGTTTTATTGCGTTGATCAGTATCAGCCTTGGTGTGCTTAATTTGCTGCCTGTTCCGGTTCTGGATGGGGGGCATTTAATGTATTATCTTGCGGAATTCATCAAGGGAAAGCCGCTTTCTGATCGGGTTTTGGCGATTGGACAACAGGTAGGTTTTGCCCTGCTGGCGCTGCTCATGCTGTTTGCTTTTTATAACGACTTTAATCGCCTTTTTTCCAGTTGATTTTTCGGCTATTTTTTAGCTATCTTCTAGCTAATTTGTGTTTTTATCGAACGAATAACAATGAATAAAAAATTACTTGCTGGTTTAGTTTCGGCTTTGCTGGCGCGTGCGGTTTTTGCGTTCGAGCCATTCCAAATCAAAGATATTCGTGTTGAAGGGATTCAACGCACAGAGGCAGGTACTGTATTCTCGTATTTGCCGGTCAAGATTGGTGACACGATCAATGATGAAAAAGCCGCCAGCGCCATCAAAGCGCTGTTCGCCACCGGATTTTTTAAGGATGTCCGGCTTGAAATTGATGGCCAGATTCTGGTGGTCGTGCTCGAAGAACGCCCAGCCATTGCAACACTTGATTTTGTTGGGCTGAAGTCATTCAAGGCCGAAGATCTTAAGAAAGGTTTGCGTGATATCGGGCTTGCTGAATCGCGTATTTTTGACCGTGCGATGGTGGAGCGTGCCGAGCAAGAACTCAAGCGTCAATTTCTTTCGCAAGGCCGCTATGCAGTCGATATCAAAGTGACGGTCACCCCGCTCGAACGTAATCGTGTGGCAATCAAGTTTGTTGTAAATGAAGGTGAAGTTGCCAAAATCAAACAAATCAATATCGTCGGTGCGAAAGCCTATAAAGATAGTGATCTGCTCAAGTTGATGGCGCTTAGCACGCCGGGTTGGCTGACGTGGTACACGAAAAACGATCAGTACTCAAAACAAAAACTTTCAGGTGATCTGGAAACGCTGCGCTCTTACTACATGAATCAGGGTTACCTTGAATTCAATGTCGAATCTACCCAAGTATCTATTTCTGCTGACAAGCAAGATATTTACATCACTATCAACATCAGTGAAGGGGAAAAGTACACCATTTCAACCGTTAAGCTGGCGGGCAATCTTCTGTTGCCTGAAACGGAATTGCTGAAGTTGGTGAAGATGAAACCTGGCGATGTTTTTTCGCGCGAATCAATGACTGAAACAACAAAAGCGATAAGCGATCGTTTAGGAGACGATGGTTACGCATTTGCCAATGTGAATGCAGCACCTGAGCTTGATAAAGAAAAACGTCAGGTCGCTTTTACGTTGATGGTCGACCCCGGTCGGCGCGTCTATGTGCGGCACATTAATGTCGTGGGAAACACACGCACTCGCGATGAGGTTATTCGCCGTGAAGTTCGTCAGATGGAGTCCGCCTGGTATAACGGCGAACGTATCAAAAAGTCACGCGATCGCGTAGATCGTTTGGGATATTTTGAAGATGTCACCATGGAAACTCCTGCTGTTGCTGGGACAACAGATCAAATTGATGTGGATTTGAAAGTCAAAGAAAAGCCCACCGGTAATATTTCACTGGGTGCAGGTTTTTCCAGTTCTGAAAAATTGACTTTATCGGGAGCCGTGCAGCAGGAAAACGTTTTTGGCAGTGGCAAGCATATTGGTGTACAAATCAGTACCAGTAAATCCAATCGTGTGTTGTCTTTGTCGCATACTGACCCCTATTACACGGTCGATGGTGTTAGCCGAGGCTTTGATATTTATACTCGCCGAACAGACACATCTTCGTTGTCGGTCAGTAGTTTTACAGCAGACTCCACCGGTGGTGGTGTGCGCTATGGGGTGCCGATTGGCGAGGATAACTATCTTTTTCTCGGCTTATCTGGTGACCATACGAATTTAAAAACAGGGACTTATTCGGCGCAACGGTATATTGATTACGTCGATAAGTTTGGCTCGGCAAGCAATACCTTATCCGGCACTGTGGGCTGGCAGAAGGATGAACGTGACAGCTTGCTGTATCCGACCAAGGGCACGTTAAATAGCGTTAGCCTCGAAGTTGCGTTACCCGGTAGTACCGCCACTTATATGCGTGGTACATATAAACACCAGCGCTTCTCTCGTTTAAATAACATCTTTACCTTGGCATTGACGGGTGAGCTCGGTGTGGCGCGGGCCTATGGCAACAAAGAAGTGCCTTTCTTTAAAAACTTCTATGCGGGTGGTATTGGTTCTGTACGCGGATTTGAATCCAACAGTTTGGGGCCGAAGGATGTGCTGACAGGCGACTTTTTAGGGGGCACCAAGCGCGTGACGGGCAGTACCGAGCTATTATTTGGTCTGCCAGGGGCCAAGCAGGATCGCTCATTCCGCTTCAGTGCTTTCTTTGATGCGGGCGGGGTGTTTGGTGAAGGAGAAAAACTTTCTGCGAGTAATTTTCGGGCTAGTACCGGGCTTTCCGCTTCATGGAGCTCACCGGTAGGACCACTTAAATTTTCTTTTGCTAAACCGCTTAACAAAAAACCGGAAGACAAAGTTCAAGCCTTCCAGTTTCAGTTAGGCTCCACTTTTTAAAAAACGACTTTTCGAGACTGTCATGCTAAAAAATATTGCGATTACTAGCATTGCGTTGCTCATGTTGTGTGGTGCGGTACACGCCGAAACTAAAATTGGTTTTATAAATAACCAACGCATTTTGGCGGAGTCGCCACAGGCTGCCAAGGCGAAAAAAAGAATAGAAAAAGATTTCGAGAAGCGTGATCAAGAACTGCAGCGCATGGTGAAGCAGCTACAGACGCTACAGGAATCAGTAGATAAAAATTCACCAACCTTGACGGAGGCCGACCGACGTGCCAAAGAACGTGAACTGGCGGATTTGACTCGTGATCTTCAGCGTAAGCAACGTGAGTTTCGTGAAGATCTCAGCCAGCGTCAAAATGATGAAATGGCGGCCATTTTTGAGCGGATAAACAAAGTGATTAAACAGATTGCTGACGCTGAAAAATTTGACATCATTCTGCAAGAAGCCGTCTATTTCAACCAGCGCATCGACATTACCGACAAGGTGATTAAAGCGCTGGGCGATGGCACGAAGTAGGTTGGCTTGACTGTGGTGTTGCGACTGGGTGAGATTGTCGCTCGTCTTGGGGGCGAAATAGTCGGTGCTGGTGATACGGCGAACTCATTCGATTTGTCTAATATATCCATTGAGCGAGTTGCACCGCTGGAAACCGCTGGCCCTGGCGACTTGTCTTTTTTATCGAATCCAAAATATCGTGCGTTATTGGCGCATACGCGTGCATCGGCCGTAATCATGGCGCGGCCAGCCGATGCGATAGATGCTGATTTTATAAATTCAAACGTACCTGTCACCGGATTTGCAGCCATTGTCACGCCACAACCCTATCTGTATTACGCCCGCGTCGCCCAGTGGTTGTCACCTCCATCCAAAGTCATTCCCGGAATTCACCCTAGCGCAGTCATTGAAGGTCAGGTAGCTGCCTCGGCCTCTATCGGCCCGCATGTGACAATAGGTACCGGTGCCCAGATTGGCGAACATGTTGTGATCGGCGCGAATTGCAGCATTGGTGAGCACGTTGTCATTGAGTCTGCAACGCGCTTGGCGCCACACGTGACTATTTATGCTGGATGCGAAATTGGCGCGCGATGTATTGTTCATTCGGGGGTAGTCATTGGTGCGGATGGATTTGGTTTTGCCAGAGAAACTGAAGGTGCCTGGGTGAAAATCCCGCAAAACGGACGTGTTGTGATCGGTGACGATGTTGAAATTGGTGCGAACACCACAATCGATCGCGGGGCACTAGGCGATACTACCGTCGGCAATGGCGTCAAGCTGGATAACCAGATTCAGATTGGGCATAACGTGAAGATTGGCACAAACACGGCTATTGCAGGCTGTGTGGGTGTTGCTGGCAGCGCCAGTATTGGCGCGCGGTGTAGTATTGGCGGTGCTGCCATGATACAGGGCCATTTGACACTCGCTGACGATGTGGTGGTGACCACTGGCACTTTGGTTACCAAGTCAATCACGCGTGCCGGGACCTATAGCGGATCCTCCCCGTTTCTTGCCCACGCAGACTGGCTAAGAAATTTTTCGCATCTGCGCCATCTTGATGCAATGGCCGATAAAATTCGCGCCCTTGAACAACGGCTTCTAGCCAGGGAGAAAAAGCCATGAGCGAAAACAACTCGGGCGAATTAAATGATACTCAGATGGACATCCATCAAGTCCTGAATTATTTGCCGCATCGCTATCCGTTTTTGCTGATTGACCGTGTGCTGGAAGTCATCCCCGGCGAGCGAATTAGCGCCCTGAAAAACGTCAGTATTAACGAGCCTTTCTTTCCAGGTCATTATCCGCATCATCCGGTAATGCCTGGTGTCTTGGTGATTGAAGCCATGGCGCAAGCAGCGGCGATTTTGTCATTCAAGACGCTTGGCCAGCTCCCTGATGACAACTCGGTTTACTATTTTGTTGGCATTGATAATGCGCGTTTTAAAAAACCTGTTAGCCCTGGCGATCAACTGTTGATCGACATCAAGTTAGTGCTTAACAAGCGCGGAATATGGAAATATACGGCGAGCGCACGGGTTGATGGTACTACCGTTGCTGAAGCCGATTTAATTTGCTCGGTCAAGCCCAGCGGCCTTGCACTTCCTTCGGTCGCATGACGGCTATTCATCCGACCGCCATTGTTCACGCCAACGCGAAGCTGGGCAAGGGCGTCACTGTGGGCCCTTATTCGATCATCGGCGAGCATGTCGAGATCGGCAGCAATACTGTCATTGGGCCGCATGTTGTCGTCACCGGACATACTTCGATTGGCGAAGACAACCGGATATTCCAGTTTTGCTCGATAGGCGAAGTGCCGCAAGATAAAAAATATGCGGGCGAACCCACGCGGCTTGAAATTGGCGACCGCAACACCATCCGCGAATGCTGCACATTCAACTGCGGTACAGTGCAGGACGCGGGTGTCACGCGCATGGGTAATGACAATTGGATCATGGCCTATGTGCATGTGGCACATGATTGTCAGATCGGCAACCATGTAATTTTTGCCAACAGCACGCAACTTGCAGGACACGTGCATGTGGGGGACTGGGTCATTCTGGGGGGGTTTACCGGGGTGCATCAATTCGTGAGAATTGGCGCTCATGGCATGACCTCCGTGAGCTCTGTTTTACTGCAGGATATGCCGCCGTATGTCATGGCAGCGGGTAGCCCGGCGCAGCCACGGAGTATTAACACCGAAGGCTTGAAACGGCGAGGATTTTCACCCGACGCCATTGCAGCGATTCGTCGTGCTTTTAAAACCCTGTACAAAAAAGGCCTCTCATTTGAAGAAGCCAGCACAACGATTGCAGCAGAAGCCTTGACGGTGCCTGAGCTCGATGTACTGGCGAATTTTCTTGCCCAGCCTGGCCGAGGAATTATCCGCTGATGGCACGCATTGCGATGGTTGCTGGCGAAGCCTCCAGCGACCAATTAGCGGCACATCTTATCGCCGCACTCAAGCCCCAATTATCGTCTGACGCGAGTTTTTATGGCATAGGTGGGCCAAAAATGCAGCGTGAGGGATTTGATTCGCGTTGGCCAGCTGAAAAGCTGGCCGTGCGCGGTTATTTCGAGGCATTGCGAAATTATTGCGAGATTGCCCGCATGCGCCGCCAACTACTCAAAACCCTGCTCAAGAACCGCCCGGATATTTTTATTGGCGTTGATGGCTACGACTTCAATGTGTGGCTGGAAAAAAAACTCAAGCGGGCAGGCATTCCCACCGTGCATTTTGTGAGCCCTTCGATTTGGGCCTGGCGCAAAAACCGGTTGAAAAAAATCGTTGACTCCATGTCGCATATTCTGGCGCTATATCCATTCGAGCCAGCGCTGTATGCTCAAACATCGGTTAAGTGCACTTATGTAGGCCACCCCATGGCCGATGTGATTCCGCTCCAGGCAAATCGCAATGCTATGCGTGAACGCTTGGATATTCCCCTGAATCAACTAGTGATCGCCATGCTCCCCGGGAGTCGGCAAGCGGAGCTGCGCTACATGGCAGAAACCTTCATTGCCACCGCCCAATTGCTGCATGCCCAAAACCCCAACGTGCTGTTTTTAGTGCCCATGACCTCGGGCGAGACCCGATTGCAATTTGAAACCGCTCTGTGGAAACTCAAGGCAAATGAGTTGCCGTTGAAAATAATGTTTGGCCATTCACTCGATGCGCTTACCGCATGCGATGTGGCTTTGGTGGCCAGTGGCACAGCGACTCTGGAGGCCGCACTGGTTGGACGTCCCATGGTGATTACCTACAAAATATCGCCGTGGTCATGGCGCATCATGCGCCATATGGGTTACCAACCATGGATCGGTTTGCCTAACATTTTGGCTGGTCGTTTTGTTGTGCCTGAGTTTTTGCAAGATGATGCTACGCCAGAAAATCTGGCCCAAGCCGTGGGCAATTTGCTGGCCGACCAAAAAACGCAAATGGCGATGCAGCGTGTGTTTGCCGACATTCATATTCAACTACGACAAAACACAGCACAAAAAGCGGCTGCTGCTATTCTGCCGTATCTGCAAAAAAAATCGCAAATGGCATGAGCGAAAAACTCCAGATGGTTCAGCTCTCGGTGGTGCAACTGATCTGCGGCGTAGATGAAGCAGGCCGCGGCCCGCTAGCAGGCCCTGTATATGCGGCAGCAGTGATTCTCGATCCGGCGCGGCCGATTGATGGCCTGGATGATTCGAAGAAATTGAGCGAGAAAAAACGCGAGCGCCTGGCGCTGGAAATTCGCGAAAAAGCACTCGCTTTTGGCATCGCTTTCGCTACTGTTGAAGAGATTGACCAGATCAATATTCTGCAAGCCACGCTGCTCGCCATGCGCCGAGCGGTTGATGCTTTGCCATTACAGCCAACACAGGCATTGATCGACGGCAATCGCTGCCCGCAACTCGCTATGCCATCGCGTGCCATCATTGGCGGCGATGCGCTGGAACCTGCCATCTCGGCTGCATCGATACTCGCCAAAACCATGCGCGATGCGGAAATGCTGCGTATCCATGCCGACTATCCGCACTATGCGCTTGATCGGCACAAGGGTTATGACACTGCAGCACATCGGGCGGCTTTAGAGATGTATGGCCCGGCCTGTTTTCATCGGAAAAGTTTTGCGCCGGTGCGCGCTCTTCTGGAAAAGCTGTGAACGCGCTGCGCCTAATTACCTCACGCGCCAACCCTGTATTCAAAGCCCTGAGCTTATTAACGAGTGACTCGCGCACTCAGCGTCGTGAAGGGCGGGCGCTGGCCGATGGCATTCATCTGGTCACTAGCTGCTTGGCCCATGGCATGACCGTGCAGCAACTCTTGGTGAGCGAAAGCGGGCAACGCCACCCGGAAATTGCTGCGTTGATGGCCCATGCAATTGAAACAAAAGAGACTGAGTGCCTGCTGCTGAGTGACGCCTTGTTTCGTGAACTCTCCGGTGTGGCAACGCCGACGGGCATTGCGGCGGTAATTGAAATTCCACAAATGAGTCAAAGAGAGACGCTCACGAGTGACGTGGTCATGCTGGATGCCATTCAGGATGCAGGCAATGTGGGCACGATATTGCGCACGGCTGCCGCTGCAGGGGTGCGTGACGTGGTGCTTGGCCCCGGCTGCGCAGGCGCATGGACGCCACGTGTGCTGCGCGCAGGGCAGGGTGCGCATTTTGTCTTGCGCATTCATGAGCAAGCTGATTTGCTGGCGATGCTCACTCAATGTCGCGGCATATCCGTTGCCACGGTGGCTTGCGATGGGGCCAGTCTTTACTCAATGGATTTACGTCCACCCGTGGTGTGGCTGTTGGGCAATGAAGGTGCAGGGCTTTCTGCTCCGTTGATGGCGGCAGCGCAGCAGCGAGTGACAATACCGCTGGCTGGGTCAACCGAATCACTCAATGTTGCCGCTGCTGCGGCAATATGTTTGTTCGAAGCGGTGCGTCAGCGGCAATAGCGGCGTGTAACAGCTAATTGTCGCCGTCTTACCAGAGCCGAGTTTTACGCCATCGGCTGCCCTGCGAGTTCGCTCATGTCGTCAACTGCACCAAGTTGATTTTCGAGTCTTTGGTCATTTGGGTTTCTCCCGAAATTTCGTCTTCCAGGAGATG
>WOZP01000058.1 GCA_011620215.1 Rugosibacter sp.
GGTTATTGGCGCAGTCCTGAAGCCACGGCCAAAACCCTGCGTGACGGCTGGCTGTGGACCGGCGACATGGGCAGCCTGGACAGCGACGGTTTCCTGACGCTCAAGGATCGATCCAAGGACATGATCATTTCCGGCGGCTCGAATATCTATCTGCGTGAAGTCGAAGAAGTGCTGCTCAGGCATCCGGCCGTGCACGAAGTCTCCGTGGTGGGCCGCCCGGACGCCGAATGGGGCGAAGTCGTCATCGCTTTTGCCGTCGTCGGCGAGGGCGTCAACGCCGCAGCGCTGGATGCCCTGTGCCTGGAACATATCGCCCGCTTCAAGCGCCCCAAGGAATACCACTTCATCGACAGCCTGCCGAAAAATAATTACGGCAAGGTGCTGAAGACCGAACTGCGCAAGCGGTTTCAGCAGGGGCACTAAAAGATCACCGGGAAGTCCGATGCAGGCTCTTTCCCTCGCTGCCTTCCCCATTTCCGCAGAAATCCGGCCAAGCTTATACTGAACGTACAGAGATGCTTGCGGAGAGTGGGAGAGTGGCTGCCATGAAAATCGATACTCGTTGTGCTGTTCGTCTTGTCTGTCTTGTTTGGCAATCTTGTTCGGCAATCTCGCTGATGCCGCGCAAAACTGACCGGGCACTAATGAAATGGAAATGCCGATAGATTCAACGCCTCGCCCCTGGTGGCTGGAGCCACTGGAAGAAACGACCGGGATTGTCGGCTTGTCCAGTGTCGAGGCCGCAGCGCTACTGGCCAGGTTCGGCCCCAACCTGTTCCGCGAGCGGCAGAAAAAATCGCTGCTGCGCCAGTATCTCGCCCGCTTCAAGAATCCGCTGGTACTCATCCTGCTCGCCGCCAGCGCGGTCTCGGCATTTACCGGGGAGCTGGCCAACTTCCTCATCATCAGCTGCATCGTGCTGTTGAGCGTCACGCTGGATTTTGTCCAGGAGTATCGCGCCAACGCGGCTGCGGAAAAGTTGCGCCAGTCGGTTTCCGTTCGGGTTAATGTGCTGCGCGATGGGCAGCCGCTGGAGATTGCGGTAACCGAGGTCGTCCCCGGCGACATCGCGCTGCTGGCGGCGGGCGATTTGATTCCGGCGGATGGCCGCGTGCTGGAGGCGCGCGATTTCTTCGTCAAGCAGACGCTGCTGACGGGTGAATCCTATCCGGTGGAAAAGCGCCCCGGCGTGCTGGCGGCTACGGCCACCGATTTGCAGGAGGCGACCAACGCGGTGTTCATGGGCACCTCGGTCATCAGCGGCAGCGCCCGCATGCGGGTGGTGAAAACGGGCGCGGATACGGCCATCGGCGCCATCGCCGAGAGCATTTCACGGCCGACGGAGCCGACTTCTTTCGAGCTTGGCACCCGCCATTTCGGCATGCTGATCATGCGCCTGACCGTGCTCATGGTGATGTTCGTGCTGCTGGTGAATGCCTATTTCCACAAACCCTGGCTGGAATCCTTCCTGTTCGCCGTGGCGCTGGCCGTGGGGCTGACGCCGGAACTGCTGCCCATGGTGATCTCGGTCACGCTGTCGCGGGGGGCGTTGCGCATGGCCAGAAAACACATGATCGTCAAGCGCCTGTCCTCCATTCAGGATCTGGGTTCGATGGACGTGCTGTGCACCGACAAGACCGGCACCCTGACCGAAGCAAAAATCCGCCTGGAAAAACATGTCAATGCGCAAGGCCTGCCCAGCCAACGGGTGCTTGAACTGGCCTACTTCAACAGTTTTTTTGAAACCGGCCTGAAAAGTCCGCTGGATGACGCCATTCTTGCCCATCAGCACATCGAGATTGGCGCCTGGAAAAAAATCGACGAAGTGCCTTTTGACTTCGAGCGGCGCCGCGTCTCGGTGTTGATCGATAACGGCAAGACGCGCTGGCTGGTGGTGAAAGGCGCGCCCGATGAAATCGTCGGGCTGTGTACGCACCATGAAGCGCAAGACACCCATCCGGGCGCCGGGTCCGGCGCGATCATTCAGCAGCCGCTGGATGACGCGGCGCTGGTGAACATCCGCAGCCAGCACCACGCCTTGGAAGAAAGCGGTTTCCGTACCTTGGGCATTGCCTGGCGCGAGGTGCCACGGGATCATCCCCATGCCGTGGTGAGCGATGAAACAGAACTGGTGCTGGCCGGTTTTGCCGCCTTTCTCGACCCGCCCAAGACCAGTGCGGCGCCCGCACTGGCGGCGCTGAAGAAAACCGGTATCGCGATCAAGATCGTGACCGGGGATAGCGACCTGGTGACCCGCCACATCTGCGCCGAGTTGAAGATTCCGGTAACGGGGCTGTTGACCGGCAAGGAGATCGCACAGATGGACGATCACGCCCTGCAGGCGCGGGTGGAGACTGTGAACCTGTTCTGCCGCGTCAATCCGGCGCAGAAGGAGCGCGTGATCCGGGCGCTCCGCGCGCGCGGCCATGTGGTCGGTTATCTGGGCGACGGTATCAACGATGCGCCGTCCCTGCATGCGGCGGATGTCGGTTTGTCCGTGGATTCGGCCGTGGATGTCGCCAAGGAAGCAGCCGACATGATCCTCCTGCAACAGGATCTGCATGTGCTGCATGCGGGTGTGCTCGAAGGGCGGCGCACCTTTGGCAACATCATGAAGTACATCATGATGGGCACCAGTTCGAACTTCGGCAACATGTTCAGCATGGCCGGCGCCTCGCTGTTCCTGCCATTCCTGCCGATGTTGCCGACGCAGATACTGCTCAACAACATTCTCTATGACCTCTCGGAAATCCCCATCCCGCTGGACAAAGTGGACACCAGCGAAACGCATGCCCCGCGAGTGCTGGACATGAATTTTGTGCGCAATTTCATGCTCGTGATCGGGCCGATCAGCTCGTTGTTCGACTTCCTGACTTTTTACATCATGCTGGTCGTTTTTCAGGCGAATGAAAAACTGTTTCAGACTGGCTGGTTCGTCGAATCGCTATGCACCCAGGTACTGGTGATCTTTATCATCCGCACGCGAAAAAATCCTCTCAAAAGCCGACCCCATCCGCTGCTCATGGCAACTTCGCTGGCGATAGTCGCCACGGCGGTGCTGCTGCCCTTCACACCATTGGGTACCTATTTCGGCTTTGTGCCGCCACCAGCGAAGTTTTATTTCATCCTCGGCGTCATGGTGCTGGTCTATCTTTGCATTGTCGAACTGGCCAAGCAGGGTTTCTACCGCTGGGCAGTGGCCAGGC
>WOZP01000171.1 GCA_011620215.1 Rugosibacter sp.
TGCGGAGCGGTAGTTCAGTTGGTTAGAATACCGGCCTGTCACGCCGGGGGTCGCGAGTTCGAGTCTCGTCCGCTCCGCCAAAAATTCAATAAAAACCTGCAAAAAGCGCTGCTTTGCAGGTTTTTTTTTGCCGATTCCACTCATGCCTGAATTTAATCCTCGTGTAGCATGAAACGATGGGTATTTTGTGAGATACGTGAGGCTGGGCCGTAGTGTTACATCCATTGTGTTACATCCATTACTTATAGAGAGGATCGATTCATGAATGATTTTTCCACAACCCAGCAAACTTTGTTGACGACACTGGATATCAAGCTGATCGAGCAGACGAAAAGTCGCGTGGTGGCAACGATGCCGGTTGGTCCTAAAGTGCATCAGCCCTTTGGGTTGATGCACGGTGGCGCATCCGTTGTGCTGGCTGAAACAGTCGCCTCTGTTGCGGCCTGCTTGAATCTTGATCCGAGCAAGGAAACTGCCGTAGGTCTGGAGATCAATGCGAACCATTTGCGTGGCAAGCGTGATGGTATGGTGACAGCAACGGCCACGCCGATGCATATTGGCCGCCGCACGCAGGTTTGGGATATACGGATTGTTGATGAAGACAATAAGCCGATATGTGTTTCGCGGTGTACCATGGCCGTGGTACCCGTTTCGGTGTAACGGGTTTGTGTTGCTCATCAAGCGTTGATGACTCTTAGCTGTTCAACAACCCTCAGGAGAATTTCATGAAACGAATCAAAGTCGCTGAATCAAATGATGTCAAGGAAGCGCAACTGCTCGCGGTGCAGGCCAATGGACAGTCTGTGCTGTTAACTCGTGTGCAGGGAAAGGTTTGCGCGATTTCCAGCAAATGTACGCATCTGGGTTTGTCCATGAAAGGCGGCAAAGTGGTTGATGGTGCGATCCAATGCCCCTGGCATGGCTCGCGTTTCGATGTGTGCACAGGAAAGAATATCAACTGGGCGAATTCCTTTCTCGGCATCCCCATGCCCAAGTTTATGCACGGCATGATCGGCATGGGCAAGAAGCCGGCGCCAGTTCCTGTTTTTACGGCAGTCGAGGAAGCGGGTGCTGTGTTCGTTGACATGCCTGAGGCTTAAAGCCTTATTCGCCGTACCACCAGCGCCGACTTTTTGATGCGCGGTGTAAAAAAGCCCGACATGGGATTCGCCATGTCGGGCTTTGCATTTCCTGGGAACCCGGGTTAGGACTTCAAGTCATCTGCCAGGGTCAGGCGAGGTCGAAGCGATCGAGATTCATCACCTTGTTCCAGGCCGTGACAAAGTCATGGACAAACTTTTCCTGCGCGTCCGTGCATGCATAGACCTCCGCCAGCGCACGGAGCTGCGAGTTTGAACCGAAGACCAGGTCGACGCGGGTGCCAGTCCATTTCTTTTCGCCAGTCTTGCGGTCAGTGCCTTCGAATACATCCCCATCTTTTGACATCGGTTGCCATGTCGTGCGCATATCCAGCAAATTGACAAAGAAGTCGTTGGTCAACATGCCCGGCCGCGCGGTGAAGACACCGTGCTGCGACTGTCCGGTGTTTGCGTTCATGGCGCGCATGCCGCCTATCAGTACTGTCATCTCGGGTGCGGAGAGCTTCAGCAGTTGTGCCTTATCGAGCAGCAGTTCCTCGGCCGGGACGGAATACTTGCCCTTCTGGTAGTTGCGGAAGCCGTCGGCGATTGGTTCGAGAACGGCGAAGGAATCAATATCGGTCTGCGCCTGCGAGGCATCCATGCGGCCGGGTGTGAATGGTACTGTCACGGCATGGCCTGCTTTCTTTGCAGCCTCTTCGACAGCGGCGCAACCCGCCAGCACGATGAGATCGGCCATCGAAACTTTCTTGCCACCACCGTTGAACGCGCGCTGGATGCCCTCGAGTTTTGCGAGCACCTTGGCGAGTTGCGCGGGTTGATTGGCCTCCCAGTCCTTTTGTGGCGCAAGACGGATGCGCGCACCGTTCGCGCCGCCACGCATGTCGGAGCCACGGAAGGTCGAGGCCGATGCCCA
Organism: Rugosibacter sp.; assembly: GCA_011620215.1. Lineage (GTDB taxonomy): Bacteria > Pseudomonadota > Gammaproteobacteria > Burkholderiales > Rhodocyclaceae > Rugosibacter. The sequence continues at coordinate 2,017 of WOZP01000171.1, forward strand.
GGCGGTTGAGACCAGTTCGGACACCGACAGCCCGGATGCCAGAATTTTTGCCTTGAGCATGGCGGCATCCTGGTCGTCGATCAGGGGGTGATCGACGGCGGGGATCGGGTCTTGCCAGAGCAGCGATTCCGCCGGCACTTCGGGGCCGAGATAGCGCGCACGCGGACCCATGTCGCGGTGGGTGAGCTTGAACCAGGCGCGGGCGAAGGCGTCGGCGAACTTGTCCGGATTCTTGTGGAAGTCGCGCGCGATCGGCTCGTAGATCGGGTCGTAACGCATCGCCATGTCGGCGGTGGTCATGATGATCTGCACCTTCTTCGAGGCATCGTCCGCAGCCGGTGCTTGATTGCTGTCGGTCTCCCGCTTGGGCGTCCACTGCCAGGCGCCTGCCGGACTTTTTTCCACGACCCAATCGTTGCCGAACAGCATATCGAGATAGCTCATATCCCACTGCGTCGGCGTTGGTGTCCATGAGCCTTCCAGGCCGCTGCCGATCTGGTCGCCGCCCATGCCGCTTTTGAAACTGTTCTTCCAGCCCAGACCCATCTGCTCGATCGGCGCGGCTTCGGGTTCGGGGCCGACATGCGTGGCCGGGCCAGCACCATGACACTTGCCGAAAGTATGGCCGCCGCAGGTGAGCGCTACCGTCTCTTCGTCATTCATCGCCATGCGCGCGAAGGTCTCGCGCACGTCTTTGCCGGAAGCAACAGGATCGGGATTGCCGCCAGGGCCTTCCGGGTTAACGTAAATCAGGCCCATTTGCACAGCGGCAAGCGGGTTTTCCAAATCGCGCTCGCCGGAATAGCGGGTCTTGTCGTCGAGCCACTTTTTCTCGTTGCCCCAATAGACATCCATCTCCGGCGCCCAGATATCCTCGCGCCCGCCGGCGAAACCGAAGGTCTTGAAGCCCATCGATTCCATGGCGACGTTGCCCGCCAGAATGATGAGGTCAGCCCAGGAGATTTTTCTGCCGTACTTCTGCTTGATCGGCCACAGCAGCCTGCGCGCCTTGTCAAGGTTGACGTTGTCGGGCCAGCTATTGAGGGGAGCAAAACGCTGGTTGCCGTGCCCCGCGCCACCACGGCCGTCGCCGGTACGGTAAGTGCCGGCGCTGTGCCATGCCATGCGGATGAAGAAAGGGCCGTAGTGGCCGTAATCCGCAGGCCACCAGTCCTGCGAATCGGTCATCAGCGCCGTGAGGTCCTGCTTCACCGCCGCGAGGTCGAGGCTCTTGAATGCTTCCGCGTAGTTGAAGTTTTCCTCCATCGGGCTGGACTCGGGGGAATGCTGGTGCAGGATTTCGAGGTGCAGCTGGTTGGGCCACCAGTCATGGTTGGATGTGCCGCTTCCGGCTTTGTGTACGAATGGACATTTTGCTTCTGTAGTCATGTTTTTCTCCTTGGTATGGGTGATTAATAAGCGAATGCGGCATCGGCATACAGCGAGGCAAGTATCGTCCGCACCGATAATTGCTTGTGTGGATGGGTTTTCATGGGTTTCTCCGTTGTTAGACTACAGGATGGATGATAGGAGCTGTTATTCAATTTATAAAATTGATTAATCATACTTGTTTGATAGGATATAACTATGATTTGATTTTCGCCAGGGCTGATGTTTCTGGCGTGCTACCATGCCGCGCCCGCCATGTCAGTTCTTGAACCTATTTTTGCCCTTGAAGGACCGCTTGCTCAAGCGGTTGAAGGATTTCGCGTGCGCCCTCAGCAGCTGGAAATGGCGCAGCGCATCGCTTTGGCCATTGCAGGCAATGCCGTACTGGTGGCGGAAGCCGGTACAGGCACCGGCAAAACCTTTGCATATCTTGTTCCGGCATTGCTGTCAGGCGGCAAAGTCATTATTTCAACGGGGACAAAAACTTTACAAGATCAGTTGTTCAATCGCGATTTACCGGCGGTGCGGGCGGCGCTGAAAGTGGGCGCATCAATCGCGCTATTGAAGGGCCGCGCGAACTATGTCTGCCCATATCATCTTGAGCGTGCGATGAGCACCGGGCGCCTGGCATCGCGTGAAGAAGCGGGTCATCTGCGCAAAATTGTCCGCTTTGCCGAGCGTACCAAAACGGGGGACAAGGCCGAATGCGTTGATGTTCCCGAAGAGTCGGCAGCATGGCATGTGGCCACATCGACACGCGAGAATTGTCTGGGGCAGGAATGCCCCAACGTCAAGCAGTGCTTTGTTTTGACGGCCCGTCAAAATGCACAAATGGCCGATGTCGTGGTAGTCAATCACCATCTGTTTTTTGCTGATGTGATGCTGAAGGATGAAGGCATGGGCGAGTTGTTGCCTGCATGTAACACAGTCATTTTTGATGAGGCGCACCAGTTGCCTGAAATAGCCGGACTGTTTTTTGGCGAGAGTATTTCCACATCACAGTTGATTGATTTGTCGCGCGATACGCGTAACGAAGGCATTACCTCGGCAAAAGATTACCTACCGTTACAAGAAGCTGCGCAGTCTCTGGATAAAGCCACACGTGATCTGCGTTTATCCGTGAAAGGCGAAAATCTGCGCTTGCCGGCAAGCCAGGTAGAAAACGAGCGCGATTTTTCTTCTGCTTTACAGACGGTGACAACCGCTTTACGTGAGTTGGGCCGACACCTCGAAGCCCAGTCTGGTCGTGGGGAGGGCTTGGCGAATTGCCTGGAGCGGACGCAGCTGTTAGTGCAGCGCTTGACGCGTTGGCAAAAAGGCGAGGCCGCAGAATCAGGCGGGTCGGTCGTTAAGTGGCTCGAAGTGTATTCACACGCTTTATCGCTGAATGTGACGCCACTGGATATTGCGCCGATTTTCCGCCGCCAGATGGAAGGTCATCCGCGTGCATGGATTTTTGCTTCTGCCACGCTGGCAGTGGGGCAGAATTTTTCGCACTATTGCGATGCGCTTGGCTTGCATGACGCCGAAACCGTGGTGTGGGGCAGTCCGTTTGATTACGCCCGTCATGGTTTGCTGTACGCCCCGCCTGGCATGCCGGACCCGAATAGCGCCTTGTATCAGGAAGCCGTGGCCGAAGCCGCTTGGCCAGCCATTCGCGCGGCGGGTGGGCGCACGTTTGTGTTGTGCACTTCGCTTCGCGCGATGCGGCGAATTCGCGAATTATTGCAAGAGAAACTACAAAAAGAAGCACTCGATTTGCCTTTGCTCATGCAGGGTGAGGGTTCAAAAACGGAGCTGCTGGAACGGTTTCGCTTTCTCGGTAACGCGATTCTTGTCGCCAGCGTGAGCTTTTGGGAAGGTGTGGATGTACGCGGCGAAGCGCTCTCGCTGGTGGTGATTGATAAGCTGCCGTTTGCGCCGCCCGATGATCCGGTGCTCGCCGCTCGCATTGAAAGCCTGCGTCAAGCGGGGGAGAATGCTTTTATGACTTATCAATTGCCGCAGACGGTTATCAGCATGAAGCAGGGCGCGGGCCGCCTGATCCGCGATGAGGCAGACCGCGGCGTGCTGATGATTTGTGATCCGCGTCTGACTGGCAAGCCGTATGGCAAAACCATCTGGCGCTCGCTGCCACCGATGCGCCGTACGCGCGATATTGTAGATGTCGAGACGTTTTTCGCGCAGCCGGTAAAATCAGCCTCATGACGACACATGCCTGCATTGCCCTGGCGGACCGGCTCAATACTGGGTGTCATTGCGAATCACTCGATCGAGTACTGTTGAACAATGAACTGGAACGTGTCAGCCAGGGTTTTAACGAGTTGGTCATGGCACAGCGGCCGCATCTGTTTTCCAGTTCCGTGACTTTTGTGGGCGATGAACATATTCGGCAGATGGCAGCGTTGATTGCGGCTATCGAACAGGTGGTGGCCATGCCTGCGTATCAGGCCCATGTATTGAGTCATGCGCCTGATATTGCGCGCCATCAACCGACGGCGCGTGGCGTGTTTCTGGGCTACGATTTTCATGTGGGACGCACGGGGCCGCAACTGATAGAGATCAACACGAATGCCGGTGGCGGCTTGCTCAATGCGCTGCTCGCGCGTGCGCAAAAAGCCTGCTGCAAGGATGTGGAAGCCTTGTTGCCAGGGGATTTGGAACATGCCGCACCAGAGCAGATGTTTCTCGACATGTTTCGTGCGGAATGGCAGGCTGATTGCCACACTAATTGCCGCACTAATCACCGTGTCACCAGCGCCGTCCGACTGTCCAGGGACGGATTCAAAGATACCGCTGCGCATAACCTTTCGACGAATTCGTTACCAAGGACAGTCGCCATCGTCGATCTTGCGCCGCCTTTGCAATACCTCTATCCGGAATTTTTATTGTTCCAGCGGCTGTTCGCGCAGGCGGGCATTGAGGCGGTGATTTGTGATCCAGTTGAACTGGCCTTTCGCGACGATGCGCTGTGGCATGGGACGAAAAAAATCGATCTGATCTACAACCGACTCACGGATTTCTCTCTCAGCGAACCTGCCAGCGCCGCGTTGCGCGCAGCCTATCTGGCTGATGCTGCAGTGATTACGCCGCATCCGCGCGCGCATGCGCTGTATGCTGACAAGCGCAATCTCGTTGCGCTCTCCGACGCTGGCCTCTTGGCGTCCTGGGGTGTCGATGAGGTGACTCGCGGCGTGCTGGCTGCGGGTATTCCGTACACGGAGCAGGTGACAGTGGAACGTTCGGCAGACTTCTGGGCGCGGCGTCGGCAACTGTTTTTCAAGCCGGCCGCAGGCTATGGCGCCAAGGCAGCCTATCGTGGCGACAAGATCACCAAGCGCGTTTTCGACGAGGTGCTGGCCGGTGACTATGTTGCCCAGGAGCTGGTGCCGCCATCGCAACGTACTTTGCAGGTGGGTGAGACGCCCGTCGAACTCAAGATCGACTTGCGCAACTACGTGTATGCCGGGCATGTGCAACTGATTGCCGCGCGCCTGTGGGCGGGGCAGACCACCAACTTCCGCACGCCCGGTGGCGGCTTTGCGCCGGTGCTGGCCGTGCCATGCAGCGGAGATCACGCGTGAAGGTTTTTGGTTTTGCCGGTTATTCGGGGGCAGGAAAAACGACTTTGCTTGAAGCGCTGATCCCGCGTTTTATCGCCGCAGGTTTGCGCGTCTCGCTGCTCAAGCATGCGCATCATCATTTTGATATTGATCGGCCCGGCAAGGATTCATTTCGCTTGCGCGAGGCGGGGTGCAGCGAGGTATTACTCGTCTCCAGCCAGCGCTGGGCGCTGATGCATGAACTGCGTGACGCGTCGGAGCCCGCTTTTGAAGAACAGATTGCCCGTTTTTCAGATTGCGATCTGGTGTTGGTTGAGGGCTTCAAGCACATGCCGGTCGCCAAACTCGAAGTGTACCGACCTTCGGTAGGCAAGCCACTCATTGCCACGGATGAAAACGAACATATTGTGGCAATAGCAACTGATGAACCCGAGGTCGTTGTCAAGTTAACCCAGCGCCCGGTGTTGCCATTGAATAACCCGGCATTGATTGCCGAATTCATTCTTCAGCATCAAGGATTCGTATGACGATTTTGAGTTTTGATGAGGCATTAGGCCGCCTGCTGGCGCATGCACCGGCAGTGACCGAAATCGACTTCGTGCCCACTCACATGGCACGCGGGCGTGTATTGGCAAAAAGCCTCGTATCGTCGATTAATGTGCCACCGTTGGATAACAGTGCGATGGATGGTTATGCGGTGCGGTGTGCCGATGTCAATAAGGTCGGTACGTGCCTGCCGGTAACGCAGCGCATCGCAGCGGGCCATGTGGGTCCTGCGTTGGTGTCGCAAACGGCCGCACGCATTTTTACCGGCGCGCCTATCCCGGTGGGGGCGGATGCGGTGGTAATGCAGGAACTCTGCACACAAGAGGGTGACACCGTGATCGTGAATACGGTACCGAGACCAGGCCAAGCCATTCGGCGATGCGGAGAGGATATTGCCGCAGGCGCAGAAGTCATTGCTGCTAACACGCGGCTGACCGCTGCGCATCTAGGTTTGGCGGCATCCGTAGGCGCAGCGGAATTGTGTGTTTTTCGCCCGTTGCGTGTGGCTTTGTTTTCAACGGGTGATGAACTCACCATGCCTGGCGAGCCGCTCAAGCCTGGTGGCATTTACAACTCGAACCGCAGCATGCTGCATGCCCTGCTGGAAGGCCTGGGCTGCCTGGTGACCGATAGGGGCATCGTGCCGGATCAGCGTGAGGCAACGCAAGCCGCATTGCGCGAGGCCGCGCAAGCGCATGATCTTATCTTGACCAGCGGTGGCGTTTCGGTGGGTGAAGAAGATCATGTGAAAGCCGCAGTGAGTGCGGAAGGCGTGCTGGAATTATGGAAGATCGCGATCAAGCCCGGTAAACCATTTGCTTTTGGTTCGATACGAAAAGTCGGCGCTGGTGAGACGGCAACTGCGTCTTCTGCTACCACCGCTGCGCGGTTTATCGGTCTGCCCGGTAATCCGGTCGCAAGTTTTGTGACTTTTCTCATGCTGGTGCGGCCCTTCATTTTGACCATGCAGGGTGCAAGCTGTGTGACGCCTCGCGTGCTGCATTTGCGTGCCGATTTTGCTTGGGAGGAGAATGCACGGCGTGAATTTTTACGTGCGCGTATCAACGCGGAGGGCGGACTCAGCTTATATCCGCATCAAGGTTCAGCGGTGCTCACCTCTTGCGCATGGGCTGATGGATTGATTGATAATCTGCCTGGACAAGCCATTCAGCCGGGGGATATCGTGCGCTTTATTGATTTCAGCGCGTTGGGATAAACACCATGCACATCTACCTGCTTTATTTTGCCGGGCTGCGCGAGGCGCTAGGCGTCACGACAGAAACGCTTGATCTGCCTGCTGGAATACAGACAGTGGCTGCATTGCGTGAACTGCTGGCTGCGCGTGGTGCGCCGTGGACTGCGTTGGTCACTACAAAAAACCTTCGCGCTGCTGTGAATCAACAAATGGCAGGGCAAGACACGCGCATTCAAGCCGGGGATGAAGTCGCGTTTTTCCCACCGGTCACTGGAGGGTAGCAGGCCATGTCGGTGACCATACAGGAGGCTGATTTTGATTGTGGTCAGGAAATTGCCGCAATCTGTACCGGACGCGAGGATATTGGCGCGTTAGCCAGCTTTATCGGCTTGGTGCGGGCAGACACGCTGAGTGAGGAAAAGATCGACGCGATGCAGCTGGAACATTATCCCGGCATGACAGAAAAGGCGCTTGCCGAGATCGTGATGCAGGCAAAGTCACGCTGGGAGCTGCAAGCTGTTCGAGTGATACATCGTATTGGACGACTGGTGCCGGGTGAGCAGATTGTGCTGGTGGTAGTTGCTGCATCGCATCGCGGGCCGGCTTTTTCTGCTTGTGAATTTATTATGGATTTTTTGAAAACGCGTGCTCCCTTCTGGAAAAAGGAAGAAACGGCTCATCATGGACAATGGGTAGAGGCGCGTGATGCGGATGATTCCGCTGCGGATCGATGGAAAAAAACGCAGTGAAAAACAATCTCAGCACTTGAATGCCCTATCGGTAGGATGCCCGCTTAACCTGAGGGCGTAATGAACTCACCATGCTACGAGGAGAATGAAATGCCCATTACTCAGTTTGACCACTACACCCTACGCGCCCGCGATATCGAGGTTTCTGCTCGCTTTTACCAGGAGGTGATGGGGTTTCGTGTCGAGATGCTGGATAGTTTTGCCTTCCCATTTCGCCTTTTGTTCCTGGGTGATCAGGCCGTAGTGCATCTTTTAGGCGCGGGTGCCGAGTTGGACGCGTTTTTAGGCCGCCATGCACCCTCTTATGAAAAAGGTACTGAACGTGGCACGGGCAATATGGAGCACGTGGCTTTCAATGCCACAGGATTCAAGGAGTTTCTTGCACGCGTGAAAACAGCCAAGGCGCACTACGTCCAAAGAACCCTGGCGGATTACGGGGTAGTTCAGCTGCTCATCACGGATCCGGATGGCATCGAGATTGAAGTTAACTTTCCCATTGGCGAACTGAACGATTGATCGTTAATGTAAAAAAGCCAGACGATGAGTCTGGCTTTTGATGGGCAGTTATTTTTGATCAATCCATCATTGAGCTGCGGGCGTTGCTGGCGGCAGCGGTGCGAACTCAACAGGCACCCAGCGATAGCTGTTTTTGCCCTCGGGAATGACATGACCCACGCCAGGGAAAGGCAAGTGGGCACCCGCCATGAGAGACTTTTCGCTGGCTACACGCTTGAGGATCTCACGGCGTGTGGCAATGGCTTTTTTCTGGTCGGTATCGAATTGAATGGCGACCTCAGGATGGGCAAACTGAATGGCGTGTGCGTGGAACAAGTCGCCTGTGATGACAAGTTTTTGTCCTTGAGATTCGACGACGTAAACCCTGTGGCCTGGCGTGTGGCCAGAAGCATTGACAGCCTGGATACCGGGGACGACTTCACCCGTGCCATCGCCAGCCAGCGTTTTCCAGTGTCCACTGGCCTGATAGGGGGCTGCGCTATCTTGTGCCATTTTGAAAAAGGGCTGCATTTCCTTGGGTGCGCCGGCTGCAATGTCCTTTGACAGCCAGAAGTCATTTTCTGCTTTGGATACATACACATCCGCTTGCGGGAACACGGGCTTGCCTTGGGCATCATTGATGCCGCCTACATGATCCGCGTGTAAATGCGTAATGATGATGCGATCAACCTGTTCCGGCTGATAACCCGCCGCTTTCATGTTCTGCAGCAGATTGCCCAGTGTGGGGCCAAATAAGCCCGCAGCACCTGCATCAACCAACACCAAGTGTTTGCCCGTATTGATGAGATAGGCGTTCACGGCGGTATTCATTTTAGGGTTGCCGACAAACAGGCGATCCAGCGCGCGGTTGAGCGTTTTTTCGTCGGCATGTTGCAACAGGCCTTTATCCAGTTGCATGGCGCCGTCAAACAAGGCAGTGACTTCAATTGAGCCAACCATCAAGCGGTAATAGCCTGGCACTTGTGTCTGCACCATGGGCGCAGCGGCGTGGGCAGGGCTCATCGGCAGCAGCGCAGCGCTTGAGAGAACAGATGAAGCGATTAAGGCAGTGAATAAGCGGGAAAGTTTATGCACGAAAAATCTCCTTTTTTTAGTTGATTAAAATTATCAAGCGCCATCAAATTTCAGAATCGGAATCGGCTCATCCGCCAATATACGACATTTCAATTTTTTCAATTTTTTCTGTTTCTTCTGTGCGTATTTCAGAATAATTGTCGCTCCGTGTGTGCCAAACACCCGCAATTTCGCGGGATAAGTCAGCATCACTTTTTTCGCTACGCAGCAGGCTACGCAGATCATGCCCCTGCTGTGCAAACAGGCAGGTGTACAGCTTGCCTTCAGTGGATAGCCGGGCACGTGTGCAACTACTGCAAAATGCCTGCGTGACTGACGAGATGACGCCGATTTCGCCCGCGCCATCAAGATAACGCCAGCGTGCAGCCACTTCGCCTGCATAGCTGGCGTCAATCGCTGCGAGTGGAAATTCGTTCTGGATCAGCGCAATCACCTCGCTGGATGGCAACACCTCATCCATGCGCCAGCCATTGGAATTGCCGACATCCATGTATTCAATGAAGCGCAACACATGATTGCTGTAACGGAAGTGACGTGCCAGCGGAAGAATCTGGCTGTCATTCGTGCCGCGCTTGACGACGCAATTGATCTTGACGGGCAGGCCGGCAACGGCGGCGGCATCAATGCCATGCAGTACGTCTTCCACTGCAAAATCGACATCATTCATGCGTTTGAATATCGCATCATCCATCCCATCCAGGCTCACGGTGATGCGATGCAGTCCTGCATCTTTCAATGTCTGCGCCTTTTTCGCCAGCAACGCACCGTTGGTGGTCAGCGTAATTTCCACGGGTAATTTGGCGAGCTGTTCAATCAGTTTTTCGATGCCCCGGCGCAACAGCGGCTCGCCGCCGGTGAGTCGGATTTTTTCCACGCCCTGTGCCGCGAAGACACGTGCGATACGCTCGATCTCCTCGAACGACAGCAAGTCGTTACGCGATAAAAAGGGATAATCGCGTCCGAAGACGGTTTTCGGCATGCAATACACGCAGCGGAAATTGCAGCGGTCGGTTACTGAAATACGCAAGTCGCGCAGGGGACGTTTGCGCCTATCCATCAATGGCCCACCCTGCGTGGTGAAGTCGGCTGACGTAAAAGTCGGCGCTGGTGATACGCCGTGCAGCCTGGAATCTGATTGCAGGGAATGCACGATCTTCTCTGGAAGGTACCCCTGGGGCGCAACGGCGATAGGAATGATGCGGTCGGTGGCGTTCATAAGACACAAACTATAAGTGGGCGGGTAGTTGGAGGCAAGGGCTGGCAGCTGATTCTTTCCTGCCTTTGACACATAACTTTACACTCTTGCCAATTGCCTGATTTTTTTGCTTACAAATAGGGCGCATAGTACGCAGTCTGCAAGTGCCTGACGGACGTGGTGTCTGCCGGGTTTTTTTTATCAAAGGAGATACAAATGAAGATTCGTTATTTAATGGCTGCTGTCTTTATTTCGCTTGGTTCGTTTGGCATGGCGACTGTGCATGCGGCAGATCCTGCGGATGCTATTCAGACTCCCGGTCGGCACCGAGGCGAAATGCGTGAAGAAATGAAAAAACACTGTGATGCCGATCCGCAAAAATGCGCCGAAAGAAAGGAACGCATGAAAAAGGAACGCGCGGAAGTGCGTGCCGCCTGCGAAAAAGAGCCTGCGCGCTGCAAAGAGATACGTCAGGAACATCGGGAAAAAATGCGTGAGCAGCTATGCGCAGAGAATCCCGAGCAGTGTGCAAAGATGAAGGCCCGTCACGAAGCAATGCAGAAGGAATGCGCGGCTGACCCGAAAGCCTGTGAAGCAAAAAAGGCCGAGTTTCGGGAAAAAATGAAAGAGCGCATGGAGCAGCGTCACGAGCAACGCATGGAATCACATGAGTCAATGACTAAGCCTGATAGCACTTTGCCGGATAAAAAATAATTTTCATCTATAGCCAATAGAAAAAGCGGCCTGGGCAGGGTTTATTCCTTGCCCAGGCCGCATTCGAATGATTTCGTGAAAAGTCGGCGTTGATGAAACGGGGTACGGTGATCATCGCGGCCTAAGCTTGTTCAATCCGACTAAACTGGCCAAACCAGAAAAATCACGGAAAGATCGTCACGCATGACTGAAACCTTTATCCCCAGCAAGGACGCTTCGCTAGAATCCTCTATTTCCACACTTTTGGGCAAACTCGAAGCGATAGGTTTCCATGTCATCGAGCGCTCGTGGCTCAACGAGATTGAAAATATCTGGTCGGTGCATGTCACTGACCGCGATTGCACGCGCTTGTTCAGCAATGGCAAAGGGGGTTCCGAGCTGGCGGCCCGCGCTAGTGCTCTGGGTGAGTTTTTTGAACGCCTCAGTACCAATTATTTCTGGACTCACTTCTACCTTGGCGACACCGTGGCCAAGGATAATTTTGTGCACTACCCGAATGAGGAATGGTTTCCGGTCAAGGGTAAAGCCTGGCCCAAAGGCATCCTCTCGCCCGAATTGCAGGCGTTTTACAACCCTGAAAAGGCCGTTCATGCCGAACAACTGATTGATCTTAATTCCGGCAACGCAGAGCGGGGCATTTGCACGATTCCCTATACGCGGTTGCGCGATGGTCAGACGATGTTGTATCCCGTCAATCTGATCGGCAACCTGTATGTGAGCAACGGCATGTCAGCGGGCAACACGCTGATGGAAGCGCGTACGCAGGCATTGTCAGAGATTTTTGAGCGCGACATCAAGTTTCGCATCATCCGTGAAGGCCTGTGCCTGCCTGACGTGCCTGAAGCGGTGATCAATCGCTACCCGCGCATTGCCGCAGGCATCCACGGCTTGCGTGCGGCGGGTTTTGGCATTTTGGTCAAGGACGCGTCGCTTGGCGGCGAATATCCGGTGATGAATGTGACCTTGCTGCACCCGCAGGATCAGGGCGTGTTTGCCAGCTTTGGCGCGCATCCGCGCTTTGAGGTGGCGTTGGAACGGGCGCTGACCGAGCTGTTGCAAGGCCGTGCGCTGGATTCGCTGGGTAATTTTCCTGCACCCGGGTTTGATCAGGATGAGATTGCGGATGCGCAAAATCTGGAAATCCATTTTGTCGATTCCAGCGGCGTGATGAGCTGGGAGTTTCTAAGCGACACCCCTGATTTTGAATTCGTCGACTGGAACTTTTCCAGCACTACGGCGGAAGATTACCAGTGGTCGGTAGACCGTATTCATGCCAGCGGCCATGACATCTTTGTCGCCGACTTCACGCATCTTGGCGTTTATGCTTGCCGCATGTTTGTGCCGGGCATGTCGGAGATTTATCCGATTGAAGAGTTGCAATGGGAAAACAACACGGTGGGCAATCTGGTACGCCCGGCGATTCTGCGTCTGCCTGATCTGACGCAGGATGAATGCCGGACCTTGCTCGATACCTTTACCCAACTTGATCTGGCCGAAGAGTTGCCGATTACTACGCTCATCGGGTTAGCGGCGGATGCCGACACGGCATGGGCCGACTTGCGCGTGGGCGAACTCAAGACCTTGTTGGGCTTGGCGGTTGGAGACGAGGATGTGGTGCTGGAAGGCTGTGCCTGGATAGCTCAGTTTGGCGTACTCAGCGAGCAACGCCGACGTGTCTATCGCTGTATCGAAAATATAGTGCAACTGGAAGATGCCGATCGGTTTGACCATACTTTAAGCCTGCTATTTGGTAAGCCGACATTGCGCCAGGCTATGGCGCTTGTTCGTCGCGAGCAGAAATTCTTTGGTCTGCATACGCTGGGTGCGAATATGGAAGGCAGTGAGATGCACCAGCAATTGCTGGGCGCCTATCAAAAAGTGCAGCGATTAAAGGGTGCTTTGCTTGACTAGCGAATAAAATAAACGAAGTTAATAGAAGTTAATCTAAGTTAATCGAATTTAAGCCAAGCAAAGGAGCAACCATGTCTGTTTCTACTGAAGAAAAAAAACGGATCGTCAGCGAATTTTTGCAGCGTTGCGCCACTTATGCGGATGACAAGCTGGTGACGTATCAGCAGCAGGCCGCTTTAGCCAAGGGCAATGAAGGTTTGCTGCTACAGGACAAGATTTCGCACTGGACGGCTTACCGTGTGTTTACCGAGTACACGGTGGAAGAACTGAAAACCGCCGAGCTGGATAGTTGGTTTGCTGAATAGGCGCAGCCAATAAGCTGCCTGCTTGGCTGGCGGTTTAATGTATCTCGCGGGTTTCGAGGAAAACGATGTCCGGATACTTTTCCTTCGTCATGTTCAGATTCACGCGATTCGGCGCGAGATACACATAATCGCCAGCGCC
>WOZP01000173.1 GCA_011620215.1 Rugosibacter sp.
GCCGAGCGCACCTTGTTCGCCGAACGGCAAGCCACGCTGGAAGCCGCGCGCGACAGTTTCGCCGACGCCTTCAAGGTGATTTCCGCCGATGCGCTGGCCAAGAACAACCAGTCCTTCCTCGAACTCGCCCGCGCCACGCTCGAAGCGCAGCAAACTGCCGCATTGACTGCCTCGAAAACCGATCTCGACAAGCGCCAGCAAACCATTGCTGAAATGGTGGTGCCGGTCAAGGCGACGCTGGAAAAATTCGAGCAGCAGATCGGCAACATCGAAAAACAGCGTATCGACGCCTACGCCACGCTGACCGAACAAGTGCGCCAGATGTCCGAGGCGCAACTTGCGCTGCGCGCCGAGACCGGCAATCTGGTCAAAGCCCTGCGCGCGCCGCAAACGCGCGGCCGCTGGGGCGAACTGCAACTAAAGCGCGTGGTTGAAATGGCCGGCATGCTCGACCATTGTGACTTTTTCGAGCAGGAAAGCACCAGCACCGAAGAAGGCCGCCTGCGCCCCGACATGATTGTCAAGCTGCCCGGCGGCAAGAACATCGTCGTTGATGCCAAGGCGCCGCTTGCCGCTTATCTCGAAGCGCTCGAAGCCACCGACGAGCACGAAAAGAAAAAGAAACTTGCCGACCATGCGCGGCAAGTGCGCGACCATCTGGTCAAGCTCGGCCGCAAGACCTATTGGGAACAGTTCCAGCCGACGCCGGATTTTGTCGTGCTGTTCCTGCCCGGCGAAATGTTCTATTCCGCCGCGCTTGAAGCCGACCCTTCGCTGATTGAAGCCGGCGTCGATGCGCGTGTCATCCTCGCCACGCCGACCACGCTGATCGCGCTGCTGCGCGCCGTCGCCTACGGCTGGACGCAGCAGGCGCTGACCGAAAATGCCGAACGCATCAGCGCGCTGGGGCGCGAGTTGTACGAACGCATCGCCGTGCTCGGCGACCACTGGGCCAGTGTCGGCAAGAACCTGAACGATGCTGTTTCGGCCTACAACAAGTCCGTCGCCACGCTCGAATCGCGCGTGCTGGTCACCGCGCGCAAATTTCAAGAGCTCAAGGTTACGGGTGAAGGCAAGGAAATCCGCGACCTCATGCCTATCGAAGCACAGTCGCGCGCGGTGCAGGCAATTGAGTTGCTGCCAAATAACGAAAATAGCCATCTCTCGTGAATGCAAATTCGAGCAGGCTAGGACAGACGACATGTGTCACCAGGCATGGCTTATTAACGCATGACACTGACTGATTTACCCGCCATTCTCCTGGGTGATTTACCCGGCGGCCCCGATGTTGTTGTGTTGTGTCCCACGGCGCGGCTGGCGGCGGATTTGCGCCGGGCGCATGGGGTGGCGCAGATGCGTGCGGGGGCGACGGCATGGCATGCGCTGCTGAGTGCAACTCCAGCTCAATGGCTGGATCATTTGACCTCGGCGGCGTTGTTGCGCGGAGAGATTTCGCCATCGGCGTTGCCGGGGCGGTTTCTTACCCGGCCGCAAGAACGCAGCGTGTGGGAGCTGGCGGTAGCTAATGATTTGAGCGCATTGTCAGGCACAGACGACGTGGCTGGTTCGGCTGATTTATTTGATCGCGACGGCATGGCATGGGTTGCGGCTGAGGCAGAAAGCGTGCGCCTGGCTTGGCGTATCACGGTGCCTGAGGCGTTGCAAACGGAAGAATATCGGGCTTTTTTGCGCTGGCGCAAGCAGATGGAAAAAATCTGCGAGCCAGGTAACTGGCACACGGCAGATGCGGCGCTGATGTGGCGAATCGCTTGTATTGAGCGGGGGCTGGCAGGTTTGCCCGCGCAAGTGGGTGTCGCTGGCTTCATTGTGCCTGACCCGCTGCACGCACGCCTTTTTGCGGCGCTTGCGGCACGCGGCGTGACCTTGTTTCAGGTGGATTTCAGCACTGCAGGAGAAAAACAAGAAAAACAAGTCCGCATCGGTGAATGTGCAGATGCCGAGGCAGAATGCCAGGCCGCAGCGCATTGGGCACGTGCGATGCTGGCGAAAAATGCACAGGCTCGTGTGCGGATTGCGGTAGCCGATTTGCCTGCCCAAAGGCATCTGCTGACCCGCGCCCTCGAAGAAGCTTTGCAGACGGAATCGGTCGGTGCGGTAGATACGGCATGGGCAGCACGAGAGCGCGATTATGCCTTTGCAACCGGCACGCCTCTGGCGGCAGAATCGCTGGTGGATGTGGGTTTGCAGTTGTTGCAACTGGCAGTGCATCCGCAGCGCATGGCGTTGGCAGAGGTTGGCGCTTTGTTGTGCGCTCCGGGCTGGTCGGCTGACGTTACAGAAGCCGATGCGCGAGCGCAAGTAGAAGTGGCCTTGCGTAAGTTATTGCCACCCGAGATGTCGCTGGAGCGCTGGCAGCGTGCGCTGGTGCGATGTTTAGTGCGTGGTTCAGCAGATTACTCTGCGCCGCAACTCGTGACGCATACAACGACTTTGCTCGATGCCAGCCGCGATTTTGTGCAGTTGCGCCGCCAGTTACCCAGTGCTTGGGGCGAGTGTTTTGATGCTGTGTTGATTGCGCTGGGCTGGCCGGGGCAGCGCCCGATGTGGCCTGCCGAGCGTGCTGCATGCGAGGCATTGCGCGAGGTTTTGGCGGCGTTAGCGCAGCTGGATGCGATGCTGGGCACGGTGACGGCAGGCGATGCGTTGCGTCAGGTTCAGCGTCAGTGTCGCGATGTGCAATTTCATGCCATGCGTGAGCACCCGCCGCGTGTTGAGGTGTGCACGCTGGGGGATGCCGTGGCCGGACCTGTGGATGGTCTGTGGCTCTTGGGGATGAACGAAGGTGTGTGGCCTCTGGCACCGCATCCGAATCCTTTGTTACCGGCTGAATTGCAGCGCCGCGCCGGGGTGCCCGCCGCACGCGCTGACAGCCTGACTGTGCAAGCGCAAACCATGCAGACGCTGTGGCTGAAAAGTGCGCCGACGGTGGTGTTCTCCTGGGTCGGCAGGGAAGGCGAGAAACAGCTCCAGCCGAGCCCGTTGTTGAATGACATGATGCCCTATCGGCAGGATTTCCAGCAGGATTTGGAGTGCTCTGTTTCGCCCTTGCCAGAACAGGTACCCATGGAGCAGTTTGCAGATGCGCGTGCGCCGGATGTCACGGCAAACGAAACGATTCATGGCGGTACGGCCTTGTTGCAGGCGCAGGCGTTGTGTCCGGCGTGGGGTTTTTATCGTTATCGACTGGGGGCCGCCGTCTTGCCAGCGCCGACTTTCGGACTGGATGCAAAAACCCGAGGTGCGTTGTTGCACTTGGCCCTGGAGCATTTCTGGCGTGGCCGCAGCCAGGCCGATCTGTTGCAGATGTCGGTACCCGCGTGTGAAGAGTTCATTCAACAGGCGGTGAATCACGCGCTGGAGCAATTTCAGCAGCGGGCCATTGAGCCCTTGCCGATGCGTCTGGCGCAGTTGGAAGTAGCGCGTTTGCAACGCGTGCTGGCGCGCTGGCTAGTGATAGAAGCGCAGCGTGCGCCGTTTCGGGTGGTGGCTTGCGAGGCGCGACATGAATTGAATATTGAAGGCCTGCCAGTGCGTGTGGTGGTTGATCGTATCGATGAGTTGCCTGATGGCCGCTTGGTGATTATCGATTACAAAAGCGGACGCAGTGCCAGGGCGGATAGCTGGGCGCAACCACGTATGGCCGAGCCGCAGCTGCCTGTTTACGCTGCGCTGGCTTTTCCTGATCGTGCGGTGGCGGCCGTGGTACTGGCGCGCGTGGTGATGGATGAGGCGGGGTTTTCCGGCGTGGCAGAAGAGGCGGGGCTGTTGCCCGATGTGCCGCCGCTGGACGCCCAGCGGCGGCGCTATGCCGAAGCCGACTTTCCGAATTGGCCCGCAGTGCGCGAGCGCTGGGCGGAGCGATTGACCGAGCTGGCGCTGGAAATACGCCACGGCTGTGCGGCGGTGGTGTTCGAGAATGAAAAAGACCTTACGTATTGTGACGTCAGCCCCTTGTTGCGCGTTGCCGAGCGGCAAGCGCAATGGGAAGGCACACTGCAGGAAAAAACGGAACGCGCACCATGATCAACGCCTTGCTGCAGGAAGATAAAGACAATCGCCGACGTGCGTTGGATATGGCTTCCTTCATTGTCGAGGCACCCGCAGGCGCAGGCAAGACAGAGCTGCTCACCCAGCGCTTTTTGCGGTTATTGGCCACGGTGGATGAGCCCGAAGAAATCATTGCCATCACCTTTACCCGCAAGGCCGCAGGAGAAATGCGGCAGCGTATTCAAGAAAGCCTGCACGCCGCACATGCGGATGTGCTGCCAGATGCCGAGCATAAGCGCATTACCTTCGATCTGGCCCGTGCCGCACTGGCGCGATCTGCCGAATGCGGCTGGCAACTGGAAACCCAGCCGGGCCGCCTGCGGCTGACTACTATCGATGCATTGTGTGCCAGTCTTGCGCGGCAGATGCCGCTACTGTCACGCTTTGGTGCACAACCGGGTGTGGCAGAAGATGCGCGTCGCCACTATGACGAGGCAGCGCGGCGCGCGCTGGATCATCTCGAAGACAATGACGCGCATGCGCAAAATGTGGCCATTGCACTGGGCTATCTGGATAACGATGTCACGCGGCTGGTGAGTCTGCTTGCCGACATGCTGGCGCGGCGCGAACAATGGCGCGAGATTGCCCAGCTTGAGCAGCCCGAAGCCGCCATTGAAGATGCGGTTTGCGCGTTGGTGAATGAAGAGCTGGCACTCATTGCGACGACGCTAAACGATGCCTGGCAAAGCCGCTTGATGCCGTTGGCACGCTTTGCGGCAGCGCAGCTCGGTGAAGCAGACGATGGGGTTTTACTGGATTGGGCCGAGCCGTTATTACCCGATGTAACGCAACTTGCCGCTTGGCGTGCACTGGCTGATCTGTTGCTGACGCAAAAAAACGAGCCGCGCAAAACGGTCACGGTGAAAAATGGTTTTCCTTCAGGCAAGGAATTCAAGGCGCAAAAGGATGCAATGCTGGTGTTTCTTGCCGAGATGGATAAGTCAGCGGTGATCGCCTTGCAGCGCCTTCGTGATTTGCCTCAGGCTGGAAATTCAGTGGGAAATTCGGTCGAGCACTCGCAAGATGAAATCATCAAGGCGCTGGTGGGCTTGATGAAGCTCGCGGCTGCTGAACTGTGGCTGGTGTTCCGCGAAAACGGCGAGGTTGATTTTGGCGAGTTGTCCGCCCGTGCCATTGCGGCTTTGGGGGATGAATTCGATCCCACGGAGCTGGGCTTGCGGCTGGATTACCGTATTCGGCATTTGCTGGTGGATGAATTTCAGGACACCAGTCCGATGCAGATTGAATTGCTCAAGCGCCTAACGGCGGGCTGGCAACCGAATGATGGCCGCACGCTGTTTGCCGTGGGCGACCCGATGCAATCCATTTATCGTTTTCGCAAAGCGGATGTGGGCTTGTTTTTGCGTGTGGCAAAAACAGGGATAGGTGGGCTGCACTTAACGCCATTGCGGTTATCGCGCAATAACCGCTCATGCCCGGCGGTAGTGGATTGGATCAATACGCATTTTCCGCAAGTCTTTCCAGCAGCAGATGAGCCGTTACGCGGCGAGATTACCTATCGCCCCTTCGTGGCTACTCGGGAAGGCCTGCCCCAGGCGGGGGTCAGCGTGCATCTGGTGACGGTTGATCAATCTGCTGATGGCGAAACCGTTGCGCGGTGCGAAGCGCAAAAAATGATTGCGATCATCCGCGAGGAATGGCAGCAGGATCCACAGCGGCAGATTGCCGTTTTAGTACGCGCTCGGGATCATTTGACAGCGCTGGTCACCGCGTTGCGGCAGCAGACCGATTGGCATTTTTCTGCCGTGGATATCGAGCCCTTGGTGGGGCGGCAGATTGTGCAGGATTTGATTGCGCTCACTCGTGCGCTGCATCATCGCGGTGACAGGGTGAACTGGCTGGCGATTCTGCGTGCGCCCTGGTGTGGCTTAACTTTGGCCGATTTATTTGCCTTGGCGGGTGACGATCATGCGGCGACGATCTGGTCGTTAATGAACGATGCCCCGCGCGTTGCGCGCTTGAGTGCGGATGGCCAGTTGCGCGTGCAGTTTATGCAGTCTGTGTTGACCGAATCTTTGGCAGTGCAGGGGCGGCAACGGCGACGGGTGTGGGTTGAAAACGTCTGGCAGCAACTCGGCGGGCCACAGTGTCTTATGCACGAAAACATGCGTCAGGATGCCCATGCTTTTTTCAATCGGCTGGATGCACTCGATGCGGCGGGGCGCTTTGCGGTGGATAGCCTGGAGGACGACATGGCAGCGTTGTTTGCGGCAGTGGACGCCGCTACCGATGGCCGGTTGCAGCTGATGACCGTTCATAAATCCAAGGGGCTGGAGTTTGATACGGTGATTTTGCCAGGCCTGCATAAAAAATCCTCCGGGCGCGATGTGCCCTTGCTGGCGTGGGATACCTTTGCTTTGACTTCTGGCGAGCGGCTGGTTGCTGCCCCAGTGAATGCACGGCGTGCGAACAAAGACGAACCGACGGTATATGACTTTCTGCAAAAACTGGAGCAGGAACGCAAAAGCAACGAGGAGGCGCGGGTGCTGTATGTCGCGGCCACCCGCGCTGTGCGCCGTTTGCATCTGGTGGCGGGTGTGTGGGAGCGTAAAGAGGGGTCGCCAGGAGATGGAGTAGGGCTCGCTCCACCGCTGGCGGGAACACCGCTAGGCCGCTTGTGGCCAATATTGAGTGCGTCAAAACTATTTATCGGAGGAGAAGACCGCTCAGCAGTTGCTCAGGACGTATGGGCTAATGCATCCGATCTTGCCACCTTTGTGCCGCAACTGGTTCGGCAGAAAAATCTGCCAGTGCGCATGCTTAAGGCTGATTCGTCAGTATTGACTGCATTGTCTTCGCCACTAACGCTGCCAAACACCACGGATACCTTCGTGCAAGAAAAAACCACAGATGCCCTGGCCGCCGCGCTTGGCACGCTCACCCATGCGTGTCTTGAACAAATCGCGGGCCAGGTGGATGTGTGGAATGAGGCGCGCCTGAACGGCTTGCAGCCTGCCGCCGAAAGCTGGCTTGCCAGCCGTGGTTGGCCACCTGCCGAGGCTAGTCGTGGCGCGGCGCGCGTGGTAGCGATGCTGCGTGCCGCGGTGACCAGCGAAGCGGGCCGCTGGTTGCTGGCGGCACATGACAATGCGGCGGCTGAATTGGCCCTTTCAAAAGTCGGCGCTACGGATACGGCACAATCGATGGGTTCGATGGAAACACGGGTGATTGATCGCACGTTTACTGACAGCGGTGTGCGCTGGATCATTGACTATAAAACGGCTGACCTTGGCCCGCAGCCGAGTGAGGCGCAGTTTGCTATTCACGCTGAGCGTTTTCGCACCCAACTAGAAAGGTATTCACACCTCTTTAAAGGAGAGAATTTGCCGCAGCAACTGAGTATTTTCTATGTAGCGCATGGCAGACTGGTCCGGCTTGCACGCCATCCACGTCGTGCTGCGGGTGATTGATCTTTTGCAAGAAGCAAAGTATTATGATTTGGTCAGTAATAATAAAAAATACGTTTTAAAACAGTGGTTATTTGTTTCTAAGATCTTGTCTATAGACAACAGAAATAACAGCCACTTTGACGTCCATAAAAAAGAGGAGATGCTGCAATGAAAATTGAAAAATTCAAGGACAATGGTCGCTACGATAGCTACATGAATCTGGATGAAGGTTGGCTGGATCGTCGTGTGTTCTGGGAGCAATCCATTTACGAGCGCGAAATGGAACAGATTTTTGCCCGTTGCTGGTTGTTCGTTGCACATGATTCCCAAGTTCCGAATCCCGGCGATTTTCTCACTACCTACATGGGTGAAGATGGCGTGATCGTTTGCCGCCAAAAAGACAACTCCGTCAAAGTCTTCCTGAATTCCTGCCCGCATCGCGGCAACAAAGTGAGTTTTGCCGATGCCGGAAATACTCGTCGCTTTGTATGCAACTACCATGGCTGGGGCTTTGGTACGGATGGTGCGCTCATGGGCATGCATGAAGAATATTGCTATGACGCCGGTGATATTGATAAATCCCAATGGGGTTTGAAGCAGGTCGCCAAAGTGGGCAATTACAAGGGTCTGATTTTTGCCACGTTTGATGAAGAAGCACCCAGCCTGGAAAATTACCTCGGTGATTTCCGCTGGTATCTCGACATGTTGCTCGACAATGAAGAAGGCGGTACCGAACTCATCGGCGGCTGTATCAAGTCCGTCATCGGGGCCAACTGGAAGTTTGGCGTTGAGAACTTTATCGGGGACGCTTATCACGCCGGCTGGACACACGACTCCGGCGCGCGCGCCATGAATAATGGCCAGCCTTTTCCGGCGATCGACATGAAGAACTCCTACCACGCTAGTGTGAATGGCCACGGCTGGGAATTTGGTACCGAAGGCATGGGTGATCTCGTTCTTCTTGGACGGCCGAAAGTACTGGAGTATTACAACAAGATTCGTCCGAAAATGGCCGAGCGCCTGGGGGAAATGCGCTCGAAGATTTTTGGTTCAGTCGCTTCCGCGTCGATTTTCCCGAATGTCTCGTTCCTGCCGGGTATTTCAACTTTCCGCCAGTGGATGCCCAAAGGGCCAACGCAGTTTGAATTGCGCACTTGGGTCATCGTTAACAAGAACATGCCGGACGACATCAAGGAAGAGATCACCAAAGGCGTGATGCAAACCTTTGGCCCCGGCGGCGCGTTTGAAATGGACGATGGCGAAAACTGGGAAAACTGTACGCTAACCAACCGTGGCGTGGTTACCCGTCGGGAAAAGCTGCATTATCGTAGCGGGATCAGTCGCCGTATTGAGCATCCCGAATTGCCAGGTATTGTGTATCAGGGCCAGTATAACGATGCCAACCAGCGCAACATGTATCAGCGCTGGTTGGATTTGATGCACGCGGAAAGCTGGAAAGACGTGCCAGAACAGTACTCTCCGCGCTTGAACGGGAAAGAGACCATGGGGCCTAAAGCGGGGTTTAAAGCCGGTTAAACAGTCAGCTTGCTTTTAGTAACCTTATGCTTGTTTGTCTATCTAGTCCAAGAAAGAATCCTGATGAATCTAGAACTTATCAAAACAATCGAACAGACCTTGTACCGTGAAGCCCGCTTGTTGGATCAAGAGCGCTATAAAGAATGGGTCGGCATGCTGACAGAAGATATCCACTATCATATGCCCGGTATTGAAACCCGTTATCGTCGTGACAAAACAGAGCAGGTGCATGACTTGAGCCGCATGGCGTTTTATAACGATAATCTGGAAGACCTTAAAAAGCGTTTGCGGCGTCTTGAGTCGGGTACGGCCTGGTCGGAGGATCCGGCTACGCGTTACACCCACATGATTACCAATATCGAAGTGGTGCCGACTGAGAAAGAAGATGAGGTATTGGTTTACTCGAACTTTCTTGCCTATCGCAATCGCAATGAAAAAGATCAAGATACATTGATTGGCAATCGTGAGGATATCTGGCGTAAAACGGCCGAAGGCTACAAACTGACCAAGCGCATGATTATTCTCAAGCAGAATGTTTTGTTGAGTAAAAACCTTAATGTGTATTTGTAAGCTGATTTTGTAAAAAAGGAAACCATCATGCTTGATTATCTCCGTTACTACATTGTTTCACTTATGGTCATTGTTGGTATCGCTGGCTTTATTGTCGGTGGTTACTGGATGTTTGCGGGTATTGGTACTTACGTTGTGCTGTTTGTGCTGGCACTTTTTTCAGGGCGTGATTTCAGGCAGCGCAAGAAAATCAATCCCATGATTGCAGATATTCCTCTATACCTGCATCTTGTGCTGATGTTTGCGCTCTTTGGTGCTTTTGCCTGGCGCATCGGTGCCGGTATTGATGTTCCTGAAGGTTGGCCTACCGTTTTGGCCATCATTGGTGGAATGGCCGGTTTGGTCTGGTTGTCCATTGCACCCAATGTGCCGGTTGCGCACGAGCTGATGCATCGCCGTGATGGTTTTTCACGTGGCATTGCCATGCTGATGTGCGCGTTTTTTGCTGATCCGAATCGTGATGTGCCACACCTCACCGTGCATCATTTGGATTTTGATACTCCAGCCGATGGGGATACGGCATACCGTGGAGAAAATGCCTACCACTTCATGTGGCGTTGCACGAAGCACAATTATCAAATGCTGTGGGCGAACGAGAGCAAAAGAAGGCATGCGCTTGGCGCGCCGTTTTTCTCAATGAAAAACATGATTATCTGGGAAGTTATCCTTACGCTGTTGATTCCTTTAGGGGCTTATTTTCTCGGTGGCTGGAAGGCCGCTGCGCTGATTTTTGTTACGCAAGTTGTTGGCAAATTTATCCTTGAAGCGCTGAATTATTTGCAGCACTATGGCTTGATTCGTGTTCCCGGGGCTCCCGTTGAAGTGCAACACACCTGGAATCATTTGAACTGGTGGGATCGCGTCGTTGGATTTGAGATCACTAATCATATTGATCACCATCGCGATGGCTTTATGCGCTTTGATGAGCTTCGCCCGCACCCCGATGCGCCGCAAATGCCCAATATTTTTGTGTGTGCGATCAGTGCGTTTATTCCACCGCTATGGTTCAAGTTTATTGCCAAGCCGCGCCTGAAAAACTGGGACTTGAAATTTGCCAGCCCGGCAGAACGAGCGCTGGCGCGCGAAGCGAACCGTCGCGCGGGCTGGCCAGACTGGCTCGCTGAAGCGAGTTAAACGCCTGCTTCATGTACGGTTGTAAAAGCCATCATTGTGTAAAACAGTGATGGCTTTTTTGTATCCTATTTATTGGTGGGATATGTGGGTGTTGTACGACGTAACTTTGGCAGCTCCGCTAGCAAGACACCGGAGAGTGTGACCAAGCCCCCCACGATATGGAAAGCGTGCAATTTTTCATTCAGTGCCACTACGGCAAAGAGTGCGACAAACAAGGGTAACAGGTTCATGAAGAGCATCGCCCGATTGGCACCTAGGTGAACGACGCCTTGCATCCAGAAAAAACCGGCAATAATGGATGAGAAAATACCAGCGAATAAAACCAGCGGCAGATTCTCTGGCGTGATGGGCGAATTTGGCGAGAGCAGGTAAACGGGTAGCAGCATGAGTGCAGCCAGCATGATTTGCATGTAAAGCATTTGCCAGGGGGGCAAGGGCACAGCCCATTTGCGCAATAAGACGCTATAGGCACCATAGGCAATTGTGCCAATGAGCATCAGCCCGTCACCAATGGCAATGCCTTGATTCATCAGATTAAAGGGTAAACCTTTGGTCACAAGAATCAGAATGCCAAACATGGATAATGCCGCGCCTACAATCAGCGAAGTTGTTGGTCGTTCTTTGAGCAAGAGCGTGCTGAACAGCATGGTGTTTAATGGCATCAAAGAGCCAATCAGACCCATGTTGGTGGCCGACGTGCTGGCTGCTGCGTAGTAAGCAAGGCTTTGAAATAGCACCATGCCTAAAAATGAGAATACGATGATCTTTGGCAGATGACTGAGCACAGTCACTCTGTTTGCCCATACTTTTTGCGCCATGAAGGGCGTCATGACTAGCCCTGCCAATAACCAGCGGTCAAACGAAATAACGCCTGGATCAATGGCGCCGGCGGAAAGTTTGCTCACGATTGTATTGAACGCCCAGATCAGAATGGCGATGAGCGGAAACGATAGATATTTTATGGACATTTTTTATGTGTGGCAGAAGCCATATGTGCGTTAATCTTTTTGTTCTCGCCGTTTCACCAGCGCCGACTTTTTTATGAGGCTGGTCTGTCGTTCACCTGTAATGCAGTAAGCAGATCTTGCTCTAGTTTAACGAGTGTGCCAGTTTGCGTTAACGCGTGCCCGCTGATTAAAAATACATCTTCAACGCGCTCGCCCAAGGTACCAATTTTTGCTGTGTGTAATTTGACGTGGTATTCATCCAGTACTTGAGCAATGGCGTAGAGTAGCCCGGGGCGATCTACTGCGCTGATGTTCATCAGATATTGCTCGCCGCGCTCGTCCGGGCGAATCTCACATGCTGGGGTGATCGGGAAATGACGAACCAGGCGCGACAGCCGCCCTGCGGGTATTGAAGGCAATGGTGGCCGGGTGAGCAGTTGCTGTACTAGATCATGTTCAATCAGGCCGATCATGTCACGATAGGCGACCCCAAACCCCGGGGCGAAAATAATAAAGCTGTCCAAGGCGTGGCCGTTGCGGGTGGTATGGATGCGAGCATCCAGAATGTTGTACCCAAGGCGCGCGAAAAATCCACACAAACGTGCAAACAGTTGCGGCTGGTCGGGACAATACACCATGACCTGCAACCCCTCGCCATTGGGGTTGAGATGCGCGCGAACAACGGGCTCCTGCGTATCCACGCAGTGGTAAAGATTGCGTGTGTGCCAGGCAATTTCTTCGGCATGCTGGCGCATGAAGTAACTGATATCGAGCTGCTCCCATAAGGTTTGTTCAACCCCGTGACGCAAGCCGTAATAACGCAGAATGCGGCGGGCATCTTCTTGGCGTTCGGCGACACCGGCGAGCTGTGGTATTACATCACCGGCGAGTAGCTTGGCCGTCATGCGATACAAGTCTTCCAGCAGCTTGCCTTTCCAGTTATTCCACACTTTGGGACTGGTGCCACGAACGTCCGCCACGGTCACGAGGTATAGCGCGGTCAGGCGTCGCACATCGCCCACGCGCTGGGCAAATGCTGTGATGACCTGCGGGTCTGAAAGGTCTTTTTTTTGCGCGACTTGCGACATGGTCAGATGTTCTGCAACAAGGAAGGCCACTAAATCAGTGTCTTCCTGGTTAAGGCCATGGTCATGACAAAATGTGGTCGCATCAGCGACACCGAGTGTGGAATGGTCGCCACCGCGTCCTTTGGCGATGTCATGGAACAAGGCGGCAAGATAGAGCAGCCAATGACGATCAAACTCAGCCATGAGTCGCGAGCAAAACGGATACTCATGCGCAAACTCAGGCATTGTAAATCGCCGTAGATTGCGTATGACTTGCAAAATATGTTGATCGACAGTGTAGACGTGAAACAAATCGTGTTGCATCTGACCAACGATACGGCCAAAGGCTGGCAGGTAGCGACCAAGGATGTCGTATTGATTCATCCGCCGCAGAGCATGAATAAGATGCGGTTGCTGAAAAAGGCTGAGAAACAGCGCGCGATTTGCTGGATCAGCGCGAAACCGGGCATTGATCCGATGACGCGACCGCCACAGGGCGCGCAAGGTACGGGGCGTCATGCCCTTGATTTCACCACGCTGCATTTGCACTAGAAAACATTCAAGCAGAGCGCGGGGCGAACGCTCAAAGGTGTCATCCTCGCGCACATCCAGTAGCTCTCGCACCGATTGAAAGTGCGCATTGATGACGATGGGTGCCCCTGTTTGGGCTGGCAGCAGATAATCCGCCAAGGCCTGCATGGTAAGGGTGTTGAGCTGAGTGACCAGCTTGGCTGTTTTGTAATAGTGTTGCATCAACACTTCAGAAGCGCGCTTGGCTTCTGTTGCTGCCATGCCCAGGGTATTGGCGAGCTTTTCCTGGTAATCAAACAGCAGACGATCTTCGCGGCGACCGGTTAGCAAATGCAAATGAATGCGTAATTCACGCAGGCGGCTTTCGCTACGGGCTAACAGCCGTGCTTCAATCACGGTAATGATGCCAGCCTGCGCTAAAGCCTGCCATGTATCACCTAGCTGCGCAGCACGCGCAACCCAGTGAATGATTTGCAAGTCACGCAACCCGCCGGGGTTTTCTTTGCAATTGGGTTCCAGGCTATAGGGGGTGTCGTTATAACGCGCGTAGCGCTCGGCTTGTTCTAACTGCTTGGCCTTTAAAAAAGCTACGGGATTGAGTGCGGCGCGGAAACTTTTCTCAAAGGTTTCATACAGGCTGGCGTCACCAATCAGATAACGTGCCTCGAGTAGCGACGTCTGTATGGTGATGTCGCGTGCCGACTCTGTCAGGCACTCGCTTACCGTGCGCACGCTGTGACCAATGTCGAGCCCGATATCCCACAGAATGCCGACCAGGGCAGCTATTTTTTCTTCGCGTGCTGCCGCTTCGCCCACAGGGGGAGCCAAGGTGACATCGCCAGGCGGTTGAGGTTGCAAAATCAGAAAATCCACGTCAGACGCTGGGTAAAGTGCACCACGGCCATAACCACCGACAGCGACCAGTGCCATGTCTGCTGGTAGATCAAGCGCTATCCAAAGTTTGCGCAGAATGTCATCTACCAAGGTTGCACGGTTGGCGAGCAGTTCGCAGCTATGCTGGTTTTGGCGCCAGATGCTCGCTAACTGCGCCTGTGCTGCTGCCAGTTGCTGCCGTGTCGCCGCAGCAAGCGCGCGCATGTCTTCCATGTCATGCCTGGATTTTGATGTGTTCAGGGCAGGGCGGTGTGCCCGCAGAAAGGGTTAATACCTCGACGCCTGTTGCGGTCACTGTCAGGGTATGCTCGAATTGAGCAGAAAGACTGCGGTCTTTGGTGACAATCGACCAGCCATCGGTGAGTTCAGAAATGGCCGCTTTGCCGGCATTGATCATGGGCTCGATGGTAAAGACCATGCCTGGCTCCATGATCGGCCCGCTGTTGGCGTTGCCATAGTGCAATACCTGGGGTTCCTCATGAAACTTGCGCCCTGTGCCATGGCCGCAAAATTCGCGCACGACAGAAAAGCCAGCGGCTTCCGCGTATTTTTGAATAGCTGCACCAATCGCACCCAGTCGCACACCAGGTTTAACCTGTGCAATTCCGATCCACATGCATTCAAAAGTCACTTTGACTAGCCGCTTGGCCAGAATCGATGCGTCACCCACAATAAACGTACGGCTGGTGTCTCCGTGCCAACCATTTTTTATGTTTGTGATATCCAGATTGACAATATCCCCGTTTTTCAATGGCCGGTCATTCGGCACACCATGACATACCTGATGATTGATCGAAGCGCAGATGGATTTCGGGAAAGGCGTATGTCCTGACGGGGCATAATTGAGCGGTGCGGGAATGCAGTTTTGTACATTCACGGTGTAGTCATGGCACAGTCGATCCAACTCGGCTGTGGTTACACCGGGTTTAACGAAGGGTTCAATGTAATCCAGGACCTCGGCGGCAAGACGGCAAACCTCGCGCATCTGAACGATGTCGTCAGGGGTTTTAATGGAAATGGACATGAGAAATCAGCAGGAGGTGATAAAGCGAATCATTTTAACTGCTCACGCCCTGATTTCGCACGCTGCGCACCGTATTAC
>WOZP01000044.1 GCA_011620215.1 Rugosibacter sp.
TGAGTTTGTTCATCATGGCTCCATTCTCTTGGAAAAAGGAGCCTCCTCAAAATCCGGGGCGGTTCAGGCCATGGCTTAAGCTAAAAGCCAACGCTAACTTCAGAAAGTCGGCGCTGGCGATACGGCGAATAACGATTTATAAGGCTTTTTACGCCTTGCCAGTACTACCAAACCCACCAGTTCCACGCTCGCTGGTCACAAACTCATCCACAATATTAAAATTCACTTGCACAACAGGCACAATCACCAACTGCGCCAAACGATCAAGTGGATTAATCGTGAAGGTTTCATGACCGCGATTCCAGGTTGAAACAAATAACTCACCCTGGTAGTCTGAATCAATTAAGCCCACAAGATTCCCCAGCACAATACCGTGCTTATGCCCCAGACCTGAACGGGGCAGAATCATGGCGGCCAGCGTCGAATCAGCGATATGCATTGCAATGCCTGTTGGGATCAGAATAGTCTCTCCAGGATGAATTTTCATGGCTGCATCAATACATGCACGCAAATCAATTCCCGCTGAGCCCGGCGTTGCATAATGCGGGGCGTAATGGCCGGAAGCCTCTTTCAGCCGCGCGTCCAACAGTTTCAAATCAATGGTTGGCATAGGGTTTCCCATCACATTTCTCCATCAAAGAAGCCAGATGCGCAACTATGCCACGCGCCACAATTATTTTTTTCGCGGGAGGTAGTGGATAAGCACCCGTTGCGTCAAACAGAGTGACTCGATTAGTCTCTCCACCCAGTCCGTCTTGCACCAGGTTTCCTACAACAAGCGCAAGTTTTTTTGCCTTCCGCTTGGATTCCGCATAAGTTTCCAGATGCTGACTTTCCGCGGCAAAACCAACGCACAGTGGTGCGTCGAGTCGCGTAGCGACTTCTCCAAGAATATCGTCAGTCGCCTCAAGCAGCAAGGTCAGCGACTTTCCATTTTTCTTGATTTTCTCTGCTGACACAGTCTTTGGCCGATAATCCGCCACAGCAGCAACACCAATAAACACATCCTGACCCGGTAAATTTTTTAATACAGCCTCTCGCATCTGGGCACTTGTCTGCACATCTATTCTCATTACGTTATGTGGCGTAGGAAGCATCACTGGACCAGCAACCATCGTCACTTCTGCTCCTGCCTCAACACACGCTTGTGCAAGCGCGAATCCCATTTTCCCGGAGCTCGAATTCGTTAATCCGCGCACGGGATCAATCGGCTCAAATGTCGGCCCCGCCGTTAATAAAACGCGCTTACCTGCGAGTAGCTTAGGCTGCAAAAACGCGTAAAGTTCATCAAAAATTGCCTCCGCTTCAAGCATGCGGCCGTCACCTACTTCGCCGCAGGCTTGATCCCCAGTGGCGGGGCCAAGGATTTTTACGCCATCGTGCCTTAACAAGACCATATTCCGTTGCGTGGCCGGGTTCTCCCACATTTGTCGATTCATTGCGGGAGCAACAAGCAAAGGGCAATCGCGCGCCAAGCATAAGGTAGACAACAAATCGTCACAAACACCGTACGCCAATTTAGCCAGAACGTTAGCCGTTGCCGGAGCTATCAGCACCGCAGCAGCACCCCGCGTCAGGTCAATATGCGCCATGCCATTACTCATGCGATCGTCCCATAAGGACTGCCACACAGGACGTCCTGTCAGTGACTGAAATGTCATGGCCCCAACAAATTCACTGCCTGCCTGCGTGAGTACAACGTCAACGGTAGCGCCAGCCTTAACCAACAACCGCGAAAGCTCAGCCGCCTTGTAGGCTGCAATTCCTCCGGTGACTCCCAGCACGATACGCTTACCCGCAAAAGCACCCATGACATTACAATTCATAATTAGACGTTGATAAAGGATTGTAAACCATGGCCATACGAGATTGGCCCGTTGCTGAACGTCCGCGCGAACGATTATTGGCAAAAGGTGCGCCAGCGCTTTCTGATGCCGAACTTCTCGCCATCTTTCTGCGCGTGGGTATCCGAGGGAAAAGCGCTGTAGATCTAGCCCGTGATTTATTAGCCCAATTCAATGGCGAGCTAGCCGAGTTAGCAGCAGCGAGTACAGCGAGTCTCGCCAAACTGCCTGGCATTGGCCCGGCAAAGGCCGCCCAACTCAGTGCTGCGCTTGAATTAGCTCGTCGCTCCCTCATCAATCCTCTCAAGGAGCGCGATGCACTCACCTCGCCTCAAGCGGTGCGTGACTGGTTGCGTTTATCCTTGGGAGGGTTACAGCACGAGGTATTTGTCGCCCTGTGGCTTGACGCACAAAATCGCCTCATTTCCACTGAAGAACTTTTTCGTGGAACACTAACCCAGACCAGCGTATATCCTCGTGAAGTGGTGAAACGCGCACTCGCCAATAATGCGGGTGCCGTCATCTTGGCGCACAACCATCCCTCCGGAGTCACTGAACCATCGTCGACCGATATAGCACTCACTTCTACACTGAAGCAGGCACTCGCTTTAATTGAGGTTAAAGTACTCGATCATTTCGTCGTCGCATCGGGCACCACACCGCTCTCCTTTGCCGAACGCGGATTAATCTGAAAATGAGTGGGCATCTAGCGTATTATTTGGTATACTGTCCAGCTTTGCAGAATCAGCATTCAGGAGCACTAAACATGTCGCGCGTATGCCAAGTGACGGGCAAAGCCCCAATGGTGGGAAATAACGTTTCCCATGCTAACAATAAAACCAAACGCCGCTTTCTACCCAATCTACATAATCGTCGGTTTTGGGTTGAAGCTGAAAATCGTTTTGTCAGCTTGCGTGTTTCAAACGCAGGTTTACGTACGATTGATAAAAAAGGCATCGACGTGATTCTCGCCGAGTTACGTGAACGTGGCGAACGCGCCTAATCAGGAGAAAAATCATGGCCAAAGGCGGACGCGAAAAAATTAAATTGGAATCAACAGCAGGCACAGGTCACTTTTACACGACCTCAAAAAACAAAAAAACAACTCCAGGCAAGCTAGAGTTTATTAAGTATGATCCAAAGGTGCGCAAGCACGTAGCTTACAAAGAAGTAAAGCTTAAATAAGTCTTATAGACTCGATTATTCATATTGCTTATTTATTCTTGATCGATAAAAAAAAGCCCGCTTTTGGCGGGCTTTTTTTTATCGGAAATTCTCTCTCTTTATCTCTTTATGTTATACGGCGTAGGTTCTTAGCCTTGAAGAAAACTCTTCCATTTGCCTAATACCACTTTGCTCAGCACTTGTAATCCAATCCTCTAACTGCTTAACTAGCTGATCATGTGTAGCGGTTGATCGTCCCCATAAAGCTTCAAGATCTTTTCGCATGGCATAGACCCGCGCCAGACGCTCACTCTGCCTTAGCAAGGCTGCCAGTCTCGCATGCTGTGCAATGGGGAGACTGCTTTCTTCTCTGCCCAACAAGTGCTTCATCAAACGCCCCTCTTTGGCATCGATGCTCAATTGCGTAAATTCCTCAGATGCCAAATGGTGCAAGCTCTTCACATATTTTGCCAATACGTCATACCGATGGGTAACTACTGCCTGTAACAGATCAAGATCAATGGTCGGCCTTGCCAGGTGAAAGCGAGGTGTCGGAGCAATTTTTTTTACTTTTGCTAGACCAACAATCTCAAGCAATCGGATATAAAACCAACCAATATCAAATTCATACCACTTGTTGGAAAGCTTTGCCGAAGAAGCAAACGTGTGATGGTTATTGTGCAACTCTTCCCCGCCAATCAGAATGCCAAGAGGAAAAATATTTGTCGACGCATCAGAACAAGCAAAGTTTCGATATCCCCAATAGTGGCCTATCCCATTAATCACCCCGGCAGCCCAAAAGGGAATCCAGATCATTTGAATAACCCAAATCAAACCTCCTATCCAGGGACCAAACAAAACGAGATTAATCCCCAGCATGATAAACACGCCTAGCTTATTTAGTGGGGTATAGATCACACGCTCAAGCCAGTCATCAGGCGTCCCGTGCCCATAATGCATCATGGTTTCAGCATTGCGGGATTCTTTTACATAGAAGAAGACGCCTGTCCATAACACCGGCTGAATACCCAGAATCTGCGGGCTGTGTGGATCCTCGACTGTTTCACATTTTGCATGATGTTTCCGATGGATTGCAGCCCATTCTTTGGTAACCATACCTGTTGTTAGCCAAAGCCAAAATCGAAAAAAATGGCTGGGTAGAGGCGATAAATCCAACGCACGGTGTGCTTGGTGTCGATGAAGATATATCGTGACACCAACAATACTAATATGGGTCAGTCCCAAGGTTAAAACAACATATCCCCACCACGACAACTCAATAATTCCAAAATACATGCAAATGATTCCTTGATAGAAATTTATAGGGGGTGGATATTTCTTAGCATTCTACCTGAGCAAATCAACCACAATTGTTCAGGTAACCACTCATGAGACGTCTGTAATACTCGTGGAAGTGTTGCATTCCATCTTCCATTGGCGATTGATAAGGACCTATCTCGCTTCGACCTTGCTTCATCAAGGCATATCGACCTCGATCCATACGCATGGCGATATCGTCATCCTCTAACGCTGTTTCCATATAAGCCGCCTGCTCAGCTTGAATAAATTCTGGTTCAAAGAGCGCAATGTCCTCAGGATAATAAAACTCAACGACATTAAGCGTTTTATTCACATCCTGTGGGATTAGCCTGGAAACAACGAGTACTTGCGGGTACCACTCCACCATAATATTGGGGTAGTAAGTTAACCAAATTGCACCACTCTTTGGCAACTCACCATTATGGTAATCAAGAACGACTTTATGCCACCGCTGATAAATTGCTGAGCCCGGCTTTGCAAGTGATTGGATGCCCACTTGCTGTACTGAGTACCAATCAGAAAATTGCCAGCTAAGATCATCACACGTTACGAAGCCCCCTAGCCCGGGATGATAGGGGGTGACATGATAATCCTCTAAGTAAACCTCAATAAACGTCTTCCAATTGTAGTTGCATTCATGCAACTCAACACGATCTAGCCTGTAGCCCTTAAAATCAAACATGTTTTTAAAACGCATCCCTGCCAAATCCGCACCGGCAGAGCGGGGGCCCTTGAATAACAAACCTTGCCAATTTTCAAGCTTTTGTTTCTTCAAGCTTAATGCGGGGTTAGAGAAAAAATGCGGCGCACCGACTAACGTACCACCGCAGTCGTAAGTCCACCGATGAATAGGGCAAACAATATTTTTTGCATTTCCTGAGCCTTCGAGCATAATTGCTTGCCGATGACGGCAGACATTTGACATTTCATACATACCATCGGGCTGCTGAATGAGCATCCGTCCGTGGTCACTCCATTCTTGTGAGCGATAGTCATTCACGTTTGGTACCATCAACTCATGGCCAACGTAATTCGCCCCTGCCTCAAAAATTACTTTTTGTTCCGACTCGAAAAGTTTTTCATCAAAATACCATTCCACCGGCAATTGTGGAGCAGCAGGTGACAAAAGAGAATATGGAAGAGTGTCAGACATAGTTTCCAACCACCAAGAAAAGTTTACGAGGAAACTGAAAACAATTGAGGTAGGTCGAAGTGATTTAATAGCAAAAGAAAATCGGCTCAACGCCGACTGTCGTATTGTAGCGCGTAACGAATTTGACCGAAAGCCGCCCCTAATCTATTTTTATAACCTTTTCTTGTTATCGACTATTGTCTTTGACTAACACAGCACCCTCATCATGAAAACTACCCCGAAAAAACCCTCTACGCTGATAGAATCACAGTCCTTTGAAGATGTTCTCACCGAATTGGAAAGCATCATTAGCGCCATGGAAGCTGGTCAAATGCCGCTTCAAGAAACATTAGATGTCTACAAACGTGGAATGATTTTGCTTCGCCAGTGCCAAGAGACCCTCAATGCAGCTGAGCAGCAAATACGCATCCTTGAAAACAACACCCTGCGCCCATTCAAACCAGACACTTTTAGTGAACTGGAAGACAAATAAATAACTATGAATTTTCTCGGCTGGGCCGCTAGCATTCAGCAAAGAACAGAGGTTGCGCTCGAGTTAGCCCTACCCCCATCACACATTTCACCCACTCGCTTGCACGACGCAATGCGCTATGCCGTACTTGGTGGAGGAAAACGAGTCAGGCCATTGCTTTGTCATGCTACAGGCGATCTTTTTAAAGCAACATTACATTCTTTGGATATGGCAGCGATTGCCACTGAACTCATTCATGCGTATTCACTCATACACGATGACTTACCCTGTATGGACAATGACGTGCTCCGACGTGGCAAACCAACATGCCATATTGAGTTTGATGAAGTAACTGCTCTGCTTGCTGGTGATGCGCTTCAAGCGCTTGCATTTCACGTACTGTCATCCCACTCACTAGATGTCGATTTATCACATCAGCTTGATATGCTTAACCTTCTGGCCACTGCGTCGGGATCACGCGGAATGGCTGGCGGTCAAGCGCTTGACATTGCCTCGACGAATCAACAGCTAACCATTGCGGAACTTGAATTGATGCACATTCACAAAACGGGGGCATTGATTCGTGCCGCTGTTCTTCTTGGAGCACATTGCGGTAAAGCAACATCAAGCGAATTAGACCAACTAAGCCACTTTGCCACTCGACTCGGCTTGTTGTTTCAAATTATCGACGATATTCTTGATATAGAAAGTGATACAGCCACGCTTGGGAAAACTGCAGGTAAGGATGTAGCCCAAAACAAATCAACCTATGTCAGCTTATTGGGAAAAACTCAAGCCAAAGAGCTTGCCGTATGCCTGTTGCATGAATCGCATGCTGCGCTATCCTCATTCGGAGATCGCGCATTACGTCTGCATGAATTAACTGACTTCATCGCAGAGCGAAATTTCTAATGACACCTTTGCTTGATACGATTCAGTCCCCCACGGACCTTCGATTACTTTCCCCACATCAACTACCGCAGTTAGCCGATGAATTACGTCAATTTTTACTTGAGTCTGTCGCAAAAACAGGCGGTCACTTATCTTCCAATCTTGGCACCATCGAACTAACGATCGCACTCCACTATGTCTTCAATACACCGGAAGACCGACTAGTCTGGGATGTGGGACATCAAACATACGCCCATAAAGTGCTTACTGGCCGAAGAGAAGGCATGGCGAGCTTGCGTATGCATAAGGGAATGTCCGGCTTCCCTAAACGGACTGAAAGTATTTACGACTCCTTTGGAGTTGGCCATTCGTCAACATCTATCTCTGCTGCGCTTGGTATGGCTGTCGCGGCACGCAATAAGGGGGAAGAGCGTCAGGTTGCTGCCATCATTGGGGATGGTGCCATGTCTGCCGGCCAGGCATTTGAGGCTCTAAATAATGGCGGCACGCTTGATGCGAACTTACTCGTCATACTAAACGACAATGACATGTCCATTTCGCCACCTGTTGGAGCACTGAACAAATACCTGGCCCGATTACTCTCTGGTAGAACCTTCAATGCAGCGCGCCGAGCAGGTGGAAAAGTGCTATCGGCTGTGCCTAGTATGCGTGAGTTTGCTAGCCGAGTTGAAGAGCATGTCAAAGGAATGATTTCGCCAGGCACTTTATTCGAAGAGTTAGGTTTTAACTACATCGGCCCCATCGACGGTCATGATCTAGATGCATTGATTCCCACTCTACAGAATTTACGTCGGCTCCAAGGGCCTCAGTTTCTACATGTGATCACTAAAAAAGGGCAAGGTTATAAACTTGCAGAAACTGATCCAGTGCTATATCACGGAGTCAGTAAATTCGATACTACCTGCGGAATCAAGCCCGCAAAAAGCAGCAGCAAGCTAACCTACACACAGGTATTTAGCGACTGGTTATGCGATCAAGCTGCTAGCGACTCACGCCTCATCGGCATTACCCCTGCCATGCGTGAAGGCTCAGGCTTGTTACGCTTTTCACAGGCTTTTCCCGATCGCTACTTTGATGTAGGCATTGCTGAGCAACATGCACTGACATTTGCTGCCGGATTGGCATGTGAAGGTATGAAACCAGTCGTTGCAATTTACTCGACGTTTTTACAGCGGGCCTATGACCAACTCATCCACGATATTGCCTTGCAAAATTTACCTGTTGTATTTGCGATTGATCGTGGTGGCCTTGTAGGAGCGGACGGCGCAACACATAATGGGGCTTTTGACCTTTCTTACCTCACCTGTATCCCCAACATGATGGTAATGACGCCGAGTGATGAGGATGAATGTCGAAAAATGCTCTCTACTGCCTTTTCTGCTGATGGCCCAGTAGCCGTTCGATATCCGCGTGGCAGTGGATCCGGAATAACGGTACAGTCTGATTTATCAACGCTCGCCATAGGTAAAGGCGAAGTAAAGCGCCAAGGCAAGCACATAGCTCTGCTGGCATTTGGCTCCATGCTAACGCCAGCGCTAGCTGCGGGTGAATTACTTGATGCCACCGTAGTCAACATGCGATTCGTGAAACCTATTGACCACGAACTTATCGCTACATTGGCCCTAAGTCACGAGTTATTAATATCGGTTGAAGAAAATACCATTATCGGTGGTGCCGGGGCTGAAGTAGCCCGCGCCCTTGAAGAGTCAGGAAACAGAGTGCCTCTTTTACGGCTTGGATTACCGGATCACTTCATCGATCAAGGAGATAGTGCCACGCTATTATCTGATGTCGGGCTTGATCCTGCAGGTATTGTCAGCGCGGTGTGTAAAAAGCTAGCCGCCAATAGTTGACTAATTTTGTCGGAAAATATACAGTCCATCACACACTTTTATGTGTTAGATGCTAAAAACTTATGAATTCTAGGATACCTATGCCTGATCAAAATACGGCTGTCATACCTGATGTACAGGCAAGCGAAGATTTACGCCATTTACCAATCAACCGTGTTGGCATTAAATCAATTCGTCACCCATTCAAAATTCTTGATAAAAGCGGTGGTATAAGACACACGATCGCTGACTTCAATATGTACGTAGGGCTACCGCATAACTTCAAGGGTACGCATATGTCGCGTTTCGTTGAAATCCTTAACTCACACGAAGATGAAATTTCGGTTGAAAGTTTTGAAACCATGTTGCGTGAAATGGTAATCCGTTTAGAAGCTCAAATGGGTTATCTTGAAATGCACTTTCCTTACTTCGTTAACAAAACAGCCCCTGTTTCTGGCGTTAAAAGCCTCATGGACTATGACGTAGCGTTTATCGGTGAAATCCTCTCCAACGGCGAGTACCGACAAACCATCAAGGTGTTGGTGCCGGTTACCAGCTTATGCCCTTGCTCCAAGAAAATTTCAGAGCGTGGCGCACACAATCAGCGCTCACACGTGACTATCACGGCCACAACCAACACCCTTGTGTGGATTGAGGATTTGATTAATATCGCTGAAAGCCAAGCCTCTTGCGAACTTTACGGTCTACTTAAACGACCTGACGAGAAATTTGTCACCGAACGCGCATATGATAATCCTAAGTTTGTCGAAGATCTTGTTCGGGACGTTGCCAGCGTATTGAATGCCGATCAGCGCATTGATGCTTACAGCGTTGAAAGCGAGAACTTCGAATCAATTCACAATCATTCTGCTTATGCGATGATTGAGAAAGATAAAAAAGCTCGCTAATCCACATCAAGTGCGAACTAAAACCTATTTTTATTCTTTGTAAAAATATAAAAAGGGCCGCGCATCATTTGATACGCGGCCCTTTTTAGCTAATCAATAAAATAATTAACTCAGCATCAGCTATGACGCTTTAA
Organism: Rugosibacter sp.; assembly: GCA_011620215.1. Classification (GTDB taxonomy): domain Bacteria; phylum Pseudomonadota; class Gammaproteobacteria; order Burkholderiales; family Rhodocyclaceae; genus Rugosibacter. The sequence continues at coordinate 9,719 of WOZP01000044.1, forward strand.
AAAACTTTAAACGCGCGCCTTTCTCGTCAGTTTTTCCTTAATACGCGCAGACTTCCCTGAGCGATCACGCAAATAATAAAGCTTGGCACGACGTACATCGCCACGGCGCTTGATCTCAACGCTGGCAATCACTGGGGAGTAGGTTTGAAACGTACGCTCAACGCCTTCGCCTGAAGAAATTTTACGTACAATGAAATTTGAATTTAAGCCACGATTACGCTTAGCAACAACCACGCCTTCAAAAGCCTGAGTACGCTTTCGATCACCCTCAAACACATTGACATTAACAATGACCGTATCGCCTGGAGCAAAATCAGGAATAACTTTTGCCAACCGCGCAATTTCTTCTTTTTCCAACTGTTCAATCAGATTCATTGATTACTCCATTCAATTAATTATGGCTGCAGATCTAGCCTGCCAACCGTTTACAAAGAGCAGAGTCGCCTCTGGTATGTAGTTTTATTTACCATTTCGCTGGAACTCTCTCAGCAATTTGGCCTCTTCTTGGCTCAAAAACCGTTCCTGCAAAAGATCCGGCCGTCTCTGCCATGTTCGCCCTAGCGCTTGTTTCATGCGCCAAAGACGAATTTTTTCATGATTCCCTGATAACAAAACATCAGGAACCTCGCATCCCTCGTACACTTCTGGCCGCGTGTAATGTGGCCAGTCTAACAAACCTGAAGAAAAAGAGTCCTCAACTACCGACGACTCATCACTCAAGGCTTCCGGCAAGTAACGAATACAGGCATCCATCAAGGCCATTGCCGCAATTTCACCACCAGATAAAACAAAATCACCGAGTGATAACTCTTCATCAACACATCGGTCAATGAGCCGCTCATCAATCCCTTCATAGCGGCCACACAACAGAATCGCACCCGGGCCTGCTGCTAGTTCAATCACCCGTTGCTGCTTGATCGGCGCACCCTGCGGAGAAAGATAAATTACTTTCGCCGCATCACCAGCGCCGACTTTTGCCGCCTGAATTGCACATTCCAATGGACCAGCCATCATGACCATACCGGGCCCGCCACCATAAGGACGATCATCTACTGTTCGATGAATATCATTCGCCCACTGCCGAGGATTCCAGCACTCTAACTGCCAGAGCTTGCGAGTCAGCGCCCTCCGCGTGATTCCTGATTCGGTAATTGCCGAAAACATTTCAGGAAACAGGGTTATGACATCAAATCGCAAGATCACCAGTCAACATCCCAATCGACGTGGATCATTTTCCCGGGAACATCAACCCGCTTTACTACATGCTCAACAAACGGCAACAATCTTTCATTTTTCTCGGATGCAACAACTAAAACATTGTGTGCACCCGTTTCCAGCAGAGATTTCACGTTACCCAGCAACTGCCCTTGCAGGTTTACAACACTTAGGTCTGTCAGATCATCCCAATAATATTCACCGAGCTTAACTGGCGGTAACTCATCACGCAGCACACCAATAAAACAACCATCGATTGACTCCGACATATCGCGGTCCTCGATACCGGCAAGCTTGGCAACCAGGCTATTAGCATGGACTTTAATAGCCTCCGGCACATAAGCCCTCCACTGATCGGGCGGAGCATCCGCTGTCAAGGACAGCCACCAATGCGAAATCGTTCCCCATGACAGTGGGTCGTCACCAAATGGGTGTATGCGCAACCAACCCCGAACACCAAACGGGGCAATAATCCGCCCCAACACAATCATGGTATATCAGGCAACTTTTTTCACGCCAGACTGCTTCACTAGGCGCGCAGCAGTAGACGAAAGTTGGGCACCATGCTGCTGCCAGTAAGCCAAGCGTTCGGCATTGATGACTAAACCTTGCTCTGTTGCCGCAGCAATTGGATTGTAAAAACCAATGCGCTCAATAAAGCGGCCATCGCGGCGATTACGCGAATCAGTAACCACCATATTGAAAAACGGACGGTTCTTTGCACCACCTCGGGCTAAACGAATAACTACCATAGTGTTCTCTTCAAGTACAGGAAAGCAAAAAATTATAATTCAAACAAGAGGATAAAACAAGGTACTTTCCTTATCACTCCATCCATATCTTGTCGCGTTCTTAACAACTCGGGCTAGTCTGATATTCACCGAAGTGACTGAATAAATGTTGAATAGTCTGCTGAATTTCAATTGCCGCCAAGCGTGGATTGCTAGCCTGACGAATAGGCCGCCCAACAACAATGTAATCAGCACCGTTTCGAAACGCTTGCGCGACATCGACAGTTCGCTTTTGGTCATCAACCGATTTGTTTTCAACAGGTCGAATACCTGGCGTGACCACAAGTAATCTGTCACCAAGCTCAGCACGTATTGACGCTGCTTCCATACCTGAAGATACGACTCCATCGACGCCAGCCTCTAAGGCCCGACGCGCCCGAGACAACACTAAACTTTCAACGTCACATGAAAACCCCAAGTCATCCAGATCCCCGCGGTCAAGACTCGTCAAGGCAGTTACAGCAAGGATTTTAAGTGGGCCCTTGTCTTTCACAGCAGCTTCCATAATTGACTGGTTGCCATGAACCGTTGCCAAGGTTGCCCCACTTCCAGCCAATGCACGCACAGCTGAACGCACAGTCTCTGGAACATCAAAAAACTTAAGATCAACAAATACTTTTTTTTCCTGTGAAACGAGCCACTTCAGAAAGTCAAAATAGCCCTCTGCCATGAAAAGCTCCAAGCCAATTTTATAAAAACTAACCACGTCACCCAATGTGGTTACTAAAGCACGTGCCGCACTGACACTTGGAAAATCTAACGCGACAATCAGTCGGTCACGAGAGTCAATGGCTTTGGTAGAAAGGAAATTTTGCATAAAGACCAGAGGAAAAGTAATTTATCAATGGAAGGGGGGGTATTTTACTTAAGAAAAAATCTTCTCGATCAGATCGATTGCCTACTTGTGTACATGACCAGGAAGCTCTGCGACGATGAACGCCGACGTTAAAACAATGATCCATGATGTATAAAGCCATACTAAAAACACAGGAATAGCAGAAAACACTCCGTAGATTGTGGTATTAGACACAACGCCGGTAATAAACAACGTAAAGAGCTTTTGAACACCCATGAGGCCGAGTGCTGCAAAAGTTCCTCCAACCACCGCATGTACAGGCAATACAGGCTTATTGGGAACGGCCCAGTAAAGCAAACTGAATAACGTCGCCATGAACACCAATGGCAATAAACTGCGAGTAACAAACAAATGCACCCAAAGGGGCTCATTGATCAAGCCAAAAGATAAGCTGGCAACCAAAGCTACCACGATAAGGCTCCCACCTAACAGCAGCGGCCCGATGGTAATTGCAAGGCCATGCATAGCCAGGCGTCGAAAAATTGGCCGGACTTTTTTGACGTGCCATATCTGATTGAAAATACGCTCAATCGTGAGCATTTGCATTACTGCCGTCACACCCAGTGCAAGCGTGCCAAAAAAAGTTACCCGGCCAACTCGCCCTGCAAACTGGCTCACGTACTTGGCGATAACAATACCTGCTTTATCTGGTAAAAGATTTGCAAGCAAAAACCTCTCAATGGCATGACCAAGTCCAACACTGGCAGGTATTATGGAAATAATCGCAAAGCCAACTGCAATCATTGGAACCAGCCCAAGCAGACTGACAAAAGATAAAGCAGCTGCGGTTTGCGTACATCGCTCTCTGCGAAAACGTTGTGCAACGCGAAAAAGCAGTCGAAAAGGTAAAGTCAGCCACATATGTTTTGTATTCTAGCGACGGTAACGATTTTAAATAATGAAAAATAAAGGTATCTTAAAAAGCATGAAAGAAATCCTGGTTATTTATTACAGCAATCATGGCTCAGTTCTCGAACTTGCGCGGCATATTGTGCAAGGTATTGAACAGGTTCCCGGAGTATCAGCGCGCTTACGTACTGTGCCAAAAGTTTCCACTGTCTGCGAAGTAACTGAGGATACGATCCCTCCAAACGGACCGCCTTATGTCGAACTGCAGGATCTTGAAGAATGCATAGGTCTAGCACTGGGCAGCCCGACGAGGTTTGGTAACATGGCCGCGCCCATGAAATACTTCCTTGATTCAACCAGTAGTGCATGGCTAACAGGCGCACTTGTCGGCAAACCCGCCTCGGTATTTACATCCTCCGCCTCACAACATGGCGGCCAAGAATCGACTCTTCTATCAATGATGATTCCGCTACTTCACCACGGTATGCTTCTTGTTGGTATTCCCTACACAGAATCTGCATTATCTCTCACCACTGGCGGCGGCACTCCCTATGGGGCAAGCCATGTCAGCGGCACTGCGGCATTAGTTGCTTGCACTGATCACGAGCGGCAATTGGCAATTGCTCTTGGCCGACGTCTGGCTGAAACGGCAAAGAAGCTTGCCTCATGACTGTCGCCACGTGGTCAAATCGACTTGCCATTTTTAGCCTAACTGGCCTGCTATTTCTTTGCTTAGCATGGGAGCTTTGGTTAGCCCCCATTCATCCAGGTGGTTCCACGCTTTTTATCAAGGCCCTGCCACTTCTTTTCCCATTTTTTGGCATTCTGCATGGGAAACGCTACACGCATCAATGGACATCAATGCTCGCCCTCGCTTACCTTACCGAAGGGGTTGTTCGTGCGACAGCAGAAACCAGAACTAACCAAACACTGGCCATAATTGAAGTGGTCTTGGCCCTTATGCTGTTTGTCAGCTGCGTTGCTTACGCACGAACTACCGCACCATCCATACTTGCTAAATCTGAGGATTAAGTTTCTCCTTCTTTGAACTCAGCGTATTCAAAGCATGGATGTAGGCTTTTGCCGAAGCAACAACAATGTCAGTATCGGCGCCTTGCCCATTGACGATTCGACCATCTTTGGCAAGCCGGACGGTCACTTCGCCTTGCGCATCCGTCCCGGTCGTAATTGCAGTTACCGAGTACAACAAGAGCTCAGATCCGCTCGCGGCGATGCTTTCAATCGCCTTGAATGTCGCGTCAACAGGGCCGCTACCACTAGCCTCAGCCTCTTTTTCAATACCTTCTGTTGAGATAATAAGCCGCGCCAAGGGCACCTCACCTGTCTCAGAATGAAACATGGATGAAACAAGTCGATAGCGCTCATTCTCTGGCGTAACAGCCTCATCACTCATCAATGCATGTAAGTCCTCATCGAAAATTTCATGTTTCTTATCAGCGAGTTCTTTAAATCGCATAAATGCCGTATTCAATACCTGTTCGCTCTCTACCTCAATGCCAAGCTCTTTTAAGCGCGCCCGAAATGCGGTTCGGCCCGAAAGCTTTCCCAAAACAAGTTTATTGGCATTCCAGCCAACATCTTCAGCTCGCATGATTTCGTACGTTTCGCGATGCTTCAATACGCCATCTTGATGAATACCTGATTCATGAGCGAAGGCATTGGCACCAACAATTGCTTTATTGGGTTGAACCGGAAACCCGGTAATGCTGGAAACCATTTTAGAGGCCGGAACAATTTGCGTTGCATCAATGCGAGTCTCACACGGGAAAATGTCTTGCCTTGTGCGAACTGCCATAACAATTTCTTCAAGTGAGGCGTTCCCTGCACGCTCACCCAATCCATTGATCGTGCACTCAACTTGGCGCGCACCAGCCATTACCGCAGCAAGGCTATTGGCGACTGCCAACCCAAGGTCATTGTGGCAATGGACAGACCAAACAACTTTATCTGAATTGGGAATGCGCGCACGTAATTGCTTTATGCGCTCAGCAAATTGCTCAGGTACGTTATAGCCCACAGTGTCAGGGATATTAATCGTTGTTGCACCTTCTTTGATCACTGCCTCAATTACTCGACAGAGAAAGTCCAATTCAGAACGACCGGCGTCTTCACATGAAAACTCCACATCATCAATGCCGTTACGTGCAAAACGAACGGCGCTTTTTGCGGCCGCAATCACGTCATCTGGCGACATACGCAACTTCTTCTCCATATGGATGGGACTTGTCGCCAAAAATGTGTGGATACGGCCTGACGCTGCTGGCTTGATGGCCTCTAAAGCCCGCGATATATCCTTATCAAAGGCGCGGCTAAGGGCAGCAACGGTTGAGTCCTTGATTACCTCAGCAACGGCTTTAACCGCCGCAAAATCTCCGTTGGAAGCGGCAGGAAATCCGGCCTCAATAACATTCACACGCATACGCTCAAGCTGCCGTGCAATTCTCAACTTCTCTTCCTTAGTCATCGAGGCGCCAGGGCTTTGCTCACCATCGCGTAATGTAGTATCAAAAATAATCAATTGTTCTTTAGACATGCTGATCTCCTTTGGGACTTCAAGTTAGGCACACGTAACAACGCCTCTCCATTTTGGAGTTGCTTCAAATTAACCGAATTATGGGGGATGGTTTATTTATGCGCGTTGCGCAGTAGCGGCAACGGCTTGGCGCGCAACGACCGGCGCAAGATAAGCGCGCCGAAGAATGCGGAAATCAGCGCAAAAAATGCAAACCGAGAAAATATCGCCAAAACCATTATCTAACTATAAATGCTTTATTCTTTTGTTGCAATATGTTCGATTGCCTAATTTTGTTTATTTTTCCAACGCAGTGCAAACACAATATAACCGGACACGGCATAACTCAAAAATAACGCAAACAAAACCCCGGGAGGGTAAAAGGATACGAAGGCAAAACCTAGTGCAATCACAGCAACCATCATGAATGGCACGCTTTTTTTAAGATTGATTTCCTTCCCAGACCAATACGGAATATTGCTGACCATTGTGATACCTGAGAAAATGGTCAAAATACAGGTGAACCAGCGGGCATCTTCTCCTGTGACTTCAAGGTCGAGCAATACCCAAACTAAACCAGCAATTAAAGCCGCCGCCGCAGGGCTTGGCAGACCTTGAAAATATCGTTTATCGGTTGTCCTCAGGTTGGTATTGAATCTGGCTAAACGCAATGCAGCGCCAACGCAATAAATAAAAGCAGCAATCCACCCCAATTTGCCTAAGCCTTTTAATGACCATTCGTACACTACTAGTGCTGGAGCGACGCCAAAGGAAACCATGTCAGAAAGTGAATCGTACTCAGCCCCAAATGCACTTTGGGTGTGCGTCATCCGGGCAACACGTCCATCCAGGCCATCCAAAACCATGGCAATAAAAATTGCTATGGCAGAGTGTTCAAAACGACCATTCATGGCTTGCACAATGGCATAAAAGCCCGCAAACAAAGCCGCAGTCGTTAAAAGATTAGGCAGCAAATAGATACCCCGTCGTCGAAGATCAGGAGCCATCAGCATTTTTTCTGGTCGTATGGGTGGGGTGGGGGGTAATGCGCTCATAATTTTTGCGGGGCAATTTTTTAGACAAGTTCTGGCAACTCGGCAAGAACAGTCGACGAGGCTTTCACCGTCTCACCAACGCCGACTTTTATGTGGGTTTCAGGAGGCAGATAAAGATCAACGCGCGAACCAAAACGAATGAATCCGTAACGCTGACCACGGGTCATTTTTTCTCCAATATCAACATAACAAAGTATCCGTCTTGCAATTAATCCCGCAACCTGGACGCACGTGATATCAAACCCGTCACGCGTCCGAAGGTGTAACGCATTGCGTTCATTTTCAAGCGAAGCCTTATCCAGGGAGGCGTTCAGGAACTTACCCGGATGGTACCAGCGATTCATAATTTCACCATCAACCGGACTGCGATTTGAATGGACGTTAAAAACATTCATGAAAATGCTTACTTTCACGCACTCTCGATCAAGCCAGGGATCGCGCGCTGGCTCAATGACAACAATGCGGCCATCCGCCGGCGCTAGAACACTTTTTTTCCCTTGTGGAATCGGACGCGCAGGATCACGAAAAAATTGCACGCAAAACACGAAAAAAATCCAGGCTGGAATACTCCATGTCCAACCCAAAAAATACAAACTCGCTATTGCTGCAACAAGCGCAAAGAAGATAAAAGGCCAGCCTTCGCGAGCAAGAATGGGATGTGGGTAATGATTCATAAGCGTTGTTGGGTTGTCGACCGAAGTCGGTATATTAAATGTTTATCAAGCTTCACCAAACCACAGAAGAAAAAAGCACAGCATGGCTGTGCTTTTTTCTTTTCTTATCTTTCCAATAAACCTAGTTTTTAGACTGATCAACCAATTTATTTTTCTTGATCCAAGGCATCATGGCACGCAATTGCTCACCTACCACCTCAATCGGGTGCTCAGCAGTCAACCGACGACGTGCCGTCATTTCCGGATAATTTGTACGCCCTTCGAGAATAAACCTTTTGGCATACTCGCCTTGCTGGATAGCCCTTAATGCTTCTTTCATGGCAGCGCGTGATTCGTTACCAATCACTTTGTGCCCAACGACATACTCGCCGTACTCCGCATTATTCGAGATGGAATAATTCATGTTGGCGATGCCACCTTCAAAAATCAGATCCACAATCAGTTTCACTTCATGCAAGCATTCAAAATAAGCCATTTCAGGTGCATAGCCTGCTTCCGTCAGTGTTTCATAGCCAGCCTTAATCAGTTCAACCAGGCCGCCACAAAGAACTGCTTGTTCGCCGAACAAGTCCGTCTCTGTCTCTTCACGGAAATTGGTTTCAATAACGCCACCCTTAGTGCCGCCATTAGCTGCCGCATACGAAAGTGCAACGGCTTTTGCCTTACCCGAATTATCCTGATAAACCGCGATGAGTGATGGAACACCACCACCGCGTAAATACTCGGAACGAACTGTATGGCCTGGACCTTTCGGGGCAATCATGACCACATCCAAATCAGCACGTGGCACAACTTGGTTGTAGTGCACATTAAAGCCATGAGCAAAAGCAAGCGTTGCGCCTTTTTTGATATTAGGTTCAACATCGTTGTAGTAAACCGCAGGGATATTTTCATCAGGCAACAAAATCATAACGACATCAGCCTCTTTCACTGCTTTGGCAATCTCCTCGACTTTAAGCCCTGCTTTTTTGGCTTTATCCCAAGACGCGCCACCTTTGCGCAAACCAACAACCACCTTAACGCCAGAATCCTTTAGATTCTGTGCATGTGCATGGCCTTGTGAACCGTAGCCGATAATGGCAACTTTCTTGCCTTTAATCAGGGAAATATCAGCGTCTTTATCGTAAAAAACCTTCATTGTTTATTGTTCCTTAGTTTCAAAAAATTAAACCTTGAGAATACGGTCACCACGACCAATACCACAGACGCCTGTACGCACTGTTTCCAAAACAAGTGAATGCTCTATGACCTCAAGAAAAGCATCCAGTTTAGAACAGTCTCCAGTTAGTTCGATCACGTACGACGACTCCGTTACATCAACTATTCGTCCCCTGAAAATATCTGCGATGCGCTTCATTTCTTCGCGGTCTTTTCCGGTAGCACGAACTTTAACTAACATCAGCTCACGCTCAATATGCGGAGCCTCTGATAAATCAACCACTTTAACGACATCGATAAGCTTATTCAGCTGCTTCGTGATTTGCTCAATGACACTATCAGAACCGCTACTAACAATGGTCATCCGCGACAACGAGGGGTCTTCCGTTGCTGCAACAGTGAGTGATTCAATATTGAAAGCCCGCGCAGAAAAAAGACCCGATACACGTGACAAGGCACCCGCTTCATTTTCAAGAAGAATGGAAATGATATGTCTCATGCTCACAAATCCTCAGCCAAAATCATGTCTGACAAACCTTTACCAGCTGCAATCATTGGATAAACATTCGCTGTTTGATCCGTTATAAAGTCCATGAAAACCAGATCATTTTTGTGCTTAGTAAATGCCTCACGCAATGCTGGCTCGACATCGGCTGGACGCTCGATCAGCATACCCACATGCCCATAAGCCTCAGCCAACTTCACGAAGTCGGGTAAGGCATTCACGTAGGACTCAGCATGCCGATCACCATGAAACATCTGTTGCCATTGGCGAACCATTCCGAGATAACGGTTATTTAAATTAATAATTTTTATGGGCAACCGAAATTGTTTAGCTGTTGACAGCTCTTGAATATTCATCTGAATTGAGGCTTCGCCAGTAACACAAGCAACCGTTGCCTCCGGGTTGGCAAATCGCACGCCCATGGCGTAAGGCAAACCAACACCCATGGTTCCTAGGCCCCCCGAGTTAATCCAACGCCGAGGTTTGTCAAATCTATAATATTGGGCTGCCCACATTTGATGCTGACCAACATCAGACGTAACAAATGCATCGCCACCTGTCACTTCATAGAGCTTCTCAATAACGTACTGCGGCATGATGATCTCTTTGCCTTGCTTGTACTTCAGTGAATTCTTGCCTCGCCACGCATCAATCTGCTTCCACCAAGCAGCTAATGCCTTAGCATCAGGCTTACTTTTCTGTTCATCGAATAACGCCTGCAACTCGCCAAGAACCTCTGGTAAATGGCCAACGATAGGCACATCCACATCAACCCGCTTGGCAATCGAAGAAGGATCAATGTCGATATGGATAATCTTACGAGGTACTGAACCAAAATCGGCTGGATTACCAATCACGCGATCATCAAATCGCGCACCGATGGCCACCAGCACATCACAATGGTGCATTGCCATGTTGGCTTCGTAAGTACCATGCATACCCAGCATGCCGACAAACTGCCTATCTGTTGCAGGATATCCACCCAACCCCATTAGCGTATTAGTCACAGGAAAGCCGAGTGAGTGAGCCAGCTTGACTAATTGGCTTGAAGCGTCGGAAAGGATAACGCCACCACCAGTGTAAAGCATTGGGCGCTTCGCCTCTAGCATCAGTTGCAGCGCTTTTCTTACCTGTCCACTATGACACTTCACATTGGGCGCATAAGAGCGCATCGTAATTGTTTTTGGATATTCAAACTCGCAAACATGCGTCGTTATATCTTTTGGAATATCAACAAGCACAGGACCCGGCCGACCCGACTGAGCAATATAAAACGCTTTCTTAATCGTTATTGCCAGATCTTTTACGTCCTTGACAAGGAAATTATGTTTCACGCAAGGACGTGTAATACCCACGGTATCACACTCCTGAAAGGCATCCTGACCAATGTAATGCGTCGGCACTTGTCCACTGATGATGACTAACGGGATTGAATCCATATGCGCTGTAGCAATTCCCGTCACCGCATTGGTGACACCAGGGCCGGATGTCACCATACAAACACCCACCTTGTTTGACGAACGGGAATAAGCATCCGCAGCATGAACTGCGGCCTGTTCATGCCTAACTAGAACATGTTTAAACTTGTCTTGCTTAAAGAATTCATCATAGATATAGAGAACGGATCCCCCAGGATAGCCGAACACATATTCGACCTTTTCTTCCTGGAGACACTTAACTACAATTTCAGCGCCGGTTAGCTGCATCGATTACACCTGTTGTCACTTTTTTGAGGTAAACGTGTAACCTTACTGTTTTGCTGGGAAATGGTCAAGATTTAAAGTAAATTCTAACTACTGCTTTAATGCCTCACGCTCCTATTTTTCTTGCATGAACCCAGTACTCAACTCGAGAATTGCTCTTTCGGATTTTCTTGCCAGCATTGAGCGGCGGGCCTTCAAACAAGCTATGTTTGCAGTGAAAAATAGAGAAGTAGCACTAGATGTCGTGCAAGATGCCATGATGAAATTATCCGAGAAATACAGCGCTCGCCCTGCAAATGAATGGCCGATGCTGTTTCAAAGAATTTTACAAAACACGATTCGAGATAGCTTTCGTCGCTCAAACGTACGCTCCCTCTGGATGAGCTTATTTTCATCTTTTTTAAGTGATAACGATGATGAAACTGACCCTCTGGACATTATTTCAGTTACTAGCGAACACAAGGAGTTATCCTCTCCTCAACAGCAAATTGAGCAAACCCAGCTGCTAGGGATTATTGAAGCAGAAATTGAAAAACTGCCTGCACGTCAACGCGAAGCCTTCCTGATGCGTTATTGGGAAGAGCTGGATATCAGCGAAACAGCGCTAGCAATGGGCTGTTCAGAAGGCAGCGTCAAAACTCACTGCTCACGGGCGACACATACATTGGCCGCCGCGCTAAAAGCTAAGGGCATCGCACTATGAATGAAGAAACGGAATTCGCATCTAAAATTTGTAACCAACTTGAAGCAGGGATGTCAGCACTTGATCCTACTGTGTTGATGCGCCTGCACAAGGCGCGGTGGCGTGCGTTGAATGCTCAAAATGTTCGCAGTCTTAAGTTCGCAGGTATCGTTGCGGCAGCAGAACAAGAAATTTTAAGTCATGCAAAAACGCTGCTGATCGTTTTAGCCTTGAGTATTGGCACCATAGGTACTTATTACTGGAATGGTGACGAACAAGCTCATGAACACGACGAAATTGATAGTGCTCTACTGACTGATGAGCTCCCACCTACTGCATACCTTGATCCGGGCTTTCAAGCATGGCTCAAACCTTCTGTCGACTTATCCTCGCAATAACCCTGGTGCTAGCCTCAATACCGGGCTACTCGCTTGACTCATTAAACACTCAGCCAACATGGTCCGAGTTGAATAGTCAGCAAAAGGTCATCCTCACTCCTTTCTCAAGCTCATGGAATAGCATGGACAATTACAGCCGAAAAAAATGGCTGGCCATTGCCAAACGATATCCATCAATGGGGACCGAAGAAAAAGTGCGTACCCAAAACCATATGAAAGAATGGGTAAAGCTCACCCCCCAGGAACGCAAACGCGCACGAGAAAAGTATAAATCCTTGAGACGCTCATCGCCAAACCAAAAGGCCACCCTCAAGAATAAATGGCAGGAGTACCAAGCGCTTCCGGAAAGCGAAAAAAATCGATTGAAATCTGCGGCCAAACGCCAAGACAAGACTCGTCCAGTGCCAAAGTCATCGGCCCTGTCCTTAAAGAAAAAAGCATCCTCACATCCAACTCGTCCATTAACCAGTCCGCCCCATTTTGTTGACACCCCTTAATCCAGAGCCCCTATCAGAAGAAGCAGATCGTGCGCATACTCAAAAGATCGTGATGCCAAGCTTGCGACGTCGATTTGCGAGCATGGCATATGAATGTTTACTTCTACTCGGTGTTCTTTCCATCACGTTTCTCATTCCCCATCTGCTTCTAGGAATGGCGGCATCCATAGTGCTCCCGGGCTGGGCACTTTTACTGCATGTTTTTTTAGTTCTTGGAGCATACTTTATTGGATATTGGCATTTTGGCGGCCAAACTCTTGCAATGCAAACTTGGCAACTACAAATTGTCACCGAAAACTACGCACGTCCGTCACCTGCTCGGCTCGTGTTGCGCTACCTTTTGGCGTGGCCTAGCATCATTTATTTTTTTGCAGGGCTTTTATGGGCGTTATTAGATCGTGATCGTCAATTCTTGCATGACCGGCTAGCAAAAACACGGATCATGTTTAAAGCAAAAACATAACGGACACTAAGCCATCAACTACCGACGTTCAACCCACCACAGCATGCCTGTGGCTGCCAATAAAAATAACAAACTAGGTGTCATGGCAGAAAGAAATGGCGGCCAGCTATTAATGGCGCCCAAGCTTGAAAATAACCCGTTAAGCATATGAAAGCCAATGCCCAACATGACTCCAGAAAATATACGGATGCTGGTAACACCCGCACGATCTTGCAAATAAGCAAACGGTAATGCCAGAGCCATCATAACCAGCGGCGCAAAAGGGTAGGTCAGCTTTTTCCACAAGGCAATCTCGTAACGCCCCGTCTTTTGCTGATTACTTCGCAAATGACGAATATAGCGCGTCAAGTTAAGAAGTGACATACGTCCTGGATCGACCATTAAAACCACCAATAGATCTGGATTTAAAGCAGACTTCCATTGAAAGCTCGCCATTCGCTCGACATAGGCAGAATCACCCGAAAAAATGGTACGCACAACATCATCAAGCTTCCACTCGCCTTCAGAAATGAACCGTCCTTTTTTTGCCTCACTGATAGAGCTTAACTGGAAATTTTTATCGAATTCAAAAATTCTCAAATCTTTAAGCGAGGCATCTGGAAAAACCTCATTTACATTGATAAACGAAGTTTCATCCTTAACCCATAGACCGGAGCGAAATTCTTTGGCGACGAGCTTACCCATCGCTTTAAGCCGAATCTGCTGTGCCGATTGCTCCGCAGGGGGTACTAAAAACTCACCCACCGCCAAAGTAAGCATAGTAAAAATAAGACCAATACGGCCTAAAGAAAACAAAAACTCACGTGTTGATAAACCAGACGACCTGAGAACTGCAATTTCAGAATGCCGTGCAAGCATCACAAGCGCATATAACGTACCAATCAAGATCCCGATTGGGAATAACTCATACAGCCTGCCCGGCAAGGTCAATCCGATATAAATCAAGGCATCCTGAAGGCGGTATCCCCCTTTGCCAATACTCTCCAGCTCATGAATCAAATCAAAAAAGGCAAATAGCATTAGAAAAGCAAGTAGAACCAACGCCGTTGAAGCATAAATTTCTTTCGCTAAATGACGCTCATAAATTTTTAACGCCATCGCATTTTTACCCATGAAAATGGATTCTGCCGATAGTAAAAAAGTACCAAAAGCAGTACCAGCATGATTCCATGTATTGCCCACAACCCAATCTCAAAAGGCAACTTTCCCTGGGCAACCCAAGCTTGACTAATACTCAATAAATTGCTGTACAACATGTATGCAAGTAATGCAAAGAAAAGGTTATTAGTTCGGCCTGCCCGCGCATTAACAAAAGAAAGGGGGATCGCTAAGAGCACAAGATTGAGTGCTGCCAGAGGCACGCCCAATCGCCACAATAACTCCGCTTTGTATATAGATTCAGATTCTTTGAGCAAATCAAAAAACGGCTTGATGCGTGGAGATGCTTCAAGGCTGTGCGTTTCTTTGGTTTCAATACGTATCGCATAGCGATCAAACTCCATGACGCGGTACTCTGGCGTACCTGCAGCGCCTTCATAGCGCCGCCCATTATCAAGCACAAGAAACTTGTCCCCATTCGGCGCATTCTCGGTATGTCCCCTGGCTGTTGCCATCACGCCCGTACGTCCCTGCTGCACAGAGCTAATGAAAACATTTTTCACAACACCTTCTTGCCCGGCAATGCTCTCGACAAAAAACACGCGATCACCAGCCCCAGATTCATTAAACTCACCTGGTGAGACGCGCGCCACGTCGCCACGATCATCTATTTTTTGGCGGTAAAGCTCACCTTGCTGCATCGCCCAGGGCGCAAGCATTAATGAAAGAAGGGCGATGCCCAGCACCAGCGGAAAAGAAAATTTCAATACAGGTTTGATCCACACCGACAATGGCAAACCCGAAGCCTGCCAGATGACCATCTCAGAGTCGCGATACCACCGTGACAAGGTTAATAAAACCGAAACGAAAATGGTCAGTGAAAGCAATACGGGAAGATAGCCAATCGCCCCAAATACCAAGAGTGCCATCACCGCTTCGGAGGCTAACTTTCCGCCTGCGGCTTGAGCCAGAAGGCGGATCAGTTGCGTCGTTAGTAGAATCGCAAGTAGCGCAGTAAAAATCGCCGCCGCTGTTTGGGTGAACTCCCTGATTGCGGCGCGTTGATAAATCATTGTAGGTGAAGGGTATGTTTTGACTTCTTATGGAAAGTTAAGGAGAATCGAGCCTTGCACTTTTTTATACGTCAAGTGCCATCCACAGTACATAAGGAGAATCTTTTTTGGAATTTAGCATAAAAATCGAAGGGCCGGAAAAAAGGCGCAGCGCATGCGTGGTCGTGGGTGTTTATCAATCTGGAAAACTCTCCATAAGCGCCAAATTGCTTGATCAAGCGGTTAAACATGCGCTCAGTGACGTAATCAGCCGAGGCGATATGCAAGGCAAGCTAGGCACAACGCTTTTACTGCAGAAATTACCTGGCGCCCTGGCCGAGCGTGTGCTACTCGTGGGTTGTGGCAAAGAAGATGAAATGAACGAAAAGAACTATCTATCGGTCATTACCGCCACGCTCAAGTATCTGAATGGAACAGGGACAACTGACGCCACCTTATATCTGACAGAACTCGACGTTGCCGAGCAGTCTTTGGCATGGAAAATTCGTCAAGCAACGATTGCGATCCAGGACACAATATACAAATTTGATCATCTCAAATCCAAGCCGGAAGATAATCCTCAGGCACTACGAAAAGTCGCCTACGCCCTACCTGACCGTAACGAGTTGGCAACGGCAGAATCAGCCTTAATCGAAGGCTTGGCAATTGCCGAAGGCATGACGCTGGCCAAGAATCTTGGCAATCTTCCGGGCAACATTTGCACACCAACCTATCTGGCCAATGAAGCCAAAAAATTAGCTAAAACCCACCAGCTTGCAATTGAAGTGCTTGACAAAAGCGCCATGGAAAAGCTCGGGATGAACACGCTTCTCTCCGTCTCACGCGGCTCGCGCGAACCACCTAAATTCATTATCGCTCGCTATCAAGGTGGCGCTAAAAAAGAAAATCCTATCGTACTCGTTGGCAAAGGAATTACCTTTGATAGCGGTGGTATCTCACTCAAGCCTGGTGCTGAAATGGATGAAATGAAGTACGACATGTCTGGTGCAGCCAGCGTCCTGGGAACACTCAAGGCAGTTGCCCTGCTAAAGCTACCGCTCAATCTGATTGTCGTCATTCCCGCCAGCGAAAACTTACCTGATGGTGCTGCATCGAAACCCGGGGATATTGTCACCTCCATGTCGGGACAAACGGTCGAAATTCTAAATACTGATGCCGAAGGCCGGCTCGTTTTGTGTGACGCCTTGACCTACGTTGAACGATTTAATCCAGAATGCGTAATCGATGTCGCTACGTTAACTGGCGCCTGCGTCATTGCCCTCGGCCATGTAACATCAGGACTTTTAGCGAACCATGAAGGCCTAGCCCAGGAGTTGCTGGCTGCAGGGCAAGCATCCTGCGATCGCGCCTGGCAGCTCCCCTTGTGGGACGACTATCAAGAGCAATTAAAGAGTAACTTTGCCGATATGGCCAATATCGGCGGGCGTGCAGCTGGTTCAATTACAGCCGCATGCTTTCTTGCCCGCTTTACAAAAAAATATCGCTGGGCACACCTTGATATTGCGGGTACCGCATGGCGCTCAGGCAAAGAAAAAGGTTCCACCGGTCGACCGGTGCCTTTACTTACCCAGTTTTTGCTTGGGCGTGCAAATCAGGCACACAAGGTTATCGTCAAATCCAAAGTTGCGATCAAACCCAAACCGACAGCCAAACCCAAGAAACAATGACAAATATCAGCTTTTTTCATGGGGCCAATGATCGGTTGCATGCGGCCGCGCAGTGGGTTGCCGATGCCTATCACAAAAGCACGCCTGTGTTGATCTACGCCCCACAGGAAAAGCACGCAGAAACGCTGGATCGTTTGTTATGGACACAGACGGCGCTTGGATTTACACCTCACTGTCGCGCCAGCGCTGCGCTTGCCCCTGAAACACCGGTGCTTATCGCCACTCAGCTCGATGATGTTCCAACTGTTCCATCGGATGCACAGGTGCTCCTCAATCTGTCAGACGAGATTCCTGGGGAATTTGAGCGCTTTTCACATATCGTCGAAATTATTAGCTCGAATGATGAGGTTCGTCTGCCTGGACGCGATCGTTTTCGGTTTTATCGCGACTGCGGTTGCTCAATCGAGAGTCATGACATTTCAAAAAATGCCTGACCTTATTCCTCCTGACGACACAGCCAAATTGCTGGCAGATGCGGATCAGCTAATTCAGCGACGGCGTGTATTTATCGCATCTCCATCGCCTCACGCTTCACCGCCCATGCCTGCCCATTTTTTTGAGGCCGCATCTGAAGCTGCAATTGAACGCACCATTGAAACCGCACCCATCGCGCCAGCAACGCATCTCGCAGAGGACGATGCTGACCATGATCTCCCTCTACTCACAGAAAAAGTAACCTCTCTGGCGCCTTCTTTAGCCGACATTCAAGCAGCGCAGCGCGATGCCGTACAAAAAGAATTAATGTGCTGGCTGGAGCAAGAGCTGCCATTAGCCATACTGAAAATAACTGACGGCATTGCTGATCAGCTGTTGGGCGAACTCACTCGCAAAGCGCAAGAACATTTATTGCCGAACCTGATGATGCATCTGGGTGACCTGCCGCCTGATACCTGACGTACCTAGCGTCGCGCTTTTGATGGTTTTTTCAACGCCGTTTTTGATGGCGCTTTAGGCATCGTTTTGGACAACACTCCGGGCGAATCTGCCAACCGAAAATCAATCTTGCTGGCTTCCATATCGACGCGCACCAATTGCACTCGAACTCGGTCTGATAAACGAAAGCGTCGGCCGCTACGCTCACCCACCATGGTGTGTGTTTTTTCATCAAAGTGGAAGTAGTCCTGCCCGAGTTCTGAAACATGCACCAGGCCTTCGACGAACACGCCATCCAGTGCGATGAAAATACCGAATGGAACAACAGAAGAAATGCTGCCCTCAAAGATTTCACCAATTCGATCGCGCATATAATAACACTTAAGCCACGACTCCACATCGCGCGTGGCTTCATCAGCACGGCGCTCGGTTTTTGAGCAGTGCAGGCCGATTTCTTCCCAGTTACCCGGCTCATATCGCCGTCTTGCCAGCGCCGACTTTATGGCTCGATGCACGAGCAAATCAGGATAGCGACGAATCGGCGACGTGAAGTGGGTATAGCTGTCATATGCCAAACCAAAATGGCCCACATTATCCGGACTGTAAATCGCCTGCCGCAGTGAACGAAGCATCACGGTCTGGAGTAACTGCCGATCTGGCCGTCCGCCGATTTTGTCTATCAGCGCTGCATAATCTTTTGCGCTAGGGTCATTTCCACCACCCAATTGCAGCCCAAAAGTTCCCAAAAAATCGCGCAGCTTTTCCAATCGCTCCGGTGTCGGTCCTTCGTGCACGCGATACAGCGTCGGATGCTCTTGCTCATGCAAAAACTCTGAGGCGCATACATTAGCTGCCAGCATGCACTCTTCAATCAACCGATGCGCATCATTGCGCTCATAGGGCTCGATGCGATCAATCTTGCCGTTTTCATCGAACAGCATCCGGGTCTCAACGGTTTCAAAATCAATCGCACCGCGTTTTTCACGCGCCTTGGCGAGCTGTCGATAAAGCGCCTCCAATGCTTCAAGATGAGGCAGTACAGGAGCCAGTTTCTCGCAGGCACTGGCATCTTTGTCATAGAGTGCTGCAGCCACCTCGGTATATGTCAAGCGCGCGTGAGAAAACATCACCGCAGAATAAAACCGATAGCGTGTAATCGTACCTGTCCCACTGATGGCCATGTCACACACCATGCACAGCCGCTCAACTTGCGGATTAAGGGAACACAAGCCATTCGATAATTTCTCAGGCAGCATCGGAATCACGCGGCGCGGAAAATACACCGAGTTTCCACGCTCATAGGCATCCTGATCTAACGCCCCCTTTTCTGCGACGTAATGCGAAACATCCGCAATGGCGACGACCAGCCGAAACCCCTTGCCTTGTCGCTCGCAATAAACTGCGTCATCAAAGTCTCTTGCTGTCTCGCTATCAATGGTTACCAGAGGCAAACCCGTAATATCCTCGCGGCCCTTCCAATCCGACTTGCGTACCGCATCGGGCAATTTTTTTGTTTCAGCTAACGCCGCATTTGAGAACTCAAAAGGAAGCTCATGTTTTCTCAGTGCAATTTCAATTTCCATACCGGGGTCAGCATAATTGCCGAGCACTTCGATAATGCGGCCTATTGGCTGCGAATTCTTGCTGGGCTGCTCGATCAACTCGACCATCACAATCTGGCCCGCAACCGGTTTAGGTAATTTCCTTGCTCCCTTTTCAGCCGGTGCCAGAAAGATATCCTGACTAATGCGCCGGTTTTCAGGCACCACAAACAACACACCATGTTCTTCGAGCACGCGCCCAACCAAGGTTTTATTGGCGCGCTCGGTAACCTCGACAATCTTTCCCTCGGGACGCCCTTTGCGATCAACACCGATGACGCGAGCGATCACTCGGTCGCCATGCAGCACTTTGTCCATTTCCTTGGGCGAAAGGAAAATGTCATCCGAGCCCTCTTCTGGCGACAAAAAGCCAAAACCATCGGGATGCCCAATGATGCGGCCACGAACCAAATCCGCCTTATCTGGAATCAGCCAATCGCCCCGACGATTCTGCATGAGCTGCGCATCGCGCGCCATCGCGCCCAAGCGCCGCCGGAATGGCTCCATTTCGTCTGCATGAATATCCAGCAATTCAACCAGCCGATCAGTACTCAGCGGCGCGCCTTCGGTCACCAGAATTTGCAGTATGTACTCGCGGCTGGGGAGTGGATGTTCATATTGCGCCTGCTCGCGTGCGAACTCAGGATCGGCCCGGCGAATTTTAGAAAGTTTAGCAAGTGATTTTGGTTTGTTTGACAATCTGACTTTTTCCTATAGAATCCGCGCCTCGTTTTGAGTATTGCCCAGGTGGCGGAATTGGTAGACGCACTAGGTTCAGGTCCTAGCGGTGGCAACACTGTGGAGGTTCGAGTCCTCTCCTGGGCACCAACAGTAAATAACGCGATGCAGGCAGTTCTTTACTTCTGGTACGCCATTGGTATGTAATAGTACGCGAAACGATCCAATCAAAGAAGCATTTTTCAAAAAAGCCAACAGAAGTTGTGTTGTGCGGTTACAATCTTTCTTGATCGTCGGGAGAGAGTGGCACAAGTGTCAGACTCAAGACACATTATTGCTGCCACCGCCGAAGGCGCAACCCCCAGGAACCGCTCAGGCAAAAGGGCCGACGACGCAACAAAAATCTGGAGAGTGGCAGCGCATCGCTCATATAAACAATGAGCGCGCAGTTGCCCACCGACGGAGTAAATCTCTCAGGTGCCAAGGACAGATGGGGTGTAACGGATGTGCCGTTACACCCTTTTTTTTTGCCCAGGAATAGCCCATGCTACAGCGCACCCCGCTCTACGCCGCCCATGTTGCCGCTGGTGCCCGCATCGTCGATTTCGCCGGCTGGGAAATGCCCATTCATTATGGCTCGCAGATTGAAGAACATCATGCCGTGCGCCGCAATGCCGGTCTGTTCGATGTTTCCCACATGTGCGCGCTGGATTTGATCGGGCCGGACGCCACACGATTTCTGCGCCGCTTGCTTGCGAATGACGTGGCCAAGCTCACCACCGCAGGGCGGGCGCTGTATTCTTGCATGCTCAATGCAGCCGGTGGCGTCATTGATGATCTGATCGTCTATTTTTTCACGCCAACGCGCTACCGTATTGTTGTGAATGCAGGCACGACAGAAAAAGATGTGGCCTGGATGCAAACGCAACTGGCAGGATTTGATGCAAGGATCACTCCCCGCTGCGATGGCAAAGACGAGAGTCAAACAAAAAACGCCCTCGCCATGCTCGCCGTACAAGGTCCGCAAGCGCGTGAGCTTTTCTATACGGCCTTCCCCGCCAGTCGCGCTGCCACTGAATCACTCGCGCCATTTCATGCCCGCGAATGGCCAACGAATAAAGGTGATTGGCTGATTGCACGGACCGGCTACACCGGCGAGGATGGCTTTGAAATCAGCCTGCCAGTCAGCGCTGTAGCAGAAGTTTGGCAGACGCTGATTGATATCGGCATCAAACCCTGCGGCCTGGGTGCAAGGGATACCTTGCGTCTTGAGGCCGGCATGAATCTTTATGGTCAGGACATGGATGAAACCACTTCGCCGCTCGACACAGGGCTTACCTGGACAGTCGATCTGCGCGACACCAACCGCGACTTCATCGGAAAGTCGGCGCTGGTGACACGGCGACAAAAGCACCAGTTCGTCGGCTTGTTGCTGCTCGAGCGTGGCATTTTGCGCGCACACCAGAAAGTGTTCAGTCCGCTGGGTGAAGGTGAGATCACCAGCGGTACATTTTCGCCTACACTCAACCAATCCATCGCTTTCGCACGTCTGCCTATGAGCATTATTTTGGGCAGCGAAGTCGAGGTCGACATCCGTGACAAACGCCTCAAAGCCAAAGTTGTCAAACCAGTTTTTGTTCGCAACGGAAAATCTTTACTCGAATTTACAACCTAATTTTCAACTCAGGAAACCCACCATGAACACCCCCACCCATTTGAAATACGCCGCATCACACGAGTGGAGCAAAACAGAATCAGACGGCACGATTACCGTCGGCATTACCGATCATGCCCAAGAGGCGCTGGGCGACATCGTTTTCATTGAACTACCTGCCATTGGTCGCACGCTCAAGGCAGGCGAGGAATGCGCGGTAGTTGAATCAGTCAAAGCCGCCTCCGATATTTATGCGCCGATATCCGGCGAGGTTATCGCCATCAATCAGATGGTGATCGATGCACCAGAGTCGGTAAATAGCGCGCCTTATGACCACTGGCTGTTCCGCATCAAACCCGCCAACCCTGATGAATTGTCCGCTCTGCTTGACGCAGACGGTTACGCTGCCACGCTATGAATCCTTTGCTTCGCCCGCTTGCCGAGCTCGAACAGCGCGATGAATTCGTCGCCCGCCACATCGGACCGGATGAGGATGAAATCGGGCAAATGCTTGCCGTGATCGGCATCGATTCACTGACTGCATTGATTGATGCCACCGTGCCCGCAGCCATCCGGCTGAATCGTCCGCTGGACTTGCCCGCAGCCATGTCCGAGCAGGCGGCGCTGGCAAAATTACGCACGATTGCTGAAAAAAACAGTGTCAAGAAATCCTATATCGGCCTTGGCTATTACGGCACGCACACGCCACCGGTGATACTGCGCAACCTGTTTGAAAATCCCGGCTGGTACACCGCCTACACGCCCTATCAAGCAGAAATTTCACAAGGCCGGCTAGAGGCGCTAATCAACTTTCAGCAGATGGTGATTGATCTGACCGGCATGGAAATCAGTAACGCCTCGCTGCTCGATGAAGCCACCGCAGCGGCTGAAGCCATGGCCATGGCGCGGCGCATTGCCAAGGTGGAGAGCAATGCGTTTTTTGTCGATGAAGGCTGCTTTCCGCAAACCATTGCCGTGCTCAAAACCCGTGCCGCCGGTTTTGGTTTCGATCTGATCTTCGGCCGCCCGGAAGAGGCTGGCCAGCACAAAGTATTTGGCGCGCTGCTGCAATATCCGAATGTGCATGGCGCAATCGCCGATCTTTCCGCACCCATCGCCGCGATAAAGAATGCCGGTGGCATCGTGGCCGTTTCCTCCGATTTGATGGCGCTGGTGCTGCTCAAGCCACCAGGGGAAATGGGCGCGGACATTGTGCTCGGCTCATCCCAGCGGTTTGGCATACCGATGGGTTACGGTGGACCGCATGCCGCGTTTTTCGCCACACGCGAGAACTACGTTCGCGCCATGCCAGGACGCATCATCGGCGTCTCGAAAGATGCCCGCGGAAAACCTGCCTACCGCATGGCGCTGCAAACCCGTGAGCAGCATATCCGCCGCGAGAAAGCGAATTCCAACATCTGCACATCGCAAGTCTTGCTCGCCAACATGGCCGGCATGTATGCGGTCTGGCACGGACCGCAGGGGCTACGCGCGATTGCCGGCCGTATTCATCGACTGGCGGCATTACTGGCGCAGGCATTGGGCATTGAGGGTGCATTTTTTGACACGCTCACTGTAAAAGTCGGCGCTGGTGATACGGCGAAGAGTCATGCTGCGGCGGTAGCAGCGGGCTACAACCTGCGTGCAGTCGATGCGACAACACTCGCCATCAGCATCGACGAGACCGTCACGCGCGAAGACATCACCTGCCTGTTGGCACTTTTCGGCAAATCGGCTGACCTCGATGCCGTCACGCCATGCGCCATTCCCGCTGCACTGCAGCGGACCTCCACCTTCCTCACCCATCCCGTATTTAATTCGCATCACACCGAGCATGGTCTGCTGCGCTATCTCAAGCGCCTGCAAAATCGCGATCTCGCACTCGATCATTCGATGATCCCGCTCGGTTCCTGCACCATGAAGCTGAATGCCGCTGCCGAAATGATTCCCGTGTCATGGCCGGAATTCGCGCAGATGCATCCCTTTGCCCCGCGCGAGCAGGCACAAGGTTATGCGCAACTGTTTCATGAGCTTGCAGCGCAACTCATGGCCATCACCGGTTTTGATGCCATCTCGCTCCAGCCGAATTCCGGCGCGCAGGGCGAGTATGCGGGCCTCACCGCAATCCGCCGCTATCAGGCCAGTTGCGGCGAGGCGCACCGCGCCATCTGCCTGATCCCCAAATCAGCGCATGGCACCAACCCAGCCACGGCACAGATGTGTGGCCTCGAGGTAATCGCCGTAGCTTGTGATGCGCAAGGCAATATCGATCTTCCCGATCTTGAGGCTAAAGCGGCTCAACACGCAACAAAACTTTCCTGCCTGATGCTCACCTACCCTTCTACGCATGGCGTATTCGAAGAAGCGGTCAAAGATATCTGTGCCATCATTCACGCGCACGGCGGCCAGGTGTATATGGACGGCGCCAATCTCAATGCCCAGGTCGGCCTCACGCGCCCGGCGGATATTGGCGCCGACGTTGCCCACATCAATCTGCACAAGACCTTCGCCATCCCGCACGGCGGTGGCGGGCCGGGCATGGGGCCGATAGGGGTCAAGGCCCATCTTGCACTTTTTTTGCCGGGGTATGACTTTTCGCAAAACAATTTTCCGGAAACCAGTACGCAAGGCGCTGTTTCTGCTGCACCATGGGGCTCGGCCGCCATTCTGCCCATTTCATGGATGTACATTACGCTACTGGGCGCCGCAGGTGTGCAGCGCGCCAGCGAAATCGCCATTCTCAACGCCAACTATATTGCCGCACGCCTAGCCGAACACTACCCGGTGCTCTATACCGGCACACAGGGTTTTGTGGCGCATGAATGCATTCTGGATATTCGTACGATCAAGAACAGTACCGGAGTGACTGAAAGCGATATTGCCAAACGCCTGATGGACTATGGCTTTCATGCGCCAACAGTGAGCTTCCCGGTAGCCGGTACGCTGATGGTGGAACCCACCGAATCGGAAAATCGGGCTGAGCTAGATCGTTTTTGTGACGCAATGCTATCGATCCGCGAAGAAATTCTCTGCATCGAACGTGGCGAATGGCCGCTGGAAAACTCGCCACTCAAGCACGCACCGCATACCAGTACCGATCTGGTTGCCGAATGGACGCGGCCTTATACACGCAAAACAGCGGTTTTTCCGCTGCCTTGGGTAGCGACAAATAAATTCTGGCCATCGGTAAATCGGATTGACGATGCCCATGGGGATCGCGCTTTGTTTTGCGCCTGCGTTCCCCTTGAAGAAAGTATCGGATAATCGCGGTTGCTGCCATTACACGGAACCCTGTCATACAATTCTCGTTCAATCGCTTGTTCAATCCCATTTAACGGAGCTACACCATGATGTCATTGATGCGCTTTTTATCCAGCTTGCTGTTTGTCGCCTTTATCGGCAGTACCGCCAGTTGTGCTGACGAACTTCAATCCGGACGTGATTACAGCATCATTGACAAGCCGCTCGTCACACCAAAAGACAAAATTGAAATAATCGAATTTTTCTCTTATGGCTGCCCTCATTGCAAGGACTTTCATCCGGCACTTGATGCATGGGCGGCTAAATTGCCCAGTGACGTCACCTTGCGTCGTATACCGGTCAGTTTCAATCGTCCGCCTTGGGCGCGACTGTCGCGTCTGTATTTCGCTCTGGAAGCCATGGGCGAGTTGTCGCGCTTGAATGGTGCTGTTTTTAAGGCGTTGCACGAAGATCGTGTCAATTTCAACAGCGACAAAGTTATTATTGAATGGGCGGTTAGCCATGGCCTGGATGGCAAGAAATTCGAGGATATGCTGAATTCTTTCAGCATTCAAAGCATGGTACCGCGCGCAGATCAAGATGCCGCAGCAGCAGGTATCAAAGGGGTTCCCAGCTTAGTGGTTGATGGAAAATACTTGCTAAATAATGACGCAACAACCTCTTTTGGCGGCTTATTGGTCAATGTGGACAAACTTGTTGCCAAAGTGCGAGCCGAGCGCAAGAGAAAAGCCAAGTGACGCTGCAGCTCATAGTCTCTCGCCGCTGGCTGTTGGCCGCCATTGGATTGGCGGCTTTCGGGCTGGTAGCTACAGGCTTGGTCTTGGCACGCACACTTAATCTGGCTGCATGTCCGTTATGCATTCTGCAACGCATGCTTTATCTGGCATTAGCAGTAGAAGCGGTAGCTGCCTTTTTTCTTGCTCACCGACCTATCGCGGGCCGCTTGACAACAGTGCTTATGAGTCTCACTGCGCTTACGGGCGGCGGCATTGCGGCATATCAAACCTGGCTACAGCGTTTCGCAAAAGACGTCAGTTGCATCGCTGATCAACCATGGTGGGAACGCTTCGTATACTGGGCTGGTGAGCAATGTCCGTGGCTATTTGAGGCGACAGGACTCTGCTCTGAGGCAGGATGGAAATTTTTAGGCTTATCAATTGCCGAGTGGTCGCTTATTGCATTTGCCACATTCACTATTGCTACCTTAACCGCCATAAGAAGCAAAAACTGACATTGAGCGGCTAAGGCTCGAAACTGAAATTTGGTGCTACGACTTAGCGTCGATCTTCAATTCGCCACCCACAGCTAACCACTGCTTTGCCTCTTCCATCAAAGCCGCTGCTGTCAAAGGCAAGAGATCGAGCCCGCCATCGGCTACTCTCAAATGAAAGCCGATTTTGGTAAACCCAACACCCAACGACGGTAATACCTGATCATCACGTACCCGATGAAGCAGCACCGCAATCCGCAAACAGAAAATCAACGTCCATTCCGGTGCATTTTTTTCCAGCACATTCAAACGTTCCAGCTTGCCTCGATGCGCCAGCACAAGGCGCGATAGCCACGCCTGATCACGCCGCGAAAAACCAGGCATGTCAGCATTCGAAAGAATATAGGCACTATGCTTGTGATAACTCGAATGCGCAACTGAAATGCCCACTTCATGCAGCCTTGCCGCCCACACTAAAAACTGCGCATCGGAATTATCGGCTTCGCGCGTTGCGGGCACGAGTTGCTGCAACAAGCTTAAAGCAGTTTTCGCCACTCTTGCTGCCTGACGCCGATCAACTTCATAACGCTGCATGAAACGATTCACCGTTACCTCACGTGTATCGTGATGATGGTAGCGGCCAAGCTGATCGTACAGCACCCCGAGCCGTAACGCGCCTTCAGAAAACACCATGCGCTCCAGACCAAGCGTATTGAAAATAGCCGACATAATAGCCAAGCCCCCCGGTAGCACGGGGCATCGATCTGCCCGTAACCCTTGCAAACGCATACGCGAGGCACTGCCTGCGCGTATCAATTCGGCACACAGGCTATTCAATCCCATCTGGGTGATGCCATAATCCGATAACTTATTCTGTTCCAGCAAATCCATAATCGCTTTGGCCGTGCCTGATGAGCCAATCGCTTCATCCCATCCCTTTTCACGGTAAGCGTGAACAATACTTTGCAACTCCTGACGAGCAGATAGCTCTGCTGCGCGAAAGCTGTTTTTATCTACACGTCCATCGGGAAAAAACCGCAAACTATAACTAACACAACCCATATAGAGCGACTCAAGCTCAATGGGTTCGCCGTTCTGCCCAATAATCAGCTCTGTTGAACCTCCACCAATATCGACTACCAACTGCCTCTGACTAGGGTTAGGCAAAGTATGCGCAACCCCGAGATAAATAAGCCGCGCTTCTTCTCGACCGGAAATAATCTCAATCGGAAAACCAAGCACTGCTTCGGCCTTTTGCAAAAATACTCTGGCATTTTTTGCCACACGAAACGTGTTGGTGGCCACAGCACGTACTGCTGTGGCATCAAAATCCCGCAACCGTTCAGCAAAAATAGCCAGAGCCTTAAGGCCTCGCTGCTGTGCCGCGTTATCCAGCAGCCTGTCCGGGGTCAACCCAGCTGCTAGACGAACCGTCTCTTTTAGCCCATCCAAAGGATAAATCTGGTTATCGACTATGCGTCCAATTTGCAATCGAAAACTGTTGGACCCAAGATCAACGGCAGCGGTAAATTTGCTTATCATGGCGCGATTTTAGCAACGATACAGGCAGGAGCACGTGAAAAAAACGAGAACTGTTGTCACACAACAGACACAAAAATGGCACATAATCAAACATCTTTATAAATAGCTGCATGATGAATTTATTACCCCCTACCGAGAGTAATTTCCTGAATCGCGAACTCTCGCTTCTCGCTTTTAATCGGCGAGTTCTGGCCCAAGCAGCCGATCAGCGTATTCCGTTGCTTGAGCGCTTGCGCTTCCTGTGCATTTTTTCTTCAAATCTTGACGAGTTTTTTGAAGTTCGAGTCGCTAGCATACGAGCAAAAATTAAACTGGATAGCCAAGCGACCGAAGCCGATGGCCTGCGGCCCCAAGAAGTATTTCGCCGTATCACGAGCCAGGCAC
Source organism: Rugosibacter sp. (assembly GCA_011620215.1). Lineage (GTDB taxonomy): Bacteria > Pseudomonadota > Gammaproteobacteria > Burkholderiales > Rhodocyclaceae > Rugosibacter. The sequence goes on from WOZP01000044.1 coordinate 38,139, forward strand.
ACGCATTGATTGCGCAGCAATATGCACTGCTGAATGATGAGATTCTTCCCACACTGCAGAACGAAGGTATCGCGTTTATTCGACGCAACCAATGGACAGAAGAGCAACGTCAGTGGGTACAGCATTTTTTTCGCAGCGAAGTCATGCCGTTGCTAACACCCATCGGACTCGACCCTTCGCACCCCTTTCCTCGTGTGCTAAACAAAAGTCTTAACTTTGCCGTTGAACTCGTCGGCACTGATGCATTTGGCAGAAACTCCGGGACAGCGATTGTTCAAGCACCACGAGCCCTGCCGCGAGTTATTCGCCTTCCGCCAGATCTTTGTAGCGTAACCGATAGCTTTGTCTTTTTGTCATCCATTGTGCATCAGCATGTGGGCGAACTTTTTTCAGGCATGGAAGTACTAGGCTGTTATCAATTCCGGGTAACACGCAATTCCGATCTTTTTGTTGATGATGAAGAAATAAAAAATCTGCGCCTCGCTTTGCAAGGAGAGTTGCCGCAGCGACATTTTGGTGACGCTGTTCGCTTGGAAGTTGCAGACAATTGCTCAGAAAACATGACCGACTTTTTGTTACACCAGTTTGAACTGGAACCTAGCGATCTCTATCGCGTTCCGGGTATTGTTAATCTGGTACGACTAATGTCGGTGCCGAACGAGGTTAACCGACCTGATCTCAAGTACTCTTCTTTTCAACCAGGTATCCCCAAAACACTGGCCAAGCGTGCTGATATCTTCAGCAGTATTCGAAAACAAGATATTCTTTTGCATCATCCCTATCAGTCTTTTTCGCCGGTAATCACGCTGCTGCAACAGGCAGCGGATGATCCTCAGGTGGTTGCCATCAAAATGACGGTTTATCGGACAGGTACAAATTCCGTACTGATGGAACATCTTTTGCGTGCTGCCCAGAAAGGCAAGGAAGTCACCGTTGTGGTCGAGCTCATGGCGCGGTTTGATGAAGAAGCTAACCTGTCTATTGCATCACGACTGGAAGAAGTAGGCGTTCATGTGGTGTATGGCGTTGTTGGCTTTAAGACACACGCCAAAATGCTCATGATTTTGCGTCGAGAAGAACAGGGTTATCGCCGCTATATCCATCTGGGCACCGGCAATTATCATCCCGGTACTACACGCATTTATACCGACTTTGGCTTACTCACCTGTAACCCGGAAATTGGCGAAGATGTTAATGAGGTTTTTAAACAACTCACCGGGTTAGGTAAAGCCAACGCACTAAAGCACTTGTGGCAGGCACCCTTTTCATTGCACACCAATATGCTCGCCGCCATACATGCGGAAACCGCTGCAGCGCGTGACCAGCAACCAGCACGCATCATCGCCAAGATGAACTCTTTGTTAGAGCCTAAGATTATCGAAGCGCTGTACGAAGCAAGCCAGGCAGGCGTGACGATCGATTTGATTGTGCGTGGTGTCTGCTCTTTACGCCCGGGGGTCAAGGGCTTGTCGGAAAATATTCGGGTGCGGTCTATCATCGGCCGCTTTCTGGAGCACCACCGGATTTTTTATTTCCATGCGCAAGGTGCGCAACATATTTACCTCTCCAGCGCTGACTGGATGGAGCGTAATTTCTTTCGCCGCATAGAAATCAGCTTTCCGGTATTGGATCCCAAGCTCCGGCGCCGGATATTCAAAGAAGGATTGCAGCCCTACCTTGCTGACAATACCCAAGCTTGGGAAATGAACAGTCAAGGCGATTACTTAATCAAACCAACCAGGCGTGCCCGCATCTGTGCTCAAGAGCGTCTGTTAAGCACCCTGCAAGCCCAGCCAATCAATGGAGTGTAACTCGTGACACTGCATTGGCCATTCCTTCAGCCATATCCGCACCAAATCGTTTAGCAAATTTTTCGGCAATATTAGGCTTCACGGTAAAGTCGTGAATCACTTCAGCTTTGATCACATCACGCGCTACACTTTCTACTGTGCCGTAGCCATCAGCCAAACCCATCTCGATACTTTTGGCTCCGCTCCACATCAAACCGGAAAAAATTTCTGGTGTTTCTTTCAAACGCTGGCCTCGTCCACGCCGTACAACATCAATAAACTGAGCATGAATTTCGCCCAGCATCTTGAGTGCATATTCTTTATGTTGCGGCATCTGAGGCGAGAAAGGATCAAGAAATCCCTTGTTTTCTCCAGCCGTGAGCAAACGGCGCTCCACGCCCAGCTTGTCCATGATGCCGGTAAATCCAAATCCATCCATCAGTACGCCGATCGAGCCCACGATGCTGGCTTTATCAACAAAAATCTTGTCCGCAGCAACGGCGACATAATAGCCACCAGACGCGCATACATCTTCAACCACCACATAAACCGGAATAGTCGGATGCAAGCGCCGCATCCGATGAATTTCATCGTTCATCATGCCGGCCTGTACAGGGCTACCACCCGGGCTATTGATGCGCAAAATAACGCCTGCCGTATGCTTGTCTTCATACACCTCTTTTAACGCGCTACTCAGGTTTTCCGCACTCGCATCACTGCTATCGATAACGCCAGTCACATTGACTAATGCAGTAATTTTCTGGCCATCGGTAAAACGTTCGGGTTGTCCCCAATCAATGACAAAAGCAAGAATCAAGGAGAGGTAAGCCAGCCCCAGAAACTTAAAGAAAATACCCCAGCGTCGACTGCGTTGCTGTTCAGTAATCGCCGCTAAGGCGACATTTTCAAGCGCTTTGCGCTCCCACCGATCATTCTCGGGGGAGGGGGCGGAATCATTATCGATTTGCTGCATCCTTAAACTCCCTCAGCTAAAACATTTTTCAAGACTCGATACCTTCTTCGCGCAATGCATCCGCCCAACAATTGGGCGTCTCAAACAAGCGTATCCGCTCCAGACGGATGTGGTTGCCAAACATGCTGTGGTAAATCGGATCAAGTATGGCAAACGCAGTTCGAGCAAGATTTTCAGCCGTTGGCACGGCATCCATCACCACCGTTTTATGGTTAGGTAGTGTGGCTAAAAACGCAGCGACGGCATGGTCTTCTCGCCACACCAAAAACGCATGATCCCATGCATCCACTACATGCACTTTAGCCAGCGTTTTGACATCAGAAAAGTCCATCACCATGCCATTATCAGAGCGTCCAGGTACATTGATCACTTGGCCAACCAAGGTAATCTCAATCGCATATCGATGCCCATGCAGGTGACGACATTGACTTTTGTGGTCAGGAATCCGATGACCTGCATCAAATTCTAAGCGGCGAGTAATTTGCATGGGGGAAGGTAACGAAGAAAGTACGCGACATGTGGCAAAGGCTGCATTATAGTGACCCTCGTCGCCGTATCGCCAGCGCCGACTTTTTAAATCACGCCATGCATAAAATTTTACTCAAGACAGATGATCACGCTCGTGACAGCACAGGTATGCGCTATGTATACCCTGTGCTCTCGCGCCGGGCAGGTGGCATATCCCTAGGCATTAATCTCAACCCCAACAACGCCTGCAATTGGCGTTGCATCTACTGTCAGGTACCCAACCTAACTCGCGGTGGCCCACCGCCTATTGATCTGGCTTTGCTTGAGCAAGAACTGACAACATTCCTGGGCTCCATTGCAGACGGAAGCTTGATCATTGATCATGACGCCAAGTCTCATGGCTTACCCGTATTACGGGACATCGCTTTTTCCGGCAATGGCGAGCCCACCAGTGCAGCAGAATTTCCCTTGGTGGTTTCACTCGTGCGCAACATGTTGCATGCCCATGGGCTGGATCAGCGGGTCATGCTGCGCCTGATAACCAATGGTAGCCTGCTGGATCGCCGCAGCGTTCAAGCTGGGATAAAAGACATTGGCAACGCATCAGGCGAAGTATGGTTCAAGGTGGATAGCGCAAGCACCGCTGGACTGGCACTGATCAATGGCATTCACATCAAGATTGAAACTGTCTCGCGACGGCTTGCACGTTGCGCAGCCTTGGCACCCACCTGGGTACAAACCTGCCTGTTCAGGCTAGATAACACCTTACCTGCGGAAGATGAAGTCACGCGTTATCTTGCTTTACTCGCACCTGTCGCAAAACAACTCAAAGGCGTTCATCTGTACAGTTTGGCCAGGCCTTCACTACAAAAAGAAGCACCCCGACTGCGACGTCTTGATACCGAGTATCTCGAAAATATCGGACAGAGAATTCGACGCCTTGGACTTATTGTCCAAGTCAACGCTTAACCTAGACTGTTAGTCTGAACACTCTGCTTTTGCGCCACACCAGGCAAAACGCTTTGCCTCAGCGGTCTATCCTAGGGAAACGCTGATTAAGTCCTTCGACAGGCTCAGGACGAACGGTAAGCTATTGATTCCGTTCATGGTGAGGTTGTCGAATCATAGATAAGTACCACTTGTTCAGCGTTTCCCTAGACGCCTTTTTTTGCAGCAGCCGCTGCAGCTTTAGCCTCTTTTTTTAGCTCTTTCAAAAAAGCAGGCTTATTGGCACGCAAATACTCGATAACCTCAAAATCTTCACGTTTAATTTTTTGGATATCAATATTCTCAACATACATCAAGTGTACGAGTTGCTGAACCGGGCGCGGCATTCGACGTCCATTCTCGTAGCGGGAACCACCGCTCTGGGTAACGCCCAGCCGAGCCCAAAATTGCTGCTGGTTTAAACCCAGTTTCTGGCGGATGGCGGAAGTATCTATTGATGTGCTTTTTTCTTTCATTTTCGAACTCCTTAGAAAAAATGACCAACTGGTTGTTAAAACAACCCTTTAATCTGTATAGCATACACCTGAGAATACTCAAACGTGTTACGCCCAAAAAATTTCTCAACAAAGTCTTCAGACAGGTCATGATTAATCACAAGCGGTGCGTCCTTGCTTCCTTGTCTGGTAGAATGCGACCCCTCGTCGGAAGCGTGGCAGAGTGGTCGATTGCACTAGTCTTGAAAACTAGCAAAGGGAAACCTTTCGTGAGTTCGAATCTCACCGCTTCCGCCAGTTTTCATTCGGCTGTCCAGTTTCTGGGTACGTTTGATCGGCGCTCTTGACTTCTCAAGCTACCATAATGAACCCGACAAACCCCTCCCAAAAAATCGTGACCTTAACCAAAAAGGAACGGCGGGTGATCACACCTGAAATCGGCTTCGCTGAAATCAACGGTACCCGCTTCTACTTTGAGCAAGCAGGATCAGGTATTCCGCTCATCCTCATCCATGGGCTCGGCTTGAATTTGCATATGTGGGATGATCAATTCACCGCGTTTGCCGCACATTATCGCGTCATTCGTTATGATCTTCGTGGATTTGGGCTGTCGCTCCCGGCCACCCCAGCCGCTTTCTCACATGCAGAAGACCTCAAGGGTTTGCTTGACCATTTCAACATTGAACGCGCTCATGTACTGGGCTTGTCCCTTGGTGGAAGAATTGCGCTCGACTTCTCGCTGATGTATCCAGATTTTCTCGATCGTTTGGTGCTTGTTGATTCGGCACTGGGCGGTTACCGTTTTTCTGAAGAGTGGCTTGGACTAATGTCGTCCATACTGCAACACGGAAAAAACGGCGACATTGTGGCAGCAAAGCACTTATGGCTGTCTCATCCGTTGTTCGCACCGATCAGATCGCAAGCGCAAAGCCGACAACGATTTGATCATATTGCCACCAGTGACCCCGGCTGGCATTGGCTGAATCAGGGATTTGAACAATCACTCAGCCCACCTGCAGCGAAGCGTTTGCAAGACGTTAATGCACCTACTCTAGTCGTTGTTGGCGAACAGGATTTGCCTGATTTTCATGTGATTGCCAAACTTTTAAATGAAGCCCTTCCGCATGTCCAAAAAATTGATCTTATGGGTGTGGGTCACATGGCGAACATGGAAGCGCCCGAACAATTCAATGAGATCGTTTTAAAATTTCTCGAAAGAAAATAATACAGCTTACATTTCCCTACCTATTGGGGTTCCTTCTTCAGGTTTTTAGCCCACTTTAGGCAGGTGTTGCAAAGATGTCTGGATCGCATCCTCTGCATGCACATGGTCTTCCAGTTCACCGTCAAAATAGCGATCATAGGCCGCCATATCAAAATGGCCGTGCCCCGTCAGATTCACGAAAATTGTCTTCGCTTCGCCACTGGCTTTGCACAGGAGCGCTTCATCAACCGCGGCTCGAATGGCATGATTTGATTCCGGTGCCGGAATAATGCCTTCGGCGCGGGCAAACATAACCCCGGCTTCAAAGGTGGCCAACTGCGACACAGCGATGGCCTCGATAAGCCCTTCATGGTAAAGCTGCGAAACTAAAGGCGAGTCACCGTGATAACGCAAGCCACCGGCGTGAATGCCGGGAGGAATGAAATCATGGCCCAATGTGTACATCTTCATAATCGGCGTAAAGCCAGAGGCATCGCCATAATCATAGGCATAAGTACCCTTGGTCAATGTAGGACACGAAGCGGGCTCAACCGCCACTAGACGCACCGGCTTGCCATTGTGGCCGCCAGCCGCATTATCCGCAAAAAATGGAAACGCCGCGCCAGCAAATGATGAACCGCCACCACAAGGCGCAAAAACTACATCCGGCCAATCGCCGGTGAGTGCAAATTGTTTTTTCGCTTCCAGGCCGATGATGGTTTGATGCAATGCAACGTGATTCAGAACCGAGCCTAGTGCATAGTTGGTATCCGCGCGTGAGGCCGCTTCTTCAACCGCCTCAGAGATCGCGATCCCCAGCGAACCTGGATTCTCCGGATCTTTCGCTAAATAGTCACGGCCCGTTTGCGTTAGATTCGAAGGGCTCGCAATCACTTCCGCACCCCAAGTACGCATCATCGAACGACGAAAAGGCTTTTGCTGATAACTGACCTTGACCATGAAAACGCGCACTTCAATGCCAAACATCTGGCCTGCAAATGCAATGGAAGATCCCCATTGACCTGCACCTGTCTCGGTTGTCAACCGGCGAATACCCGCTTCACGATTGTAGTAGGCCTGTGCTACTGCAGTATTCGGCTTATGCGACCCAGCCGACGATACGCCTTCGTTCTTGTAATAAATTTTTGCCGGCGTACCTAGCATTTCTTCGAGCCGCTTCGCCCTGATCAACGGCGTGGGGCGCCACAAGCGATAAATTTCGCGCACGGGTTCCGGTATCGGAATCCATCGTTCGGAAGACATCTCTTGCTCAAGTAACGCCATCGGGAAAATAGCCGCCATTTTCTCAAGAGGAACGGGCTTGTTATCCGGCCCCAGCGTCGGTGCCGGGGGATGCGGCATATCCGCAACGACGTTGTACCAATGGGTAGGTATTTCGGATTGGTCCAACATGAAACGTAGCGGCTCCATGCACTCTCCTGATGATTGACGAATAAAACTACAGGGTTGCTACAACCTGCACAAATATACCCATAATGTGCAACAGTACGCTACAGGCATATTCATTGCGCCAAAATCACCCGATAAAACAGAATTAACTGATCGCCTCGGCAATCGCACGCCCGATATCCTGCGTTGATGCTTTTCCACCCAAGTCTGGCGTTTTCGGTCCCTCTTGGAGCACGGTTTCAATCGCCCGCACAACAGATTCAGCCGCTTCAGTGTGACCTAGGTGATCAAGCATCATCGCACCGGACCAGATCATGCCAATGGGGTTGGCAATGTTCTGGCCGTAAATATCCGGGGCAGAACCGTGCACGGGCTCGAACATCGACGGATAAAGACGCTCGGGATTCAGATTGGCTGAGGGCGCAATAGCGATTGTGCCAGTACATGCCGGGCCCAGGTCAGACAAAATGTCGCCAAAAAGATTAGAGCCGACAACCACATCAAAGCGATCTGGAAAGCGAACAAAGTGCGCCGTCAAGATATCAATATGATATTGATCCGTCGCCACATCGGGATAGTCTGCCGCTACTGCCCGGAAACGCTCATCCCAAAACGGCATGGTAATCGAAATACCATTGGATTTAGTAGCCGAGGTGAGGTGTTTGCGCACACGCCGACGAGTCAGTTCAAAGGCATAGCGCATGATGCGGTCCGTTCCATGGCGTGAAAATATGCTTTCCTGCACAGCAATTTCGCGCTCAGTGCCCTCGTACATTCGGCCACCGGCTGAAGAATATTCGCCTTCCGAATTTTCACGCACAATGATGAAGTCAATATCACCCACCTTGCGATTTGCCAGCGGAGAAGCGACGCCGGGCATGAGTCGCACTGGTCGTACGTTGGCATATTGATCAAATTCACGACGAATCCTGATCAATAAACCCCAGAGCGAAATATGGTCCGGCACGAGTGATGGTAAACCCACAGCGCCAAGATAAACCGCGTCATGGTGGCGAATTTTCTGCAATCCATCCTCGGGCATCATGCTGCCGTGTTTCACATAGTAATCGCAACTCCAGGGAAGCTCGTCATACTCAAGGGAAAAGCCATAACGTGAGGCAACAGTATCCAAAACGCGCTGCCCTTCCGGCATCACTTCTTTGCCAATGCCATCGCCTGCAATAACTGCAATCTTGTGTTTTTTTATCATCAAAATTTTTTCTTCAGCGCGTTATTTTGCGTAGGTATCCAGCACGCTCAGTATCCGGTCAGCGGCCACTAGCGTTGGCACTTGCAAGCCAAACTCATGCGCTTTTTCAATAATCGGCTTAAGAATCCAGGGAGCTTCCGACTTGCGGTGATGCAACACATCATCATGCATCGATGTACGGCTGCGAATGCCTTTGGCTTGCAGTTGCTGCGCCATGGACATTATTCCATCACAAGCATCATCAAAGCTTTTTGCTTCGTGAACCTCTTTTAATCTGGACAGCGGAGCATAAAAGTTTTGTGGGGTATACCCCATGCGGGTGTACACGGAAAGAATCTCGTAACCAAGCGTGACATAATGCTCTGCCCCCGCCCTCAGTACCGCCCCTTCATTAAAAGTCAGCTCAGGATTGCCTGGCAACGTGCTTGCAGACCAGGCAGAGGCGTTACATATCTGGCAAAGCTTTTCCCACAATACCTGGCGAATGCAGGTGACTGCTTTCGAGGGTAAGCCGGCGCTATTCATCGCTGCAACGAGCTTTTCAGCACGCGGACTCACGGTACCATCCAACTCACCCGCATAAAAAGTAGTGGTGGCGGTAATGTGATTCAAGACAATGCCCGGTGCCTCCAGAGTTCCCCCTTCAATAATGGAAACACCCAAGACTTTTGCCTCACCAGCCCATTGTGCCAGCAAACTTTCTTTGACGATATTGTTTTGCAAAGAAACGACCGTCGCACAGCGATCTTTCAGGCGAATAGCATCGTTAAGGGCTTCTGCTGTATCTTTGGATTTGACAGCAAGTATGAAGTAATCAAACTCACCCATGGCTTGATCCGGATGAGTGACAGCTGTCAGGTTTTCCTTGATCAGATGCTCTCCGCGACGCTGCCCATGTATCCGCAAACCATTTTTTCGAATAGCCTCTGCATGAGAAGGGCGCGCAATCAGGGTGACGTCAACACCTGCTTCTGCAAGATACCCGCCAACGACAGAACCAAGCCCTCCGCCACCTAGAATACATATTCTCATTACGCGCCCCTAGTCGAATTAAGCGACGCCAAGTTCGCGTAGTTTTGCCGCGACTTGCTCGAACCGCTCCCTGCTGGGGCTGCGCACTGGCGGAATCACCGGGCCCGCTTTTAGACCAATGGCTTCATACCAAGCTTTCAGCGTGCCAAGTGCACCAGCGTAAGTGGCTGTGGCCGCAATGGTCCACAAAAACTCTTCTTCATAATAAGTACGCACACCCTCCAGCCCGAGCCATGCTTGGCGCGCTTCCTCATGCTTGCCTTCAGCCGACAAGCGCACGTAATCTTTAACCAAATGTCGTTTTTTGCCATACAGCATATAGGAGAGCTCGCCCCACAACACTTGACCACCTGCGCGCTGCTCATCTAGCAACCAGTATTCAGAAGGCTCCATGACGATGAAGTCAGGCCGCATCAAGCGGCGCAGGCGCAGTGTCACAGCACGGTTGAGCTCGCCTTGTTTGGCTCCAATGACGGTGTCAATATCCGCCAGCCGGTTCATCAGGTCAACACCAAGAACCTTGCCAGAAACCGGCGTACGGTATAGACAAACGGCCAAGTCAGAGCGGTCGGTGACATATTTGAACCAGTCGAAAATTTCGTCGTCCGTGCGCAACTGGATCACCGGGTTGATCACCTCGGCACCGTTGTAGCCGAGCTTTTCAACGAACGCCATTTTCTCAACAGCCACACTCGCTTCCGGGTCAAGAATGATGGTCCATAAATCCATCCGGCCTTTGACAGCATCAGCAACTACCTCATGATAACGATTCCATTCGGCTGGCTTGACATTCCAGCATTCCGAAATAAAGCCGCCAACGACGAGGCCATCAATCCCCATATCCACATATTTTTCAATGTTTTCTCGAAGGCCTGCTTCGTCAAATTTAAAATCCGGCGTGACGGGTGACAGAGGGCACATGTAAAGCCCACGTACATTCTTCAGCGCCCATTGTTTTGCTTCTTTACGCGTAAATTCCATAACTACTCTCCTCCGTTAAAAATTTCGACTCCATTGGCCGAAAATAAGTGAACCAGAAAAAATGGCAACCTTCACCCACTAACCTGCACCACCGGCAACCTGGCTAATTACCAAACTCAAATACCCACCGGCGATGTTTTTACATCAACAAACTCGAACAAGCCTTCAATCCCCCCTTCGCGGCCATAGCCCGATTGCCTCATGCCACCAAACGGTGCCTCAGGTGCGGGGCCAGTGCCGGTATTCCAGGCGACATGCTGAAAGTGCAAACCCTCGACAAACCGTTGAGCGCGTGCAGAATTTTGAGTGAAAATATAAGAAGCCAAACCATATTCGGTATCGTTCGCCTTCAGCATCGCATCATTTTCATCATCAAATTCCGCGATAGGCACCAAAGGCCCAAAGGTTTCCTCATTCCAGCAAGCCATTGTGCGATTAACGCCTGAAATAACCGTTGGCGGAAAAAACCCTCCCCATTCTTTCTCCAGTGGCGGCGGCAACGCATCGGCCACCGCACCTGCCACCAACTGTGCGCCTTTTGCCATGGCATCGGTCAAATGATGACGTACTTTTTCATATCCCGCGCGATCCACCAGTGGCCCAATGTCCGTTTCATCATCCAGGCTATTTCCCAAGCGCAAGGCATTGACCCGGATTGTCAGTCGTTTGGAAAATTCAGCGGCAATTGAACGTTCAACAAGTATCCGATTAGCGCAAACACAAGTCTGCCCGCTGCCACGAAATTTATTCACCATGAGTTGATCAACCGCCTTGTCCATATCCGCATCGGCAAAAACAATATATGGCGCGTTGCCGCCCAATTCGAGCGCAACGCGTTTCACTTGCGCGGCGCTCTTGACGATGAGCTCCTTGCCCACTTCAGTCGAACCCGTAAAACTAATCACAGCGACATCAGGGTGCGTTAGCAACGCATCGGCGATAGCGCCCGCCGAACCGGGTACGAGATTGGCCCAACCGGCAGGCAGCTGCACCTCTCGCTCTAGCAACGCAAACAAGGCAATCATTGTCAGCGGCGTTTTAGATGCCGGCTTGATAATGCTTGCGCATCCGGCCGCCAGTGCGGCTGAAAGTTTCTTGGCGATCATGCCGATAGGAAAGTTCCACGGCACGATAAGACCCACCACACCGGCTGGACGATACAGCACCCGCCACTCGCAACCACGCGGACGCTCTTCCAGCACCCGTGACTTGAGATGATCAATGTTCGCTGCGCAATAAGTGAAAAATCCTGCAGCGTAATCAACTTCCGCCTTGCCTTCCCGCCAGGGTTTACCGTGTTCCAGGCAGAGGATACGACCAATTTCATCGCGATTCTTGACAAGCGCCGACGCAATGTTCTCCAGCCATTCACGACGTTTTTCAATGGTTGGGGTATTCGCCATAGCGCGGCTGGCAGCACTAATCGCGAGCAACGTCTCGTCACCCCCCATGCGCGCCACTTGCGCGAGCACATCGCCCGTAGCGGGATTGATCACTGGAAAAGTTTGCCCGCCATCGGCCGCACACCAATGGCCGTCAATATAGCCACCGGCCACGGGGATGAGAGGGGAAGAAATCATAGATAACTTTAATGAAACCGAAAGGAACTGAAACGAAAAAATACCTGAAAAATATTATGCAATTCAGACAAAAAATAACATACCGTCACTTATCTGGCTGGCGCTATATATTTGCACTAGGGCTTTACTTTATCATCTGCACAAACCAAATGAACCATTCTTGTATTTAGATATCGAATACACTTTATTATTAACATTAACCAAAAGGAAATGTGCTCTATGGAAACCATAAACACTTACACCCAGACCTCAGCGCAAACGAGAGCTGAAAGCCAGCATCGAGTGCTCCGCAATACCTATGGCCTGTTGGCGCTTTCCATGGTGCCCACAGTGCTCGGCGCGCTCATCGGCATACAGATGAAAATGGCTTTTTTCGCCGGCAGCCCCCTTATCAGCTTCCTGGTTTTCATGGGCATCGCCTTTGCCTTCATGTGGGGCATCGAACGCAACAAGAACAGCAGTCTGGGCGTGGCACTATTGCTGGGCTTTACTTTTTTCATGGGCCTCATGCTCTCGCGCATCCTGCAAGTCGCGCTCGGTTTTGCGAACGGGGGTACGCTGATCGCCATGGCGGCAGGCGGCACCGGGGCGATTTTCTTTTCCCTGGCAGCCATAGCCTCAACCACGAAACGGGATTTTTCCAATATCGGCAAATTCCTGTTTGCCGGTGTCGTCCTGTTGCTGGTGGCGATGGTCGCCAATATCTTTTTCCAGATTCCTGCCCTGGCACTCGCCATATCAGCCATCGCCGTGGTGATTTTTTCGGCTTATATCCTGTATGACATCAACCGCATCGTGCATGGCGGCGAGACCAATTACATCAGCGCCACACTGGCTGTCTATCTGGACATCTACAACGTGTTCGTCAACTTGCTGCAACTGTTGATGGCCTTCAGCGGTGACCGCCGGTAAAAAGTCGGCGCTGGTAATACGGCGCAATATTAAAAAGCGTTAAAAAAGCGACCCTGCGGGGCCGCTTTTTTTGCCACTATTTTTCAAACACGGCGATCGATTCGACGTGAGCGGTATGCGGAAACATGCTGGCAATGCCCGCTCCGCAGAGCGTGTAGCCTTTTTCATGCACTAGCACGGCAGCATCTCTTGCCAAGGTTGCGGGATTGCAAGAAACATACACAATCCGCTGCGGCCCACCCTCTGCGGGCAGCGCGTTAACCAGGGCAATTGCACCTTCTCGTGGCGGATCGATCAAGAGCTTATCCACCTGACCCAATGCAGCGAAACTGGCTTCAGTCGCTTCGAACAAATTAGCCACGGCAAACGTGCACTGAGCCGACAAACCGTTCAGCACCGCATTATCCTGGGCACGATGCACCAGCGCTGAACTGCCCTCGACCCCCACGACTGTCGCCCCTAGCCGCGCAATCGGCAAGGTGAAGTTGCCCAACCCGCAAAACATATCCACAATGCGCTCGCCTTTTTGCGGTGCCAGCAACGCCATGGCACGGCGCACCAGCATACGGTTAACGCCTGCATTGACCTGCGTAAATTCTGTCGGCCAGAAACGGAACGTCAGGCCATAGTCAGGCAAGGTGTAAGTCAAAAGAGGCGAGTTCTCAGGGTAAAACAACTGAACAGTATCCGGCCCCTTGGATTGCAAATACCAAACCACGCCATGTGCATCGGCAAAGCGCCGCAAATGATCTTCATCCTCATCGCTCAATGGCGAAAGATGGCGCAGCAACAACACCGTGTGAACTTCGCCAACGGCCACCTCGATCTGCGGAAAGTGTTCCGGCTCAGACATCAATGCGATCAACCGCTTTAATTCAGGAATCAATGCCGACACTTCGGGCGGAAACACTGCGCAGGAATCCATGACCGCCACGTAACTGCTGTGCTTTTCACGGAAACCAATCAACGCGCCGCCTTTCTTCGCTACCCACCGCGCGGAGAACCTTGCACGATGACGATATCCCCAGGCACTCCCGGCAATGGGTGGATAAATCTGCTCGGGCTTAAGCCGCCCGATATGCCAGAGCGCATCTTCTACCACGCGTTGCTTGGCGGCGGTTTGGGCGGCAATGTTCAAGTGCTGCAAAGAACACCCGCCACACACCCCAAAGTGCGGACAAGCCGGCACCACTCGCTGACTCGACGCACGTAGCACTTTCGTGACCGTCGCCTGCTCATAGCTCGGTTTGCGGCGATAACTTGAAAACTCGACTTGCTCCCCTGGCAGTGCCCCTTCGATGAAAATGACTTTGCCGTCCACATGGGCAATGCCTCGTCCTTCATTGTCGAGCGATTCAATCGTGACGATGGTCATAATGCGATCTGGAAAAACAGATGATTATAATCGGCCCATGATGCCTGAATTATCTACTCTGCTCGGCGGCCTCACGCCTGAACGTTTTCTTGCCGAATACTGGCAAAAAAAACCCTTGCTGGTGCGCGGTGCCGTACCGGAAATCAACCAACTCATGAGCCGCAATGATCTCTTCCATCTGGCGACAGGCGAAGACATTGAATCTCGCCTGATTACTCGCGCTGATGGCTGGCAAATGCACCACGGGCCGTTTTCATTGCGCCAACTCAAGCGTGCCGCGCTGCCCTGGACTGTGCTGGTGCAAAGCGTCAACCTCGCCCATGCGGCGGGCGATGCGCTTTTGCGACGCTTTGATTTCATCCCCTATGCGCGGCTGGATGACTTGATGGTGAGCTACGCCACCGATACTGGCGGCGTCGGCCCGCATTTCGACAATTATGATGTTTTCCTGATTCAAGGCATGGGAAGTCGGCGCTGGCATATCGGCAAGCAAAAAGATAAAACCCTGATCGACGACCTGCCCATTCGCATCATCAAGGATTTTCGTCCTACGCAAGAATGGCTGCTCAATCCAGGTGACATGCTCTACCTGCCCCCGCAGTGGGCGCACGATGGCGTCGCCGTCGGCGAGTGCATGACTTTTTCTGTTGGCTTTCGCACCCCCACGGCACAGGAATTAGGCGAGCAGTTTCTCTCCTTTTTGCAAGAGCGGCTGAGCTTGCCCGGCCGTTACAGCGACCCGGATTTGAAAAAGCCACGGCATGCCGCTGAAATTGGCACGGCCATGATAGATCAAGTGGAGACGATGCTTTCCAGCATTCGCTGGAACCGCACCACGGTACGCAACTTCTTGGGAACCTCGCTCACCGAGCCCAAAGCCAACGTATTTTTCGACCCACCGGCGCACCCGCTGACCATAGCCCGCTTTGCCGCTGCAGCCAAGCGCAAGGGCGTTGTACTCTCCCCTGCCAGCCAATTGCTGTTTTCGGGAAACCAGTTTTATCTCAATGGAGAAGACTGGAAAATGCCTGCCCACGTGAAGCCCCTCATACGTGAACTTGCCAACCACCGCACCCTGAAAATAGCGCAACCAACCGGTGTAGCGCTTGCCAAAGATGTACTTGATGACGCTGTCGGCCTGCTGTATGAAGCCTATTGCGATGGATTTCTCTGGCCAGCATCATGACAGTGACAGCAATCCCTAGCCAATACACCCTGCTAACGGGCGAAAGCGAATACCGCGCGGCGATAGACACAGTGCTCGATAGCGCCATGAGTACTCTTGCCATCTTGGATCACGATCTGGCTGCACTCCGTTTGGAAGAACCTCAGCGCTTATCCAAACTAGGCAAGTTTCTGCACGCCCAGCATCCCGCCCAGCATCCGAATGAGCGCACGAAAAAATTACGCATCGTGATTCACCAAACCCATTGGCTGGATAGCCATATGCCACGACTGATGAACCTCTTCACCCGCTATGCGCATGCAGTTGACGTGCGCCAAAGCCCAGACAACCTACGCCAGCTTGCCGACACGCATCTGTTAGCTGACGGCTGCCATGGTGTGCGTCGCTTTCATATTGACCACGCGCGATGCGCTTTGATACAGGCCGACCCAGCTGCCATTCAACCGTGGCAACGGCGGTTTGAAGAACTCTGGGCACTATCCCTTCCCTGCCTGAAACTAAATACTACAGGTTTGTAGTTGAAAGCCAAGGATAAAACCCATGTCACAAATAAAAAAACATCATGCTAGAATCCGCGCTCGATTGGATTGAATTTTGTAGTTATTCGTCTCGATCGAAACCAATTGGCCTAATAATCCCTAACGTTAAGGAAATAAACACATGAAACAATCCCTACTGATCGCTGCAATGCTAGCTCTTGCTATCTCTGGTTGCGCTAAAAAAGAAGAAGCTGCTCCGGCTCCTGCCGCTGAAGCTGCCGCTCCTGCTCCTGCCGCTGCTGAAGCTGCTGCTCCTGCCGCTGCTGCTGCCGCCGCTCCTGCCGCTGCTGAAGCCGCCGCTCCTGCCGCTGCTGAAGCTGCTGCTCCTGCCGCTGCTGAAGCTGCTGCTCCTGCCGCTGCTGCCGATGCAGCGAAGAAGTAATTTTCTTCTGCAATAAAAAAGCCAGCCTTCGGGCTGGCTTTTTTATTGCCTGTTTTTGCCTAGGGACAAGCCAAGGGGAAATTTCATGTAACAAAACCCCCTTGGCTACCAAAGCACAAGGGGTTTTTGTAAAGTTGCGTGAGGCTACGCAGGCTATGTAGCGTTGCGAAGACTTGCTATCGTCACGCGTCACTTCAACTGCTCATGCAGCAAGCCAATAATCCGTTTTGAAGTAGTCGAACTATCTACGCCACCCTCACGAGTCAGTAGCTGAACAAGGTTGGTATCACCTTCTCTTTTAACTTGAATACGATATTGCGCGGCCTGAACCGGCTTGTCCTTGTCTGCATCATGACTCTTCCAGAACATCATTTTGGATAAAAAGCCAGGTTCATCTTTTTTCCTGTTATCCGCTTCCGGATCGACATAACGAACATAGTAAAGACCTTGTGAGCGATCGCGATCCTCTACAGTAAATCCGATGCGATCCAGCGCCAACCCCACGCGCCGCCAGGCGCGATCAAACGGCTCTTCGAGCACCAAAGCCCCGCTACCATCGGCAGCACGCGAAAGCTTGGCGCGCTCGGGTGCTTGCTCAGCAGCAATAAGTGTCTTGGCACGCGCTTCTTGCGCGCCCAAACGTACCATCAGTCGACGCAGCATTTCAGCTTCCAGCTCAGGGTCAGCCGGACGTGGCTGCCAGCGGGTTTCCGTCTTCCCCTCTGAAATATAAACTTCAATCATCCCGCGATGACTGATATAAATCTCGGTAGTATCTGGCTCGGCACCTTTTTCCAAACGGGTGCGATATTTGTCGCGTTCGGCGGTTGAATAAACATCATCAAACACTTTGCCCAGTGTGCTACGAATAAAATCTTGCGGCAATTTGGCCCGATTCTCGGCCCAATCGGTCTCCATGATGCCGGCCTCAGGCAATTCAACATTGATGAGCAAGCCCATTTCCTGCCAAAACTCCTTCACCACAGGCCAGAGTTTTTCCGGACTGCCGGATACGACCAGCCAACGTTGCGTACCCGCCCGCTCGATCCGCATCTTGTCCACTTGCGGCAACACGTCGGTAGAAGGTTCGGCACGCGCCTCACTACGTTCGTTGGCATAGGCTGAATAGGTTGCAGGGCCTTTGCTGCCGGCCACATCAGGCACGACATAGCGCTCATCGCGGCTAGGTTGAGTCAAATCGGGAGGAATCTCCAGCGATGGCAATTTCGCCTTGCCAGCTGATTTGTATTCGATCTTTTTGGTTTCGATCAGCGGGCCGCTACAGCCAGCCATCACACTGACCAGCAGCAGCAAGAGTAAGAGACGTTTCATGAGTAGTTAAATCCAGATTAAATGACGATATCCGCTGCACGCAAGGCAACACGCACACGCTCACAAGATGCTGCAGTAAGCGGCAGAAGGGGCAAACGCAAGGCGCCATCGATCAAACCCATTTGCTGTAGCGCCCACTTGGTCGGCGCCGGGCTGGGCTCAATAAACAGATCACGATGCAAATCCAGTAACTGAAAATTCAACGCACGCGCTGTAGGCAAATCACCTGCCTGCGCTGCCTGACACATGGCGTGCATTAACCGTGGGGCAACGTTGGCGGTAACTGAAATGGTACCCACCGCTCCCAACAGCATCAACGCCAGGGCAGTTGCATCATCTCCGCTATAAACAACAAAACCTTCGGGCACACGACGCAACAAATCCGACCCGCGCTCGATGTCTCCCGTCGCATCCTTGATACCGATAATCCCCGGCACCTCTGCCAAGCGCAGCGCTGTTTCGTTCGACAAATCGGCTACGGTGCGGCCAGGCACGTTATATACAATCATGGGTAGCGCCACGGCCTCGGCAATCGCCTTGAAATGCTGAAACAGCCCTTCTTGCGTTGGCTTGTTGTAATAGGGCACGACAGAAAGATGCGCATCCACACCTGCTTGCTGCGCAAACTGCGCCAATTCAATTGCTTCGCGGGTGGCGTTCGCACCGGTTCCTGCAATGACCGGAACCCGCCCGGCCACGTGCTGCACCGTGGTTTCAATCAATAGGCAATGTTCGGCAAAATCAACCGTCGGTGATTCGCCCGTCGTACCCACCACCACAATGCCGTCAGAGCCTGCGGCGATATGCCAGTCGAGTAACCGCCGCAAGGCAGGTATATCAAGGGATCCGTCAGCCTGCATGGGGGTAATGATGGCGGGGATTGAACCCTTGATCGAGCCGTGAATATCCGCTTGTGTTGTCTTCATGAAAATAAGAAATGTAAGCAATACACCAAAAAGGCAATTCTAACCGATGGCCATAGCCAAACGCGGCCATTCATATTCATTGAAACATCCATTTACACATCAGCCAGCACGCGCAGATGGGCTGCCACGCTGCGCCCCAAAGCCGAAAGCGCATAGCCACCCTCGAGCATCGACACGATCCGCCCATGGGCTGTTGCCGCAGCCACTTGCTTGATCTGCGTTGTAACCCACGCGTAGTCATCCTCAACCAAACCTAGCGAAGCCATGTCATCTTCGCGATGCGCATCGAAGCCCGCCGAGATAAAAATCATTTCCGGCTGAAAATCATGCAGCCGGGGCAACCATATATCGGTAACGGCCTGACGAAAGCCCTCCCCCCGCGTACCTGCAGCCAAGGGCACATTGCACATATTGGCGGCGTGATGCTCCGTGCCGCTGTAGGGATAAAACGGATGCTGAAACGTGCCCACCATCAACACATTTTCATCATTCGAGAAAACCGCTTCGGTGCCATTGCCATGATGCACATCAAAATCAACAATTGCCACCCGCGACAATGGCCAAGCGGCCAGCGCATGACGCGCGGCGACAGCAATGTTGTTAAAAAAACAAAACCCCATCGCCTGACTCGGACCGGCATGATGCCCGGGCGGGCGCACGGCACAAAATGCATTATCCGCTTCTCCGCGCATGATGCGATCAACGGCATCACACCCCGCGCCCGCGGCACGCAACGCAGCATGCCACGTACCAGGCGACATCGCCGTATCCGGGTCGAGATGCACAAGGCCCTGCACCGGACTGTTTGCCTGCACGTACTCAATGTAATCCGCCGGATGCACGCGTTGCAATTGAGCCATGCTGGCTAATGGCGCGTCAAAAAACTCAAGGCTCACATCCAGCCTTGAGGCAATCAGCTGGTCATGAATGGCATCCAGCCGCGCCGGACATTCGGGGTGCCGAGCACCCATGTCATGCAGCTTGCAATCGCGGTGGGAAATGAAAGCGGTTGTCATAAAAGGATAGGTAGCCTGATGACTTACAATCGAGACGATAAGTTCCCGCTATTATTGCTCATCCCCTTCATTCTCTCCCTCACCTTATGCAACCCAGCGAACATCATTTGCTTTTAACCCAGCTACTGACTGACATTAACCGCATTATTCTTGGTAAAAAAGAACCCGTCCGCATGGCGTTGGCCTGTTTGCTTGCTGGTGGTCACTTGCTGGTCGAAGACTTGCCCGGTGTCGGTAAAACAACGCTGGCGCATGTGCTGGCGCGAGTACTGGGGCTCGACTTGCAAAGGATCCAGTTCACCAGTGACATGCTACCCGCCGACATTATCGGCGTCTCGGTGTTTGATCGGGCCAGTGGGGCATTTCATTTTCACCCCGGCCCGATTTTCACGCAGATGGTGCTGGCCGACGAACTCAACCGCGCCACACCCAAAGCACAAAGCGCGCTGCTCGAAGCCATGGAAGAACGGCAAGTCACCATCGAAGGAGCAACGCGCGCGTTGCCCGCGCCTTTTTTTGTCATTGCCACGCAAAACCCGGCGTTTCAAATCGGCACCTTTCCCCTGCCTGAGTCACAACTCGATCGTTTCCTGCTCAAGATTGAACTGGGTTATCCCGATGCCGCCGCCGAGCGTGAACTCCTCGCGGGAGCGGACCGCCGCCAGATGGTGGCCGAACTCACCCCGCGCCTTTTGCCGCCCCAATTGCTCGAATTACAGCAAAAAACGCGCAGCGTACACGCCTCGCCCGCGCTGATAGCCTACATTCAGGCACTGGCCGCCTTCACGCGCAGCTCGCCGTTATGGGTAGCCGGTTTATCCCCGCGAGCAGGCCTCGCTCTGCTCGCCGTTGCCCGTGCCTGGGCGCTGCTTGATGGCCGCGATCACGTGCTGCCGGAAGACGTTCAAGCAGTGCTCCCTGGCGTTATCGCGCACCGACTGCGCTTTCACGATGACACCAGAAAAGTCGGCGCTGGTGAGACGGCGAACCGGCTTATCGAGGCCGTGCCACTGCCCTGACGATGTGGCACTGGCTGCATCGGCTGCAACGCTTGCTACACGAGCACTTTGTGCGCTGGGCACTGCGCGTGCCAACGCCCGAGCCCACACCCATCACGCTGGTTCAACGGCGGGTGTATGTGCTGCCCACACGCGTTGGTCTGGCTTTTGCCGTTGCTCTCATCACCATTTTTCTGGGTGCCGTGAATTACAACCTGAGCCTGGGCCATGCGCTGGTTTTCTGGCTGGCCGGGCTGGGTATTGTGACGATCTTGCATACCTTTCGTAATCTCGTGCAGCTCACCCTGCGACCAGGGCGCTGCCCGCCGGTATTTGCGGGCGATCTGGCCAGCTTTGATCTGCTGCTGGAAAACACCCGGCGCGATGCGCGCATCAACTTGCAGCTGTCATTCGCGGGTGAAGCACCTGTCGAGATTGACCTTCCCGCACACACCACCAACACCGCCACGCTCACCCTGCCAACCACCCAGCGTGGCTGGCTGGCCCTGCCCCGAGTAACCATAGCAACTACCTGGCCGCTGGGTCTGGTGCGTGCGTGGAGCTATATCGCGCCGGATATGCGCTGCCTGGTTTACCCCGCGCCTGCACGCAACGCACCACCGCTGCCCTGGAGCGGCGAAGCATTTCAGGGCGCAAGCAATGTCGGTCAAGGTGCGGATGATTTTGCCGGCCTGCGCCATCACCAGCTGACTGACCCGCCGCGTCACGTCGCGTGGAAAGCCGCTGCACGGCAAGACGACGGAAAACTGCAAACCAAACTCTTTAGCGGCCAGTCGGCGCAAGAGCTCTGGCTAGACTGGGAGGCCGCACCCAGCACCCTCACCACCGAGCAGCGCATCGCGTGCCTTACCCGCTGGTTGCTGGATGCCGATACCGCTGGCCTGCACTGGGGTTTACGCCTGCCCACGCTGCGCCTCGCCCCCGCGCAAGGTGCCGCGCATCGTGCCGCCGGATTACAAACCTTGGCTTTATACGCATTGCCTCCAGTGACAACAAACCATGGCACGTCTTGACCGCCCGGTAAGCCGCCGCCAAAGCCAGTGGCTTCTGCTGGCTGCTGTCACCGCGTTTGCTCCCTTGGCCACGCATATGCCGGTGTGGCTGGCCGTATTCGCTGGTGCGGCCTTTGTCTGGCGTGGCTGGATCATTCAACGCGGTGGACGCTTACCGCCGCGTTGGCTGCTCGTGTTATTGGTCATCGCCGGTTCGCTGGGTGTCTTTTTTGAATATCGCAGCCTGTTTGGCCGCACGCCGGGCATTGCGCTGCTGCTGATTTTTCTCTCGCTCAAGCTCATGGAACTCCGCGCCCCACGCGATGCAGTAGTGACCGTGTTGCTGTGTTACTTTTTAATCCTCGGGCAGTTTTTATTTACCCAAACGATCCTCACCGCCTGCGTCACCTGCCTTGCCGTTGTCATTACCACCGCCGCCTTGCTCGCGGCCAATAATGATCGGCCAACCATCAAGCAACAATTCGAGCACGCAGGTCGCCTGCTGTTGCAAGCGCTGCCCTTCATGCTGTTGCTGTTTGTTCTTTTCCCTCGCGTGAACGGCCCGTTGTGGGGCCTGCCCGAAGACCGCCGCACAGCGCTTTCCGGGCTCACCGATGCCATGGCGCCGGGCACCATTGCACAGCTTTCACAGTCAGACGCCATTGCTTTTCGCGTCGCGTTTACCGGCGCATTTAAAGGTATAGCCCCCGCGCAATCCAGCCTGTATTGGCGCGGCCTGGTGATGCCTGATTTTGATGGACGCACCTGGCGCGTCTCACAAACCCGTGAGGCCTACACCACCCCGCCGTATGCTGAAGAAAGCAGGCATAGCAAGCCAATCGACTATGAACTCACCCTCGAGCCGCACGGCAAACGCTGGCTCTTCGCACTGGAATCCCCCACCACGCTGCCTGCGGAAAGCGGCCTTACCCGCGACTATCAATTGTTATCCCGGCAACCTGTGCGCAGCCGCATGCGCTACACGCAGCGCGCCGTGCCGGATATCCAAAAAGGCCTGACCGACCCGCCAGAGGTTTTGCAAGAGTCTCTAGCCTTGCCCAAAAACAGCAACCCGCGCACCCGAGCCATAGCGATCAGCTGGAGGCAACGTCATGGCGACAATGACGCTGCCATTTTGCAAGCAGCCGAAGATTTTTTTAGTCGCCAGCTGTTGCGCTACACCCTCAACCCGCCCCTTACCGGCAGCGATAGTGTCGATGAATTCTTGTTCGACAACAAACGGGGCTTTTGCGAGCACTTTGCTTCTGCCTTTGCCTTTGCCCTGCGTGCCGCCGGTGTCCCCGCGCGCGTCGTGGCCGGGTATCAAGGCGGTGAGATCAACCCCGTCGACGGGTTTCTGGTCGTGCGCCAATATGACGCCCACGCCTGGACGGAAGTATGGCTGTCCAAACAGGGCTGGGTGCGCGTAGACCCGACCGCCATTGCCGCACCACGGCGCATTGACAGCAGCCTGGCCACCGCCATCCCGGCAAATGAAACCCTGCCTTTTTTAGCGCGCAATGACATGGCCTGGCTCAAGGCCATTCGTTACCAGATCGACGCCGTCACCAACGGCTGGAACCAATGGGTGCTGGGGTATGACCCGCAACGTCAGCGCGATTTATTAACGCGCCTCGGGCTGGATGCCGATTGGCGCAACATGACAGCTCTCTTGACTATCCTCTGCGGCGCGTCCTTGCTGCTGCTTACCGGCTGGGTGCTGCGCCAGCGCGAGCGTATCGATCCCGTCCGCCGTGCCTGGCAGCGCTTTACCGCCAAACTCGCCAAGCGCGGCATTGTTTGGCAGCCGTGGGAAGGGCCAGACACCCTGGCTGCACGCGCGGCTAGCCAACTCCCCGCGCACGCGACAAAAATTCACGCCATCGCCCGCAGTTACGCCCGCCTGCGCTATGCTGCCCACCCGCCCAGCAAGGGCTTGGTCGAACTCAATCAATCCATCCGCGACTTGTCACTATGAAATTGAACTACGTGAAATACCTTTTCCTGCTCTGCCTGTTCTTGACGTTACCTGCGCAGAGTCAAACCAATCACCAAGCCAACAGCTATGCCGAGCGTGAGGATGTCAAAGCATTCATTGACCAGATGGTCACCGAATACAGTTATGACCGCATGACACTCGATGCACTGTTTCGCGTCACCCAACCCATCGCTTCGGTGTTAAAAGCCATCCGCCCGCCCGCCGACCCAGGCATCCGTTCATGGCACGCCTACCGCAGCCGCTTTGTCGAGCCCACGCGCATCGCCGCCGGCAAACAATTCATGCAGCGTTACGCCAGCGAACTGGCTGCCGCGCAAACACGCTTTGGCGTGCCCGCTGAAATCATCACCGCGATCATTGGCATCGAAACGATTTATGGCAAGCACATGGGCAACTACACCACCTTTGCCGCCCTCACCACACTGGCTTTTGACTACCCGCCGCGCGCTGAACTCTTCCGCCGCGAGCTGGCCGAATTGCTCCTGCTGGCCAGGGAAGAAAACCGCCCGATATTGAGTTATACCGGCTCCTATGCAGGCGCCATGGGTTGGCCACAGTTCATGCCATCGTCCATGCGCCAATACGCGCTGGATTTCGACAACGACGGCAGGATTGATCTCGCCGCCAGCCCCGTGGATGCGATTGGCAGCGCGGCGAATTTTCTGGCCAAACATGGCTGGCAAACGGGCGGCCCGATTGCTGAAACAATCACCATCAGTGGCGACGGTATTCAAGCCTTGATTGATGAAGGCATCAAGCCGCAACGCCTGCCCCGCGAATTCTCTGCACAGCAGGTAGAGATACAAAAAGTCGGACAAAAAGTCGGCCAAAAAGTCGGCGATGGTGATACGGCGGCAAATCATCAATTCAGCGACCAACCCGCCGCCTTGATCGACCTCATCACCCCCGACGCGCCCACCGAATACCGCCTGGGCTACCAAAACTTCTATGTCATCACCCGCTACAACCGCAGCAGCTTCTACGCCGCTGCGGTGATGGATCTGGCTGAGGCGTTGAAAGACTCAGCCATTGACTAATAAAGAAGCCACCGCCCGCATCAAGATCAACAAGCTGCTCGAAACGGCTGGCT
>WOZP01000083.1 GCA_011620215.1 Rugosibacter sp.
ACAAGCACTGGGCCGTACTTCCCGGCGAGTTGAGCCGCAATGAAAGCCGCTTTCTTGAAGAGCAGAACATCACCCGCATCAATATGTCGCTGGCCGATTTTGAAACGGCCCTCATCCACCAGAAACTTGCTGTAGCCGCTTAGTTTTTACTCACCCACTTACCTTACCATCAGGAGAATATTTCATGCCTACCGTTACCATTCAGCCATCCGGAAAAACCTATGAAGCTGCCGTTGGCAGTACCATCCTTGCTGCCATCATGGCCGCCGGGGAATCCATCCTCCACAAATGCGAAGGCAAAGGCGAATGTGGCTCATGCCACGTTTTTGTGCAGGAAGGCCGCAAGACCATTTCCAAAATTCAGCGTGCTGAAAATGAAAAGCTCGACACCATTCCAGGCGTCGGCTCCAAGTCGCGCCTGGCCTGCCAGGCCTTGCTTGGTGAAGAAAATATCACCGTCGAACTGCTGGGCTTTGGCTCGGGGATGTAGTTCGCGGCAGTAAAAGGGATACTGGCCAAGCCAATAATGCACCGCCTAGAATTCTCCATTTAAGGAGACGACCATGATCATCGGCTGCCCCAGGGAAATCAAGAACCACGAGTATCGGGTCGGGCTCATTCCGGCCGGTGCCCAAGCGCTGGTGCAAGCGGGCCATACGGTGCTGGTGGAAACTCAGGCCGGGGCTCGCGTCGGTTATTCCGATGCGAGCTATCAGGTGGTCGGCGCCAGTATCGTCGACAGTGCGGCAGAGCTTTATCGTCGCGCTGACCTGGTGATCAAGGTCAAGGAGCTGCAAGATACCGAATTCCGGCTGCTGCATGCGGGGCAGATTTTGTTCGGCTATCACCACTTTGCCCCTGCACCCGGGCTGGCGCAGGCCATGCTCAATGCGGGGGTTTCCTGCATCGCCTATGAAATGGTCACCGATGCGCTGGGTCACCTGCCTTTGCTCACGCCGATGTCGCAGATTGCAGGCCGTCTTGCGCCACAGGTGGGCGCGTGGGCTTTGCAAATGGCCAATGGCGGCAGTGGCGTATTGCTGGGCGGCGTGCCCGGTGTGGCACCCGCCAAGGTCACTGTGATTGGCGCCGGCAATGTGGGCATCCATGCCGCGCAGATTGCCGTGGGCATGGGGGCTGATGTCACGATACTTAACGACACCACACCACCGCTGGAAGCGCTGGATCGAATTTATCAGGGCCGCATCAAAACCGTAGTCAGCAATGCGATGCTGCTTGCCCGGCATGTTGCCGAAGCCGATCTGGTTATCGGCGCTGCGCTGGTGCCGGGGCGACTTGCGCCCAAGCTGATTTCGCGTGAGTTGCTGGGTGAAATGCGCCCGGGCAGTGTACTGGTCGATGTCAGCATCGATCAAGGCGGGACGGCAGAGACATCGCGTCCTACATCGCATGACGATCCTGTTTATATCGTCGATGGCGTGGTGCATTACTGTGTCAGCAACATGCCTGCGGCCGTATCGCGCACGGCAACCCTGGCCTTGACACAGGCCACGCTGCCCTATGCGCTGATGCTCGCCAACCTTGGCCTGGCAAACGCGTTGGTCAAGGATGTCGGCCTTGGCCGAGGTTTGCAGATTCATGCGGGAGAGATCACCGACGCAGGCCTGGCACATGATATTGGCGACCAGACTGCTGCGTTAAGCAAGTAGTTAACAGATTAGTTTGCTGTAGCGCCCCGATCCATAACTGAAAGGAAGCCAAATGGAAAACACAGAAGTCACTACGGAAGCTGCAACAGAAGTCGCAGCACCAGCCAGCAGCGATGTCATCATCCACGCCAGCTTCGCCCCCGACGGTACCTGTCTCGCCATTGGCGAGAGTCCGGCATGGGCCAGCCCGCAACAATGGTTCAGCCTGCTGAGTAAACACACGTTCAATAGCTACAAGGCGCTGAGCGGTGGTCGCGGCCTGTTCGTGATCAAACGCCAGCGGCTGGAAGAGTTGAAGTCGATGCAGTAATGAATGCACCTGGTTACGCTACATCGCACCTTAATTCGTCTGCCACTTCGCTGTTCGCCTACCCGACGGTCGAACAGACCGTCGGCAACACGCCGCTGGTGCGTCTGCAACGCATCCCCGGTGCCCTTGGTGCGACGCGGGGCAATGTCATCCTCGGCAAACTGGAAGGCGATAACCCGGCCGGTTCAGTCAAGGACAGGCCCGCGCTATCGATGATCACGCGGGCCGAGGCACGTGGTGACATCCAGCCCGGGGACACGCTGATCGAGGCCACCAGTGGCAATACCGGCATCGCCCTGGCCATGGTGGCGGCCATGAAAGGCTATCGCATGACCCTGATCATGCCAGACAACCTGAGCCTGGAACGGCGCCAGAGCATGACAGCCTATGGTGCCGAGCTAATCCTGACACCCGCCAAAGAGGGCGGCATGGAATACGCTCGCGATCTCGCGCTCAAAATGCAAAACGAAGGCAAGGGCAAAGTGCTCGACCAGTTTGCCAATCCTGACAATCCGCTCGCGCATTATGAAAACACCGGCCCGGAGATTTGGCGCGACACCGGTGGACGCATCACCCACTTCGTCAGCGCGATGGGCACCACCGGCACCATCATGGGCGTTTCGCGTTTCCTCAAGGAACAGAACCCCGCCATCCGCATCATTGGCTGTCAGCCCGAGGAAGGCTCGCAGATTCCCGGCATCCGTAAATGGTCGCCTGCCTATCTGCCAAAAATTTTCAACAGCGCCCAGGTTGATCAAGTCGAATCGGTCAGCCAGCAGGATGCGGAAACCATGTGTCGCCGCATGGCAGCCGAGGAGGGCATCTGCTGCGGCATTTCTTCCGGCGGCGCCCTGCAGGTTGCGCTACGCATCGCGGCGGAAACCGATAATGCAACGATCGTCTTCATCGTCTGCGACCGTGGCGACCGCTATCTATCGACCGGGATATTTTCTTGACCAGGAGGCATCATGCCGCTCTACGACTACCATTGCACCGCGTGCAATAAAACATTCGAACTGCTGGTCAGGGCCAGCACCGTGCCTATCTGCCCGCACTGCGGCAGCCAGCAACTGGAAAAGCAGGTCTCGGCGCCTGTCGCGCCGGGCCAGTCTGCCGGCATCATCGCGCGCGCGC
>WOZP01000048.1 GCA_011620215.1 Rugosibacter sp.
GTGAAGCTGGCGTCCGCCTCGACGCCGGATTGCACTTGCGCGGCATCAACACATCGCGTGCCATGCACCTGCGTCAGCCACGGCGGATCGGCAGGCAGGTTGCGGCGCAACTTTGCGCGATTAGCGGCAACTGCAGCGGCATCATCGCCCACGTGGGACGCCAGATTAAAACTCGTCCACGGCCCCATACTCGCGCCATGTTCTCGTGTGGTAACCAGCGCGTGCACGCCGGAAGGAGCGTGCCAACTGGGGATGAGCAGATTACTTATGCCGGATTTCTCCATCGGGTTTTCCACTGAGTTGTCCATTGTGTTGCCCATTGAGTTGGCCATTAGACTCTCCTCGAAGATCTTCCAGCAACTGCGCGAAATCATCCGGCAAGGGCGATTCCCATGACACATCGAGTCGGCTGACCGGATGCACTAGCGCCAATTGCCAGGCATGCAGCGCCTGCCGCCTGAAGGCATCGATTCGCGCATCGCCACTGCATGTCTTGCCATAGACCGGGTCGCCCGCCAGCGGGTTCCCGCGTGAGGCAAGATGCACGCGAATCTGATGCGTGCGCCCTGTTTCCAGCTGGCATTCCAGCAGCGTGGCTTTGGCAAAGCATTCGCGCACCAGATAGTGGGTTCGCGCCTCTCTTCCGCCGCTGCGCACCACAGCCATTTTGGTGCGGTGTACGGGATGACGGCCTAGCGGCGCATCAATCGTGCCGCCGTGTTCGATTATGCCCAGTGCCAAGGCCAGATAATGGCGATGCACGGTACGCGCCTGAAGTTGGCGCACCAGATCGGTTTGTGCGGTGAGGGTTTTAGCGACTACCAGCAGGCCGCTGGTGTCTTTGTCCAGACGATGCACAATGCCTGCGCGCGGAATTTCTGCCAGTTGCGGCGCATGGTGTAGCAGGGCATTGAGCAAGGTGCCGCTGGCATTGCCATTGCCCGGATGCACCACCAGCCCGGCAGGTTTGTCGATCACGATCAACTCGTCGTCTTCAAACACGATGGTTAGCGCAATATCTTCGGCCGCGTGGTCATGTGTTTGCAGCACGCCACTCATGTCCGCTGAAAAATCTATCCGTTCCCCCCCCAGTACATGGCTCTTGCCTGCCGCTGGCTTGCCATCCAGCTGTATCAGTCCGGCCTTTAACCATTCCTGCAAACGGCTGCGCGAATGGTCAGGATAGAGCTTGGCCAGTGCGGCGTCAAAGCGCATGCCGGCATAGTCATGGGGGATTGCCAGTGTCGCGGGCAGTGAGGTCACGGTTTTGCTTGGGCTATAATCCGCCGGAATTTCTTGCGAGGCATCATTCATCATGCGTAGTTTAGCGGTAATCCGGCGAACACTCTCTTCAACCGCTCTGATCGGTGGATTCCTGTTTGCCTGCCTCCTCACGGGATGTGGAATTTTGCCGGATCAAGTTGATGAAACCGCCAAGTGGTCGGCACAAAAACTCTACACTTCG
The DNA here is from genome assembly GCA_011620215.1 of Rugosibacter sp. GTDB lineage: Bacteria > Pseudomonadota > Gammaproteobacteria > Burkholderiales > Rhodocyclaceae > Rugosibacter. The sequence goes on from WOZP01000048.1 coordinate 1,466, forward strand.
GCCAAAGAAGCCATTAGTGAAGGCGGCTATGACTTGGGCATCAAGTATTTCGAGAAACTCGAATCACGTTTCCCCTATGGGCAATATGCCCAGCAGGCGCAACTTGAAGTCGCCTATGCCTATTACAAAAAAGAGGAAACCGCTTCGGCGTTGGCTGCTTGTGATCGCTTTATTCGTTTGCACCCGAATCACCCCAATGTGGATTATGCGTATTACCTCAAGGGGCTCGCCAATTTCAATGAAGATCTCGGCCTGCTGGGCCGCTTGAGCAACCAGGATCTCACCGAGCGGGACCCCGGGGCGGCGGCCGACTCTTTTGAGGCTTTCAAAATCCTGGTCACGCGCTATCCCAATAGCCGCTATACGCCAGATGCCACTCTGCGCATGAATTATCTCGTCAATGCACTCGCCTCGCATGAGGTGCATGTGGCGCACTATTACATGAAGCGCGGTGCCTATGTTGCGGCGCTTAATCGTGCACAAGCGTCCATTAAAACCTACCCCAATGCGCCCGCCAATGAAGAAGCCCTTTTCATTATGGTGAAAGCGTATGACTTGCTGGGCATGAATGATCTGCGCGACGATACCGAGCGCATCATGCGCAAGAATTTCCCCAAGAGCGAGTACTATGTACGCGGCTTGAATCGCACCGAACCGTGGTGGAAGCTCTGGTAATCAGATAGCGACCTCTAGCGACCTCTCTGGCACTGACTTATACACTGACATGAAACTGCTGCGCCTTCTTCTCGTTTTCATGCTCTCGTTAGCGATACCCTTTGCGGCGTCGTCTGCGGTTGTTATGGAAATGGCGATGAGCCATTGCCCGATGCAAGGCGAAAATAATGCGTCGATGTCGGCAATGTCGGCAGAGCATGACTGCTGCGATACAGAGGAATCTGCACCTGACAAGCCGCACGCTCCAAATCCATGCAAGTCAGGCCAAACCTGCAAAATCTGCTCGGTACCCTACCTTTCCTTTACTTCCGCTGTCAGGCTTCCTTCCTTGCCACCCGTTGGGCAGCTTTTTGTGGCGCAACGCGATACGCCCATCCTTACGCATGACCCATCCGGGTTGTGGCGTCCTCCGCGCTTTCTCTGATTCCTGCTGATTCGTCGGTCGATGCGGCTAGCCGCGCGGCCATTTGCGTGTTGTTTTTGTCTTCGGCACGCCATCAAGCCAAGGAGTTACCATGTCCCACCATCGAAGTCACCGCTGGATTCTTTGCGCATTGCCGCTATCTCTGGCCATGCTGTCAGGTGTTGCCCACGCCACGCCACTGAACACACCACTAAGCACACCGCTGAGCTTTACAACAGCGCTTGAACTGGCTGAACATCAGTCGCCCAATCTTGTCGCCAATACCGCGCAGATCAACGCTGCGCAGTCATCTGCTATTCCGGCAGGCGCGTTGCCTGATCCCAAATTATTTATTGGTATCGATAACTTCCCTGTGACGGGTGAGGATCGTGGTCGTCTCAACCGCGACTTCATGACTATGCAGAAAATTGGCATCATGCAGGAGATACCCAATGCCGACAAGCGCAAGGCGCGTGAGGCGGTGGCATCGGCCAGCATTGATGTTGCTTCGGCTCAGCGTCAAATCACACGTTTGCAGGTGCGGCGTGATACAGCCATTGCCTGGCTCAA
>WOZP01000185.1 GCA_011620215.1 Rugosibacter sp.
TGACCTTGCCCGTGCGAACACAAAACTTTCCCATATGCAGCGAGCATTCCACGATATCGCCATCGAGATAGCCGCCCTCAGACAAAGACCAGTCGCCATGGGTGCAGCGGTCCTGCGTTGCGAACAGCTCGCCATCCACATTGAAAATCGCGACGGAGGTGTCTCCACTTTCGACCTTCAGAGCTTCGCCTTCAGGCACATCGCTTCGCTCACAAACTCTGGTAAATTTCATATCGCTTTTTGTAACTGGTTCAAAAGATTCAAATCGCCTTGGGCGAACAGTCACCGGCCAGCATGCATCTGGTCGGTTATTGAGATTGAGCGCTGATGAGTGATTCAAGGTGTCCTCAGCGATTCGACACCACGGCACGCCAGGCACGCAGGCCCCAGCCAATCCAGATCACATGGATCACCAGCGTGGCAAGCCCGAACCACGAGGCTTCGTGACTCCACACAATGCTGTAAAAATCCCAGAGGCCATCGACAACTTCCGTTGCAATGACCACTGGAATGACGGCCGCATAGCGACCCGGGTCGCGTGCGCCCCACAAGGCGACGGCCCCGATGGCACCCAACTGAAGACCGACAATGGCCCAGGCATCTTGCAGCAAGGTGAAGATCGGCTCACCGACATGCAGTTCGACGCCTGGGTACATCGTGCCGAACAAGCCCAGGGTGCTAAAAGGAAGCGTGCCAATGAGGTTGATGATGTAAAAAACGCCGATGGCGATTAAAAATAGACGCACTTTTGTCATGGCAGCTTCCTCGGTTCAGGCGGGTTCAGGTTTCTTGCTTAGAAAAACATGCTCAGGTTGTTTGACAACAACGTGCTCTGGTCGAGCAAGATGGTGCGCTTGGCGATCTTGAAACCAAGGCGGTTGTCGGCACGGCGCAGCACATCCCGGCGCTCGCCCGCGAAGATGTCGACCTGGCGCTCCAAACGATTACGGTACAGGATGAAGGCCGAACTCACTTCAAAGGTGTTCGGCTCATCCGTATTCCTGACCATGACATTGGAGACAATATGGCGCGTGCGCGAAGCGGGATCCTCGGCCCAACCCAGCTCCGAAGTCTGCTTGCGAATACGTCCACGCATGGTTTCATAGGTTTCGTCGAAATGCGCGTACTCCCCATCTTCAGAATATTCCAGATTTCTTTCCCTGAAAGTCCGGTTGGTACGCAGCGGCATAAAGTATCGGATGTCTTCTTCAAGCAGCGCGAACCAGGCATCGTAGGCATGATGATCGAGCAATTGTGCTTCGCGGTAGTAAAACTGTTCGATCTCGTTTTGCAAGTCAAGGCTGACGGCCTTTGTTGGCCAGTCAAATTCTTTAATCAAATTGGTGGATGTCATCGTTAATTTCCTGCAAACATATATTTACTGACGTGTACTGATGTTCATCCGCTCGTGCGGATGAGCACCCCCACTTTGGTAAAGTTTTCTTCCAACTGAAAGGTTGGAGACTGGTGTTCGGTTCAAGGCTTGAGCGTGGCCCAGCTTGGCTCGGACATCATGCGAGCCCAGTGGTGGTACATGCCCCGCGCCGCTTCTTCAGCATAGACATAAGCGGTTTTACCCGGGAATTTCGGATTGTTTTTGTTAGGCACCCTGAGACCCATCTGAGCGTTGAGCGGCTGGCTCTTGGCGATATGGCCACGCAGCACTTTCTGAATCTCGACCCAGTTCTCCCCGTCGTCCTGCTCAAACACACCCCCTGCGTTGAAAGTGCGAATATTTTGCCGACGAAATTCGTCCTTGATTTCTTCGGGCGCATCAGCATCGACCACCACAAACGCCCAGACCTCCACCTCATTGGGGCCGCGCGGATGCCAGGTGCGGATGGTATTGATCCCCGGAAGAAATGAGCAGGTCGGGAAGATGGTCATATGCTGAGCGACCATACGATTCAATTCAGGAAGAACGTTAGCCAGACGTTTCTGCGCTCGTTCAGCAGCCGCACCTTTGGTCCAGTATTCCACGATCTTGGGGCCCATGATGGCCTGCAGAAGTCCAAAATCGTCATTAAACCAACCCGTTCCATGTCCGCCCCACTGGGCCCGGAATTGATTTCCGGTTGACGGCAGTTTCACCTGGGACAAGTCCATGTCGGGCGGCAGGCTGGCCAGAACTCCAGACAGGTGCGACATCGTGCCGGCATGGTACATATCGCTGCAGAACTGCTCGGCGGCAAACTTCCAATTGCAGGGAATTACCCACTTCTGCATGCCGCCGATCACCTCAGTGCCTGCCTCGGTGCGATCAAGCATCGCATCCATGTAGGGAGTGGCGTCGCTCAGATAAGTCTTCAGATCAGGGGCCTCGGCGTCCCAGTTGGCGAAGACCAGGCCCTTGTAGGTGGCCACGCGCGCTTGCAGCGGACCCCAGTCGGCCTTGTCAAAGCCACAATCGCCTTCCTTCTTGTCGCAAAACGCCTCTTTCTCGAACGGCACGTTCACCAGATTGCCCGCGATGTCGTAGGCCCAGCCGTGGTAGGTGCAGGTAAAGGATTTGGCGTTACCGGCGTCCGAGCGACAAATGCGCATGCTGCGATGCCGACACTGATTCAGGAAAACCTTGATGCTTTTGTCTTTCTGCCGCACCATGACGACCGGGTCTTCACCCATGTAGGTGGTCAGGAAGTCGCCGGTTTTAGGAATGTGACTCTCATGCCCGAGCAACAGCCAGGAGCGGCCAAAAACCCGCTCCAGCTCCAACTCATAAAGACTCTGATCGGCGTAGATGCGGGGGTCAATCAGCCCTTTTTCCTGATCGACCAGCGCCCGGATTGCGTCGGGCGTCCAGTTGCGGGTCCACTTCACAGGGGATTCCTGCACTTCTTTGATTGATGAACTCATGATTTAACGTCTCCTTTGAAATGCCCTTGGCAGGGCGGAAAAAATACCAACCTCTTTCATCACGCCGAAAACAAACACCTGCGATGTCGGCGTCACCGCAACAAACCGAATTGCCGAACCACCGAAATCGATGATTCGATATGCGCCCGCAACAACGCAGTACAGCGCTCGGCATCACGCGCGAGCGCGCTGTCGCGAAGTGCCTGGTGCTCCTCGT
>WOZP01000040.1 GCA_011620215.1 Rugosibacter sp.
GTGAAAAGTCGGCGCTGATGAAGCAACTGCGCTACAAGGCGGTCAGGCAAAAAACGCCTTCCTCGCCGTAGCGGATGGCGATACGGCGAATAACCCGGCAAACGCCGTAATCCCCCTATCAGGCGGTGCTGATCGCCCCCATGCGCTCGCCATTGAGATACTTCCGCCACATCGTGTCGTAAAGCGTTTCGAGATGGCGGGTATAGACCTCAACACCGAACAATGCGGTGGTCATGCGGTTGGCGGCCAGTTTTTCCTTGACCTGCGCGAGCCTATCGGCGTCGCTGGCCAACGCCAGGGCCAGCTCAAAATACCGGTCGAGATCAGTCGTCACGAGTTCTTCCAGGCCGATGGCATGGAGCACGCTGCCCGCCACCCGTGAAGGGAATGTGTCGCCTGCGCAGGTGATGATGGGCACGCCGACCCACAGTGCATCGCTCGCCGTGGTGTGGGCGTTATAGGGGGCGGTGTCAAGCACCAGATCGGCGAGTTGCAGGCGCGCCAGATGATCGCTTTGCGGGCAGTTGGCGGCGAAGATGATGCGGTCTGCGGTAATGCCGCGGTGAAATGCTTCGCGTAGCAGATTGCCCTCGGCCAGCGGGTTTTTCAGCAGCCACAGCACGCTGTCGGGAACGCTCAGCAGCAGGTGGCACCAGACATTGAAAATCTCCGGCGTGATCTTGTAGGCCTGGTTGAAACAACAAAACACAAAGCCCTCTGCTGGCAAACCCGCCGCCGCCCGGCTCGGCTTGGCGCTGATGATGCCGCGCCGACCATGCGGTTGGTAGCTGTCCGGCATATAGGCGAAGGCTTCTGTGTAGTCCGGCGCGCTATCGGGTGGGGTAACGAAGGCATCGGTAACGATATAGTCGCAAACGCCCGCGCCCAGCGTGCCCGGATAGCCCAGGTAATTCACCTGGATCGGCGCTGGCCGAAAGTTGAGAATGGCGCTGCGCGTGCCTTGGGTATAGCCTTTCAGATCAATCAGAATGTCCACTTCATCACGATAAATCATGTGGGCGGCTGCGATGTCAGACAAACCCTGAATGTCGGTAAAGCGGTCAAAGGTCGCCTCCAATCGCTGGCGCATCCCCTTGCCGTCGTCGGCGCCGCATGAATAGGCGAATACCTCGAAGCGGTCGTGGTCATGGTTCTCGAACAGTTCCACCATCAGCAGCGCGGTCGCATGCTCGTGAAAATCGCTAGACAGATAACCCAGGCGCAGCTTGGTTTTTTTCAGCCGATGAAAGACGAATGCGAGATCCGCTCGTTCCAGCAGCGCTGCGGCCAGCTGATCCTGCACCCATAGTTCGGCGCAGTGGCGCTGCTCGCCGGCGCTAAACCCGGAAAGCGCCAGCAGCAAAAAAGGTGAAACCTGGCGCACCTCCTCGCGGCCGAGCACGCCGCGGATTTGCAAGCGCCACGCGTCCAGCGCTTCCCATTCGCACATGCTTTGGCTGAGCGCGTATTGCTTCATGGCGATTGTGGATTGTTCACGCAGAAACCTGCGTTCCGTTCTCATCGAAGCGAATGACAGTCAACTCGTCGTCAGCCACGAGATGCACCCCCGCCCAGCTAATCTGGCCATTGTCGTGATACTGGTAGCGATGCTCGATTTCAATCTCGCCGTAGACGACTTTCTCCACAGCAACCAGACGATCCTGCGTGTCATAGTAGCCACGCATATAAGTGTTGCGATTACGCGTATCCGCCTCGCTAATCGGCGTGACCAGATTCAACGGCAGTTTCACCCCGCTGTAGGTCAGAAAATAGCGGCATTCACCGCGTGATTGATCAACCATCCCACTCATTTCACCCAGCTCACTCATCGCACTGATACCTCTGCATCTAGCCAATAGTGACGGTCAGTGGATCCAGCCCCTGCACCATCGCTTCGATCTTGTCGCCCTTGACGACCGGCCCGACACCGGCAGGCGTGCCGGTAAAGATCAGGTCGCCCGGACACAATTCGACCAGGTTTGACAGGCGGTTGATGATTTCGGGAATCTTCCAGATCATGTCGCCAACGTCCCCACTCTGGCGCACTTCGCCATTTACCTTGAGTTCTATCTTGCCACGCGCGATCACCCCGGTATAAAACTCGGGCGTAATTGCCGAACACGGCGCGGAAAAATCAAAGCCCTTGGCCATGTCCCATGGTTGGCCCTTGGCCTTGGCGGCCGCTTGCAGGTCGCGCCGTGTCATGTCCAGGCCAACGGCATAGCCGAAGATATAGTCGTTGGCCTTGTCCTGCGGAATGTTACTGCCCCCCAGCAGCATCGCCACGACCAGCTCGACCTCGGGATGCAGATTTTGCGTTGCTGACGGATAGGGCATCACTGCGGGCGTTGCCGAATTATTCGGCAGGATGGCCGTTGCCGGCTTGGTGAAAAAGCAGGGCTCCTCGCGCTCAGGGTCGCCCCCCATTTCAATGGCATGGTCGGCATAGTTGCGCGCGATGCAATAGATGCGGCGCACCGGAAAAGGCTTGCTCGACATAGCCGATAGCGTGACGACAGGTTCAGGCGGGAAAGCGTAATCCATAGGTAATCCCAAAAAAGTAGTTAGGCGAAGCTGTAAGGAAGCGGCAGCAAACTCAGGCGCGGGCCATTGGGCGCACCCAAACGGACTTCGCCTGCTTCGGCACAACTCGTCGGGATGACGGCCAATGCTTCATAGCCATCCTGCCGCGTTGGCGCGGCGCATATCAGGTTGCCACACACTTGCTCGCCTGTTTCCGGCGCAAACAGCGCAGCGCCTGCAATGGGCAGCTCGGTGTGTGCGGTATCGAATGCGGCACGGTACATGCGCCGCTTGACCCGGCCCAGGTATTGCGTGCGCGCCACGATCTCCTGCCCCGGATAGCAACCCTTCTTGAAATTTACCCCACCGATGACTTCAAAATTCACCATCTGCGGCGTGAATGACTCCTGTGTCGCTTGCGTAATCCGCGGCATGCCGGCGCGGATTTCCACCAGATGCCAGGCAGCAAGATCAGCCTCTTTCACCTGGCTTTCCAAGCGTTGCAAGACGGCATCCACCACCGCCAGGTTCAAGACGATTTGATAGCGGTTCTCGCCCAGTACCAGCACCTGTCCGTGTTCCATGGCAACCACGGTCATCGCCGTATCCGGCAAACTTGAACCGGCAAGCAACGTGGTGGACAAAGCCTGCCCCGCCTGCGGCCCAAACAAACCATAAGCGACACGGCTCTGACTCTCGTCAGTCAGGCGCACCTGCGCCCGCAGCAGATACAACGACAGCCTTTTTAACAGCGTGGGCAAAATATCGGCGGAGACTTGCAACAAATAATCGTCGCCATCCCGCCAATACAGAAAGCTGGCCACCATGCGCCCCATGGCGTTGCATAGGGCGCCATGGCGCACCCCATCGGGCGGCAGTCCGGTCACATCATTGGTGAGTAAGCTATGCAAAAAAGCCGCAGCATCTTTTCCGGCGACGCGAATCAAGCCCATGTCACTCAGGGCGACTAGCTGTGTCTGTGCGCATTCCATCAGGCTATTCATCATATTTTGTGACATGTCATTTTCCTGATAAGTATTCATAAGCGTGTTCATATCAACCAGTCGCGGTCGCGATAACCGCCATCCAGCACGAAGTCGAAGTAATAAATAGGGAAATGCGCTTCCATGTTGTCAGCTTCAGGCAACGTGGCGGAGCGCTCGGGAAACTGGGCCAGCAGGTCGCTGCGATGTGCGGACCAGGCCTTGAGCAAAGCCGCACGTGCTGCCGCCCTGTCAAGGCCGACGCCCTTGAAAATGTAATTTGCGGTATTCATTTCCGCCACGACAAAGGCTTCACTCATATCAAGCGGCCTGTCCCAGATCCATGCCGCGAAAAACCGAGCAGCATTTGAAGGCTTCAAACGTCGGGGCCACCTGCTTATGGCGGCAGTACTTGGCCACCAGCTTGGTCAGCCCCTTGATGTCGCGCCCGGTGGCCGTGGGGAATGCTTCGACCAGCACATCAATCAGCGACGTATCCATTGCTACCTCGGCAAGCCCGAACTGCTCGCTCATCACGCGCCAAATTTTTCGCCGTGCCTCGGCATCGGGCGGATAAAACTTGATCATGGCGATGCAGCGCGAGACGATGGCTTCGTCAATGTCATCCACACGATTGGTGGTCAGGAACAGCAGGCCGTTGAAATATTCCAGCACGCGCAGAAAGACGCCAACCACGGCATTCATGGTGATGTTGTCGTCACGGCGCTTGATGTACACATCCGCCTCATCAATCAGCATCACCGCGCCCCAGCGCTGCGCGCGGGTCAGCACGTCTTTTAACGCCACCTCCATCGCCGCCACATTCAGCCCGAGCTGCCCCGAATGCACGCGGTAAAGCGGGCGCTGGATGATTTCCGAATACACCTCGGCGGTCAGCGTTTTGCCCACACCGGCAGGTCCTGCGCAAAGCACCGTGGTGCCGCCCGACTTGCCGGTAATGATGTCATCCATCAACACATCCATTTCGGCGGTGAGGATGTCGATCAGGTCAGTCTGCTCCTGCGGCAGCACCAGTTTCTGTTTGAGCGACGGCTGGTATTCGTAGGGTGTCATGTCGTCGACATGCACCCACAGGTAGTGATGCAGGTCGAGGTGGAACATCAGGATGTAGGCATGCACCGGCAGTTGCGAGAACAGGCCCTTGGGCATCGCGGCTTGCGAGGCCTTGACTTCATCCTCGGCGTCATAGCGGTTGCTCTTTGCCGCCTTGGTGAGATAGGGGCCGAGAATATCGCCAGGGGCATCCATGGTCAGCGTGCGCGAAGTCAGAATACTCTCGTCATTGACCAGACGCGCCATGCCGCCATCTGAAGAGAGCACCACGATGTCCTTGCGCGACCAGTCGGTGTCGCGGTGCGATGCGGTGGGGTCTTCTGCGTAGAAACCCGTGCCACTGGCGGTGAACTGGCTGCCGTACCGGGCGCGCCAGTCGAAATAACGCTCCACCGTGGCGTCGTAAGCCGCCATCAATTCGGTAGTCTCCTTGATAAAGCCCTTGGCCGCAAATATTTCACTCACAGTCTTGCCTACGATGTCGCTCGCGGAAATACGCAGGGTTTGTGTCGCGATGGCGCCCTTGGCATTGGCCCTGAGCTCGATAAACACTTTCCCCGTCTCGTCATTCGACGGCGGCGTATAGTCGATTCGGGTAATCACATAAGGCAATGGCCTGCCGGTTCCATTGGCGGTAAACAACCAGCCACGGATCGCGTCCGCCATCAGATAGTGCGCAATCGCCGGCACCACGCTTTCAAGTTCCTCAGCCGTAAAACGCACGCCATCGCCGCCCAATGCCTTTTGCAGCGTCAATAATTGCGCGGCACGCATCTGCATTTCCGGCCCGCCCTGGCCGTATAGCCCGGCCAGGAATTCGATTTCGTTGCTTGAAAAATGGCCGAAGGACACTTCCACCTTGTTGCCAAAGCGCAACTGCTCTTGCAACACGGCAAGCTCGGGGAACTCCGCCACCATCGCGTCAATATAGGGCCTTTCAATCTGCAGTTTCATGGCTCATCTCCAAGCGAATTTCCAATGCACTGATGCACTGATAGACTGATCATCGGCTCAGCCATCACTCATGTCCGGAAAGAGAATGACCTCATCCGGCATGCCATTGTCGTTAGGCTGCAGGTGCAAACCACCCACCAACGAATATCCAGCATCGCCTTCATAGAGCACGACGGCTTCGGCCGGCATGGTACGCAAGGCTTCGATCAACTGTTCGACATTCATGATTTTGCGGCCTGCATCACAATATTTAGCGGTAGCCTTCTTCCGCCAACACGCGCTGCACCACCGGCCGCTCCCGCAGGCGCCGGTAATGTGCGGCACAGTGCTCCGGCAGCTCGATGCCTATCCGGTCAGCCCAGAATTCAACGTAAAACAGCGCCGCATCGGCAATCGAAAAGCGGTCGGTGACATACCCCTTGCCCGCCAGCAAATCATTCATCAGCGCAAAACCCCTGGCAACAATCTCGCGTCCGCGCGTCTTGATTGCATCATGCGCAGCCGGGTCGCTGGTATAGCTGTCAGTGGTGAAGATGCGTGTGTAACCCTGGCCGTGGATGGTGCCGACCACATAACTCATGGTCTCTACCACCAGCGCCTCACCATCAACATCCGCCGGCAGCAGCCCGGCCTTCGGGTAACGTCGCGCCAGCCACCAGGCAATCGCCTGAAACTCGGTCAGCGCTGATCCATCATCGCGAACCAACGTCGGTATCGTGGCTTTGGGATTGATAGCCAGATACTCGGGCTTGTGATGATCCCCTGCGGGCAGGTTAACGATCCATACCTCGAACGGCAGCTCGAGCTCCTCCAGCAGGATATGGATGCCTGTCGAACACGATCCGGGAGCCATATAAAACTTCATCGAACCCTCATCGTGTGGTCAATCCGCAGGCAAACGCAGCCGAATCTCGTCGACAAAATCCGCCAGGCATTGCTTGACGGTATCAAACTGCACGCTGGTCGGAATAATGGCCAGGCCATGCACGCCAATATCGCGCTGCAAGAGGTTGATTGTTTCAGTCACTTCGTCAAAATCACCGATCAGCGACTGTTGCAGCAGCGCTTCAGTATCCAGTGCGGCAGAAAATTCTGGCTTGTCCGTGATGCCGATCTTGCGCATGCGCGCCGAGAATTCCTTGAGGTAGGGCTCAGCCACAGCCAGCGCCTCAGCACGCGTGGCTTTAGTAAAACCAAAGCGCGCCAGCACCAGTTTGGGGTCGCCATCCGGCGCCGTATCGCGGTAGATGTCCAGCATGCGCCGCAATTGCGCATGGGTCGCGGTAGCCGTTGCCATCAAGCCGTAACCCGCACGCGCCGCGTGGCGGATGCTGTTCTCGGTCGTGGTGGCAATCCAGATCGGGACAGGCTGCGCCGGACGCGGTGACAGGCGCACCGCGTCTGCCTCAAAATGCTCGCCTTTGAATGTCACCACTGCCTCATTCAGCAAGCGGTCTATCAGATCCAGCGCTTCGAGCGAGCGGGCTCTGGCCTGTTCTGGCTGCAACTTGAAGTTGCGGTACAACTCGGGGAACGGCCCCCCGGTGGCAATCCCCAGATTTAACCGCCCCTTGGTAATCAAGTCGAGTGTCGCGATGTCTTCCGCTACTTGTATCGGATCACGAAAGGCCGTTAACAATGCTGCAGAACCGATACGCGCACGCACCGTGACGCCGGAGAGATGCCCCAACAGCGCTGTACTGGACGGGCTCGGCCAGACCTCGTCAAAATGATGCTCGGTGATCCAGATGTCGTCATAGCGCATACGGTCCGCCTCGCGTACCAGAATGGCCTGGCGCGTCAAGGCGCGGGCGAATTCAGTACCGGGTTTATTACCGGAATTCTCGCCAGGGTTCTCGAACAGGCACAGATAACCAAAGCGTGGATTCATTCGAGCACCATCTCCATATCAACCTGGATCCAGCCATCCTCGATGCGCAGCGGATATTGCTCCAACGCCCAGCCGGGCGGACTCAAGCCCTTGCCCGTGCGGCTATCGAATACCCAACCGTGGGCGGTACAGGTGATGAGGCGGCCATTGAATATCCCGGATTCCAGCGTGGCATCCTCATGTGGACATAATCCCTGATAGGCCCGTGGTCGATCACCATCAGGCCAGACCAGCATGATGGGTTCGCCCGCAACGATAAACGGCGCCCAATCGCCTTCCGATAAATAGTTCGTTTTGCAAACTGGGGTAAAAGCCATGGTGGTATCAGGTCATCATTGATTTTTGATTTGCTGCAGCAGCTTATGTCGCCACGTAAACGAACTGCCCCTTCTGCAAATTCGGATAGTTGTCGCGCAAGCCATTGGCAATCTTTGCTACCAGGCTCTTGTCACTGGCCGCGCCAGAGCCGACGAAATCGGTGCCCTGGCTCCAGAGTTCCAGAAAACAATGCAAGGTTTGGTCATACTCCGGGCCGGTGGGCACACTCATGTCGTGCAAAAAGGCCACGCCATCCTTGTTTACCTCCAGGCGCCAGTCGCGGTCATCCTCAACCGATGCCAGCAGCGCGGCCACATCCGCATCAGTCCAGTCTTTTTGCAAGTCAATAGCCATCATTTATCCCTGAAGCAAAGTTGACAATTACTGCGGCAGATCACCGCTATCAAGAGCTATTGCAAGATTTGCTCCCGTGCGCGCCTAAAATCCTTCCTCCGGCTTTCCCCATGGGTGAGAACCCGTTACGAAAGGCGCCTTGATGCCAGCCCTGGCGACCGCTTCCAGTGTTTTGTAATACGTGGCCTCATGCACCAGCGTACCGTTCGCCGTTGTCACAGCAACGTACTTCGCCACCGTATCCACATCGCACAGGTAGCCGCCACCCGGATCATCGGTGCTCCGCGAATTGCCATCCCAGTCCACAAAAAATCCCGCACTGCTTATCATGTCGCTTGCCATCATCTCTCCTTGCCCCAATTAAAATGTCGGCAACCAGCCGACGGATCAATTCTCGTAAAGCAAGCTTCTTGCCACGCCATATTTGTATGAAAGTCGACAAAATCGCTTGCGCGTGTGGCGAGATGTGGCTAGATGTGGCCAGTTATGTCCGACAAATAGCCAGCCCGATAGTGATGAGAACCTCACCATCTGCCGGTGAATGCCTGTCGCCATGCCGTATTGCAGGCAAACATGCTGTGCTAGCACAGCACTTGCTTAGGATAAGCATCAAGCAAGTACGGGGCATTGAAAATGCTGGAAGTGGCAATCATCGGCGGTGGTTTATGTGGCCTGGCATTGGCCAACAGCCTGCATGCGCAGGGGCAGCGCACGTTCGGTGTATTTGAGGCGCGGCTACGGCTTGGCGGGCGCATCCTGTCGTCGGTTTGCGCGAGCAATGGTCTGACGGCTGACCTTGGCCCCACCTGGTACTGGCCGGAAACCCAGCCGCTCGTCAGCCATCTGGTGGCAAAGCTTGGCCTGACCAGCTTCGCCCAGCACAACACGGGGGCTGTGCTACGCCTCAATGATCCGGACAAGGCACCCGAACGGACAGACGAAGCCATTCACAGCGATGCGCGCAGGCTGGTCGGCGGCATGTCGGCACTGGTTGATGCGCTCGCCAACGCCCTGCCCGACAGCAGCTTGCAGCTGGGCCACGAACTAACCGCCGTGATTGACCGTGGCGACCATGCAGAACTGCATTTCCGCTGCGCCGGGATAGAAAAAACCGTGCAGGCCAAACAGGTGGTGCTGGCCGTGCCACCACGCGTTCTCGAAGAACATGTCGAGTTCTCGCCACCATTGCCTGGCGAGCTGCGCGCAGCCATGCGCTCGACTTACACCTGGATGTCCGATCAGGCCAAAGTGGTCATCGCTTACCCACAGGCGGTCTGGCGCGACGCTGGTTGCTCGGGCAACGCCTTCGTTACCCATGAACAAGCGGTCATCGGCGAAATTTATGATGCTTGCAATGCGAATGGGGGCCAGTCCGCACTGGGTGGCTTTATTGCCCTCTCGCCTGCATTACGCGAGTCTTTTCGCGATGGCATGCCCATCCTGATGGATAACCAGATGACGCAGGTATTTGGCGCAACACTTGAACAGGGTGAACAGCATTACCATGACTGGGCAACCGAACGCTATACCTGCAGCACGCTTGACCGGGCACCGCAGGCCGGGTATCCACAATATGGCAATCCCCTGCTGCGCAAGGCACAATGGGGCCGCAAACTGCATCTGGCTGGCGCCGAAACGGCCACCTATGCCGGCGGTTATATGGAAGGTGCGCTGGAAGCAGCCGCACGCGTTATGCGTGCCATGCCAGAACACGTTGCAAGCAGCCATGTTCACTCCAACCAGGACAGCCTGGCGCGCTTTAGACTATGGGTATCCGCGCAACGCGAAAGCGCGCTACAGCGTTACCGGTTGCAGCTTAACCAAGGGCTGGCCACACAGAACAAGGATCAGCTTACTCAGCGTGCGCTGCTTGGCAGCGTCGAGCAAATCTACAGCGAAGCCCTGCGCGAACTCGACGCGCTGCCTTTTGATGTCAGTGCCATTGCCATTGAACGCGGACGCTCTGACCTGACGCCTGTGGTACTTGACCCCTTCGATGGTTTCATCAATACCTTGATCGATGAAGCGGTGAATTTCAACCGCACCTCCTGCGCCATTTCGAATTTCCCCGGCGAGCACAAGCCGGATCAGGAATATGTGCAAACCATACGCCGTGATCTTGTCGCCGCCTGGCGTGATTTCGCGTTTTCCGCCAACACCGTGTTAGTCACGAAAAACGCTTGTGAAGGAGCAATCAATGGGTGATATCAATCGCGAACCAGACACCATAGAACTTGCCGAACCGCCACGGTTCGCCTTTGGTGAACGGGTCATTTGCCGCTCGACTGTGCGCAACGACGGTACCTTCGCCGGCAAGGATGTCGGTTATGTGCTGGTGAAAAAGGGGGATGTCGGCTACGTCCGCTCCATCGGCACTTTCCTGCAGCAATACTTCATCTATAGCGTTGAATGGGTGGAGCGCGGCTATCAGGTGGGCATGCGCGCCAAGGAGTTATGTACGCTGGATGACCTGCCGCCCGAGGTGCTGGAAAAATTCGCCGACCGGCTGGAAATCTTGAACCAGATCGGCAAGGGCGACAACGTCGTTGTCAAGTCCGCAGAAGAAATGGCCGGCGATGCTGCCGAAGCCTGAAAACAGGCATCCCTCATCATGATTTATATCGTCGAATTTCCCGACCAAGGCAGGGTCCGATCCTGGTTTGCCTTTGATACCGATGATTTCGCGCGCAAGGTCTATGCAAGCGACGAACGCGATGAATGGGAGATTTTCGATATCGTGACAGTCCGCGAACTACTCGAAGGCGTGGGCGAAACGCCTGAGTCACCGACGGCCAACCCAAAATTTCCGGCCATCTATGGCATGGGAAAACAGCACGGCTGGGACACCCCGCTATACCGCGCGGACTATCTGCTGGGCGCAGGCAACTTTCAGCCTGAGCCCATTCGTGAATCGGAAGCCTGTGCTGCCGCATTGGCGCAACGAGTGAAACTGTGCCGCGTGTATTGGTCAGACTCGGAAGCGACCGCCGCGCTGGAGGGCGAGCCACTGTTTGAAAACAAGGATGGCTACTGGGGCCGCGAGGCACTGCGCGAACAACTGGTGGCACTGGAAGTTATCGAAGGGCCGCTAGGCTAAGCGGATAAGCTGGATAAGTTTTAACCCGTATTTTGAACCCAGGTTTTTTTATTTTTTTAACGGAGAGCAATCATGGCCTTATGTAGTGGTGAAAGAAAAGTGAATCATCTGCAATGCAACGGCACGCTGTACCAATGCGAATGCGGCGCGACAGGCTGTAAGCAGAAATATGACGACGACTGTTCCGCGCAAGGCTTCGATGTCAAGGGTAAGTGTTTCAAGTGTGGGGCGGTCGGCAAGTACACGAGCATCAGCTCAGTCACGACTGACCACGCCCCGCGCAAAACACCATCTTTTCTTTGAAAATTTTTTTATGCGAGGTGACTTGTGAGCACGACTTACACCTTTATCAAGAACACCGAAGACGGCCGCAAGGTTGAGGTGATCGGCGCTGCCATCTGCCTTAATGGCGTGGAAGAAGCCTATGCGCTGGTTCCGCTTGAAGAACATCCGAACCGGCAGGCGATCAAGCGTGTCATGCCCAATGCCACCCATATGGCCGGGCGCTTGCCGTTCACCCTGTACGAAGCTGGCGCAGTGCACTCCGCGCTGATGGCGGCCAAGCAGGATTTCGACCCCAGTCCCAAGGCGGTGATGGAACGTCTGCGTTTGGCCGTGATCGAAAAAGCCCGCATGGAAGGGATTGAATAACATGTTTGCCAAAGCCTGTGACGAAACTGACTTACGCGAAGGCAAGTACGAAGTAGCTGCGGTCAACCGCACCCTGGTATTGGTGGTATGGCCGAAAGATGGCCAGCCGCGCGCCTTCCAGGGCATGTGCCCGCACGCCAAGGAGCCCTTGGCCGATGCCTTCTTCGATGGCAAGGTGTTGACCTGCAGGCACCACGACTGGACATTTGATGGCGCCAGCGGCGCATGCATCCTGCCGACGAAATGTGCCCTGGCCGAATATCCGCTGAAGATTGAAGGCGGTGAAGTGCTGGTCGATACTGCCGATGTGCTGGCGAATTACATCGCGCATTAGTATTAAATTAATTAAGACTGATGCGTGGCTGGCCGGGTAACGCCATCAAACCGGCCCAGGCAGCATCAGGCTTGAAACGTGAACAACTCGGGCTGGCTCTGGCGGTACACACGCAGCCACATCACAGTGGCAGGTGCCAGCGAGCGCACCGCAAACCACAGCGCATCCCCCAGCTCGTCGGTTTTTGGATTGGTGGCATTCAGCACATGCGCCGTAGCATTCCAGCCATCCCATGCCAACTCCGGCATCTGGCTACGGGTCTCGGCAGGAACCATGGCCAGCGTATCGGCGATGGTCAGCAACTGGCGCACCACTTCGCCACGGGTCAGGCGCGAAGCCAGCAGTTCATCCTGCGTCACTTCCTCGGTTAGTATCATCACCGCTGTGGCAGCCTCTTCAATAATTGCGAACAACGCACCATTTAGCATCCCGTCTCTCCCGACAATGTCATTCATGTTAATCAAGCTAATGCAAGGCGCGTGCCGAATCATCGACAAGCGGTGTTCACAGGATGAATAACCCGCATGGCATCCCTGTGCTGGAAACCACGCTAAGCGCTGCGCCGCTCGCGCCACGCTATGCCGCGCTGGGCGCGCCCTACCATCAGCCCGTGGCTACCACGCCGCTGACACAGCCGCGCCTGCTACACCACAACAGCGCCCTGGCGCATGACCTGGGGATTGATGCCGATGCCATGCAGTCTCCCGCACTGCTCGCCACGCTTGCCGGCAACAGCCCATGGCCCGGCTACGCATCGCATGCCTCGGTGTACGCCGGGCATCAGTTCGGCACTTATGTATCCCAACTGGGCGATGGCCGCGCGCTCATGATCGCCGAGTTGGGCACACAAGATGGCCGCCGACTGGAACTCCAGCTCAAGGGAGCCGGTGCCACGCCCTACTCGCGCGGCGCCGATGGCCGCGCCGTGCTGCGCTCATCTATCCGTGAATATCTGTGCTCGGAAGCTATGCACGCGCTGGGCGTACCGAGCACGCGCTGCCTTAGCCTGATCGGCGCGGCTGACCTGGTGTTCCGCGAAACGACAGAAACTGCGGCTGTGGTCTGCCGCGTTTCGCCCAGCTTTGTGCGTTTTGGCCATTTCGAATTTTTCTATCATCGCGGCATGCATCAGCACTTGGCTCCGCTGGCCGACCACGTGATTGATGAACACTTCCCCCATCTGCATGCACATGAACGGCCAGATCGCTACGCTGCCTGGCTGGGCGAAGTCATCGAGCGCACGGCGCACCTCATGGCGCACTGGCAAACGCTGGGCTTTTGCCATGGCGTGATGAATACCGACAACTTTTCCATTCTCGGGCTGACGATTGATTACGGCCCTTTTGGCTTCATGGATGCCTTTCGCCAGCACCATATCTGCAACCATTCCGATGGCGAAGGACGCTACGCCTACAGCGCACAGCCGGAGATTGGGCAATGGAACTGCTCACGCCTGCTGCAAGCCACCCTGCCCTTGCTGTCCGGCTCGCCGGAACAGGCGGTTGAAATCGCCCAGGAAATCCATGCGCGCTACGCCCCGGCCTACTCACAAGCTGCCCTGCGTCGCTGGGCTGACAAGCTTGGCCTGATCGAAGTCCGCGCAGACGATGCCAATTTGCTCAATGAACTGCTGACGATTTTGCATCGCGGCAGGAGCGACTTCACGCGCAGCTTTCGTCACCTGTCGCGCGTGCGCACCGACGTCAACGCCCCGGCCCATGGGGTGCGTGAAGAGATCACCGACATCGCTGCCTTCGATGCCTGGATCACCCGCTACCGTACCCGGCTCATCGCCGAGCAAAACACCAACGACACTGCCCGCGCCATGCGCATGAACCGCGTCAATCCAAAATACATTTTGCGCAACCACCTTGCCCAGGCCGCCATCGAGCAGGCTCAGCAAGGCGATATGGCAGAACTGGGTCGCCTGGTAAACCTGCTGGCCCATCCCTACGACGAACAGCCGGATAACGAACACTACGCCGCCGAACCACCTGCGGATCAACGCCACCTTGAAGTGAGTTGCTCATCATGACCCTGCTTGTCCTTAACGAAGACAATTTCAACCAGACGATCGAAGCCAGCCCGTTCATCATCATCGACTTCTGGGCCGACTGGTGCGCGCCGTGCAAGCAGTTCGCGCCGGTGTTTGAAGCGGCAGCCGCAAAACACGGCAATATCGTTTTCGCCAAGATCGATACCGATGCCGAACGGGGGCTGACGAACGCCTTCAATATCAGCTCGATCCCGACCTTGATCATCATCCGTGAAAAAATCATGGTCGTGCGCGAAACCGGCTCGCTAGCATCAGCCGAACTCGAAAAGCTGATCGAGCACGCACGCATCCTCGACCTGGAAGACATCCGCACCGAGATCGCCGCCCACGAAGGCGATGAAGACGCCATCGACTGGTGAGCACTTCGCCTTGACCGATATGCTGACCGCCGCGCTGCTCGCCAACTTCTTTGACGCGGGTTGGGCCATCCAGGTGCTGGTCAGCGACATGGACAGCCACCAATACTTCGCCTCACGCCTCGCCCGGCCGGAAATCGAAAAGCACCTGCGCACCATG
>WOZP01000104.1 GCA_011620215.1 Rugosibacter sp.
TTTTTGCATTTGTCGGCCTTTGGCTTAACAAAGCGGGCTGCGTAACCTACATGATCTCCGGATTTCTCAGAAAGATTTTTGGCAGCCGCAATGATCGGCTGATCAAGCAATATCGCCAAATCGTTGCACAAATCAATGCGCTCGAGAGTGGATTGCAGGCACTGGATGATGCTGCACTACAAGCGAAAACGGATGAGTTTCGTCGTCGCCATGCCGAGGGCGAGTCATTGGACGCCTTGTTGCCTGAAGCATTTGCTGTTGTGCGTGAGGGGGGGCGTCGCGTCTTGGGAATGCGCCACTTTGATATGCAATTGATAGGCGGCATGGTGTTGCATTACGGCAAGATTGCCGAAATGCGCACGGGGGAAGGCAAAACGCTTACGGCGACATTGGCTGTTTATCTCAACGCCCTGTCTGGCAAAGGCGTTCATCTGGTGACAGTGAATGATTATTTAGCCAGCCGCGATGCGGAATGGATGGGCCGTCTGTACCGTTTTCTGGGCCTGACAATTGGCATCAATCTTTCGCAAATGCCGCATGAAGCGAAACAAGCTGCCTATGCAGCGGATATCACTTACGGCACGAACAACGAATTCGGCTTTGATTATCTGCGCGACAACATGGTGTACTCCCCGGCGGAGCGGGTACAACGCGGATTGAATTTCGCGATTGTCGATGAAGTGGATTCGATCCTGATTGATGAGGCGCGTACGCCATTGATTATTTCCGGTCAGGCCGAAGACCACACCGAGTTATATGTCGCCATGAACGCCGTGCCGCCCCTGTTGACGCTGGGTGAAGCGGCCAAAAATGATACTGAAAAAGATAGTGGCGACTACACGGTTGACCTGAAGGCGCACCAGGTATTGTTGACGGATGAAGGACATGAAAAAGCCGAGAACATTCTTGCTCGTCTAGGACTTTTGCCTGAAGGTAGCAGCTTGTATGAGCCGGCCAACATTCTGCTCATGCACCACTTGTATGCTGCATTGCGTGCGCACAATCTGTATCACCGCGACCAGCAGTATGTTGTGCAAGAGGGTGAAGTCACCATCGTTGATGAATTTACCGGACGCCTGATGACCGGGCGGCGCTGGTCTGAAGGCTTGCATCAGGCAGTCGAGGCCAAAGAGGGGGTGGCTATCCAGGCCGAAAACCAAACCCTCGCTTCAATCACATTCCAGAATTATTTCCGCATGTATGGCAAGTTGGCCGGCATGACGGGTACAGCCGACACCGAGGCTTACGAATTTCAGCAGATATACGGGCTTGAAACCGTTGTCATTCCAACTAACCGGCCGATGGTCCGGCGTGATGAGCATGATCAGATTTACCGCACAGCACAAGAAAAGTATACCGCGATCATTGCTGATATTCGTAGCTGTAAAGAGCGGGGGCAGCCGGTGCTGGTTGGCACCACGTCGATTGAAAATTCCGAATTGCTCTCCAGCCTGCTAGATAAGGAAAAGCTAGCGCACCAGGTACTCAATGCCAAGCAGCATGCGCGCGAAGCGGAAATCATTGCCCAGGCCGGTCGCCCGGGCGTGATTACCATTGCGACCAACATGGCAGGTCGGGGTACCGATATTGTGCTGGGCGGCAATATCGAAAAAATGCTGGACGCGGTCAAGGAAGATGCGGCCTTATCTGTTGAAGAAAAAGAGCAGCGCATCGCCACCATGAAAGCCGAATGGCAAACCCTGCATGATCAGGTGTTGGCCTCGGGTGGTTTACATATCATTGGCTCCGAGCGGCATGAATCACGGCGTATTGATAATCAGCTGCGTGGGCGATCCGGGCGGCAGGGCGATGCTGGTTCATCGCGCTTTTATCTGGCCCTGGACGATTCCTTACTGAAGATTTTTGCGGGCGACCGGCTCAACAGCATCATGGTGCGGCTCAAAATGCCCGAGGGCGAAGCCATTGAGCATCCGCTGGTGTCGCGTTCGCTGGAATCCGCGCAGCGCAAAGTAGAGCAGCGCAACTTTGATATTCGCAAGCAGTTGCTGGAGTACGACGATGTTGCCAACGATCAGCGCAAAGTCATCTATCAGCAGCGTAATGAATTACTCGACAGCCTCGACATCAGCGAAACAATCACCGGCATGCGCCAGGGTTCCATTCACGATACGTTCCGTATTTACATCCCGGAAGGTAGTGTGGAAGAACAATGGGATGTTGCCGGTCTTGAAAATATGCTGGCTGGCGAACTGCAACTGAAACTGCCCATTGGCGAATGGCTAAAAGCCGAGCCACTGCTCACCGACCATGAGCTACTCATGCGCTTGCTCGATGCAGCCGACGCTGCCTATGCTGCCAAGACCGTGGCAGTGGATGCCGCCGCGTGGGCGGGGTTCGAGCGCAATATCATGCTGCAAAGCCTTGATAACCACTGGCGCGAGCATCTTTCAGCACTGGATCATTTGCGCCAGGGTATTCATTTGCGTGGTTATGCGCAGAAAAACCCGAAGCAGGAATACAAACGCGAAGCATTTGATCTGTTCGAAGGTTTGCTGCAAGCCGTACGTGCGGATGTCATCAAGCTGTTAATGACGGCTGAAGTTCGAGACGAAGCGCAACTCGAGGCGATTGAGGAGCCACCCCATTTTGATCATGTGGAATACCATCACTCCGAGCCTGACGAAGCGCTGGCGGCTGTCGCTGATAAACCCCAACCCGTGCATGCTGTGCCCAAAGTGGGCCGTAATGATGCTTGCCCTTGCGGTAGCGGCAAGAAATACAAACATTGCCACGGCAAGCTGAGCTAAGTTTTAGCCAAGGTTGAACTTCGGCTGAACTAAGCCACCGCGTAGACGTCAGTGTATACCCCGTTGCATCCGACGATAGTTGAGGATTACGCGAGCAATGCGAGTAATACGGCTAACAGTGTTCTCATCCTCGATCAGACGCGCCTGCCTCACGCCGCCGTGCAGGTGCGCCTGCACACTGCGGAAGAAGCGGCCCACGCCATTCGCAGCATGCAGGTGCGTGGCGCGCCGCTGATCGGCGTCACTGCCGCCTATGGCGTGGCGCTGGGGCTTAACCACGATG
>WOZP01000199.1 GCA_011620215.1 Rugosibacter sp.
AGTCTTTTGGGCAGCGTGGGTGCTGTCGCTGGCGCTGCCTTGTTTCTATTATTCCCGGAAGGCATCCGCAAGGTTCTTATTCCCTGTCTCGTCAGCTATGCCACCGGCACGCTACTTGGCGCCGCGTTCCTTGGCATGATCCCCGCCGGCCTGAAACTAGCCCCGGCGTTCGCTGTCACCTCGACGGTGCTGGCCGGCATGGTGCTGTTTTTCGTGCTGGAAAAGCTGGTGCTCTGGCGCCACTGTCACGGTAGCGAATGCGAGGTACATGGCGGTGCCGGCCCGCTGATCCTGATCGGAGATGCCTTCCACAACTTCGTGGATGGGGTGGTGATCGCGGCCGCCTTCCTCACCTCGATTCCGCTGGGGATCGCCGCATCGCTGGCCGTGATCGCGCACGAGATTCCGCAGGAAGTCGGCGATTTCGCTATTCTGCTCGACAATGGGTATGGACGCACCAAGGCATTGGTTCTCAATAGCCTTTCGGCTGCAGCCACGCTGCCGGGCGCCGTGGTGGCCTATTTCTGGCTGGGCGAAACGCGCGGGACGGCGCCGTATATCCTCGCGATTTCTGCGGCGAGCTTCATCTACATCGCTGCTGCCGACCTCATCCCAGGGCTACACCGGCGGGTGACCGCCACCTCCTCCCTGCGCCAGCTCCTGCTGCTGCTGGCGGGGATCGCTACGATCGCTATTTTTCACCACGGAGGATGAATCATGAATCCACTGACCGAAGCAGAAATCCATGTGCTCAACGAGGCGCTCGACGACGAGTACTTTGCCTGGGCAACTTACGACCAGGTGATTGCCGACTTCGGCGAGGTGCCGCCGTTCAGCAATATCCGCGAAGCCGAGGCGCGCCACATCGAGGCGCTTTGCACTCTGTTTGCACGCTACGGGCTGCCTGTGCCCGAGAATCCCTGGCCGGGAAAGGTTGCACGCTATGCCAGCCTGCAAGCAGCCTGTGAAGCGGGCGTGGCCGCCGAGATCGCCAATGGCGAAATGTACGAGCGGCTGCTTGGGGCAACCCAGCGCCCGGACATTCTCATAGTGCTGCGCAATCTGCAGGAGGCGTCGCAGCAGCGACATCTGGCCGCGTTTCAGCGTTGTGCCCAACGTTCCGCTGGTGGCGGTGGCGGGCGCCATATGCACGGCAGGGGCCGATCATGAGCGCCATTGCGGAGAAAGGCGGCGGTACGTTCCAAGGTATCAAGTTATTGCTGTGCGAAAACCCGCTGCCGCCGATCGAAGAGGCCATCGCGGCGGCCCAGGACGAAGTTCCGCACAGCAACTATTACACCGAGCCCTATTCGGCGCCACTACGAAAGCTCATCAGCGAGCAGGTCGGTGTTCCCGAACGGCTCGTTCACATCAACGCCGGCTCCGAACTCATTCTGCGCCAGTTATTCGAACGCTTCGGCCAGCAGGTGCACCTGCTGACGCCGACCTATGTACTGTTTCCCGAGATCGCCCGGCACTATACGGAAACACGGCTACTGCCCGAAAACGATTTCGCCTTTGACCTTACCGAATTGGTGATTCCGCAGGGCACCACACTTGCAGTTTTCGTCAACCCCAACAATCCGAACGGTGGCATCTTCGACATGAAGCCATTGCCTGAGTTGTTGCGCCGCTATCCGGAGACGCGCTTCCTGGTCGACGAGGCATTCATCGGCCTGGCCGGGCAGTCTGTCGCTCATCTGGTGCCTGAGCATCCCAACCTGCTGGTGACGCGCACCCTGTCCAAGGCTCACAGTTTGGCGGGCTTCCGCATTGGCTTCGCCATATTGCCATCGGCCATCGCCGACGACCTGAACAACCATAATGACGCTTACCCGCTCGCCCGTCCCAGCCAGGCGGCGGCCATCGCCACGCTGCAGCATGAAGACCAGATTCATGCCCGTGCCGCGCAGTTGCGCGCCTGGACCGAGGAGCTTGCGGCGCAGTTGCGTGCCCTGAGCGTGCGCACCTATCCGACCGAGACCTATTTCTTCCTCGCAGACTTCGCGCCGCATAAAGCCGCCGAACTTGCGGACCAGCTCCGTAGCCGCGACATCCTGATCAAACCACTCAACGACCCGGCTCTGGGTTCGGGCTATATGCGCATCACTACGGCATTGCCCGAAGACAACCGCCGGTTTGTCGATGTGTTACGGGAGTTACTATCCCATGCCTAGAGTGGCCCCATTCGAAGCCCACCATCAGCGCTATGAGACGTGGTTCGAAAAGCATGAGGCCGCCTACATCTCAGAGCTGCTCGCCCTTCGACCG
Organism: Rugosibacter sp.; assembly: GCA_011620215.1. GTDB lineage: Bacteria > Pseudomonadota > Gammaproteobacteria > Burkholderiales > Rhodocyclaceae > Rugosibacter. Next base: position 2,272 of record WOZP01000199.1, read on the forward strand.
TTCGTGCCTTGGGAGGGAAGGGGAATCGAGATCGGCGTAGGCAGCGGTCGCTTCGCCGCGCCGCTGGGGGTGCAGGTGGGTGTGGATCCTTCCCCGGCAATGCTCGTCTATGCCGCTGCGCGAGGCATCGAGGTGGTGGAAGGCACAGCCGAAAATCTGCCTTTCGCAGAAGACAGTTTCGACCACGCCCTGGTGGTGACCACCATCTGTTTTGTGGACTCGCCTGCGGGGATGCTTGCCGAGGCGCGCAGGGTGCTCAGGCCGGGCGGGCGCCTGGTGATCGGCTTCATCGACCGGGAAAGCGCGTTAGGACAAGATTATTTGGCGCATCAGGCCGCGAGTGAATTTTACCGCGAGGCCACTTTTTATTCCGCCGATGAGGTGGCACAGCTTCTGCGGGAAACCGGCTTCTCGATCGGCACTTGGGGCCAGACATTGACGCGCCCTCTGCCGGAGATGCGGGAAATCGAACCCTTACGGGCAGGACGAGGCCAATGTGCATTCGTGGTCGTGGCGGCGACGCGGGGCTGATCGATGCAAACGACCGCCAAGGCAATTGCAACTGGGAAAGCCGAGAAATGAAGATGCACGCGAGCCCTAACAACGCCATCAACGCGGACGTGCAACAGCGCCGCTCCGCTCTGCTTTTGCACGCCGGTTATGGCGAACGTTGAGGCTGTAGAAAAACTCAAAATGCAAAAAACACGCCTTTATAGATCAACAACTTACGACCACGTTTTTGCCAAAAAACGGGTTTTTCTACAGCCTCGTT
>WOZP01000080.1 GCA_011620215.1 Rugosibacter sp.
CTGTTGCAGGCGGCCCAGGTCGCGCGCCGCGACGACCGCTTGCCACAGCATCAATCGTCCTTGCCGGGTGACGCTTTAGAGGATGCGGCACCGTGTTTTACGCGATCCGCCATGCCAGTTAACATGCCGACAGTCGCTTTGCGCATCATGTCGGCAGTGGTTTGGGCGAGCTGCATCCCTGTCTCCATCTGCGCTTTACTGGCTGCGGTCATTTGCCGGGTGAAAGTTTCCAGCGTGGTTTTGATCTGCTCACCCACAGCGGTACCTGTGCGCCGGGCATGGCTGACCATATCCGCCAGCATGTCAGAAGCGAGCCCACGCGTTGCCGCAGCAGAGGTTTTCATGGTTTCCAGAAACAGCGCTTCCAGGCTTTCGAGATCGGCACGCGTTCTCGCCATATCCTGGCTGGAGAATTTTTGTGCACGGCCTGCGGCTTCTTCTACCGCCAGTTTTGTCGCTGCGGCAAATTGCGTCAGCGCCGCATCCAGCCCGGAAACTGCTTCTTTCATGCGCGCCTGGGCCACGCTTGCCTGGGTTTTGGTTTTATCCAGTTCTTCCTGCACGCCTTCACGCGTGCCTTGCACCACCGCATGCATGATGCCGCCAATGGATTCGAGGCTCAGTGCATGGTTGCTCATCGCATCCAGCGTAAGCTGGCGCACAGCCGCCTGCACGTCCGTGCCTTGCGCAACAACCTGCCGTACGCGGCTTTCCAGTGCGCCATTTTGTTCATCTTTTTTCTGCGTAGCCATAATGAATTGCTCCTTTGATTGGTTAGTTAAGCAAATGAATATCTATGAAACACATGCCTTTAAAACCCATTACACCCTGCAAATATTACAAACACGACAACAAACACAATAGCGCGACAAAAAACTTACATGCCTTCAAGCGCTCGCAATCTCGTGCGTAGCGTATCTATTTCTTCGAGTAGTTGCACCGCCAATGCTGCCCCCGCGCGGTTAACGCCAAGATCGCTTTGCAAGCGCAGCACCACGCGCGCACGGCGCAGATGCACGCCGGTAAACACCCAGCGCTGTGGCGCATCGCCCAACGGCGTGATGATGCCTTCATCAACCAGCTCGATAATGCTTTCAGCATGCGTTGTACAAGCACGACACACGTCAGCCAACGATAAATCCATCAGTTCTTCAAGAATGACGCCTTCAATTTCTGACTGCCTGCTCATGATGACACCCCTAATTTCGCGCGCGGGTTAAATCCGGGAAACTGTTTTGCCATATCACTATAAACCGCCCGGGTTGCCTCATCATTTGCCGGTGGCAGGGCAATTTGCAATATCACGTAAAAATCACCCGCCACACCACTTGCAGAGGCAGCGGGAATGCCGCGACCCTTTAAGCGCAATTTAGCGCTGGAAACAGATCCTGCCGGAATCTTGAGTTCAACCGAACCATTGGGCGTAGGTACGGTGACGTTCGCTCCCAAGGCGGCTTCCCAAGGAGCCAAAGGCAAATCGAGCATGACATCGCGCTGATCCACCCGATAGTGCGGATGCGGTCGAAATTCAATTTCCAGATACAGATCCCCGGCCTTGCCTTGGCCGATACCCGGCGTGCCCTGCCCGCTCAGGCGTATGTTTTGTCCCGCACGAACCCCTCGCGGAATAGTCACATTCAGCTTTTGCTCGCGCAATGCGACATGGCCTTGTGCATCTGCTTCCGGCACATGCAAAACAATCATGCGGGTGGCGCCGTGATAAGCATCTTCCAGATCAATCAGCACCTTGGCGTGGCGATCGGTACCATGCGCGTGGCCCGCACCGCCCCGGAATGAGCCATGGGATGCGCCTCGACTTTGTGCGGCACGGCCAAACAGCTGCTCAAAAAACTCGCTGTAATCTGCACCATCACCGCCCATGCCACCACCCGTAAAGCCCCCACCAGAAAACTCAAACCCTTCGTTCCAATCTGGCGGGGGACGGAACTCCTGTCCGCCTTTCCAGTTGGCACCCAGTCGATCATAGGCCGCACGTTTTTCCGGGTCTTTTAACGCTTCATACGCCTCACCGAGTTCTTTGAAGCGCTCCTCGGCATCGGCCTCTTTGCTGACATCCGGGTGATATTTTCGCGCCAGCTGGCGATAGGCACGCTTGATGTCATCCTGCGTTGCACTGCGCTCAACACCCATGATTTTGTAGTAATCCTTGAACTCCATGACCATTCCCTGAAAAGGTTTATCAGTTTGTTTTATATGCGACCGAATTTACAAATTAAAAGACTGACCTGGTTCAGGCATCTCGACATGCGTGTCTGGACTTTGCAAAGAAAGTTGCGTGGAAAATTTTTGCATCACCTCTTCTTCCCCATGCACCAGAAAAGTACGCGGTGCCCGGCTGTGTTGATGCCAGGCCAGAAGCTCACCACGATCGGCATGGGCTGAAAATCCATTGATGGTGTAAATTTTCGCCCGTACCAAAATTTCTTCACCAAACAGGGTAACCGTTTTGGCGCCATCGACAATGCGCCGCGCCAAAGTGCCTTGGGCGGCAAAGCCGACAAACACGACACTCGAATTTTCGCGCCATAAATTATGTTTTAGATGATGCCGCACCCGTCCGCCGGTCGCCATGCCCGATCCGGCAAGAATGACTGCCCCGCTGGTAATTGCGTTAAGGGCCATGGATTCCGAGGATTCGTGTGTGAAGTGCAGCCCTGGCAAAGAAAAAGGGTCTTGCCCGGAATCAAACAGGGTTCGCGTTTCCGCATCAAAACATTCCGGATGACGACGAAAAATTTCAGTGGCTGAAATCGCCATCGGCGAATCAAGAAAGACTTGCACGTTGTGGCGTAATCGGCCGCTTTCAACGCCTGCACGCAAATAAAAAAGAATCTCTTGTGCACGCTCTAATGCGAAAGTTGGAATAATGACATTGCCGCCACGGCGGAAAGTCTCTTCGATCGCCTGATAAAGCTCTTCGATGGAAGGCTCAAGCGGTTTGTGCAAGCGGTCGCCATAGGTTGTTTCCATAACCACCACATCACTGATGGGCGGCGGCGTGGGGTCGCGCA
>WOZP01000128.1 GCA_011620215.1 Rugosibacter sp.
CTTATTCTCAGCATGACAGGTCACGAAAAAGATTCGGCCGTAGGCATGGCGATGGGCGCAGTAACAAATATTGTTCTGAACGCTGTTTTGATTCCACGATGGGACATCGAAGGTGCCGCTATGGCAACGGGTTTGAGCCTTGTAGTCTGGAACGTTGTGCTGGCTTTGCGTGTGCGGCAACGGCTAGGGCTCGATTCTACTGTATTGGGTATCAATACGGCAGAGGTTTGAAGTGGTGCGTAAACCGAATTTCTTCATTATTGGTGCGCCTAAATGCGGCACAACCGCTATGAGCGAGTATCTGCGCACGCATCCGAATGTGTTTATGTCTGAACCCAAAGAGCCAAGTTTCTTTAGCGAGGATGTCGGTCGATCTAGTTACCGCTCAAGCGATGAATATTTAGGCTTATTCGCACGAGCGAGGCCCTGCCAATCTGTGGTAGCCGAAGCCTCGACCAGATATATCCACTCAAAGCTAGCTTTGCCTAAGATCAAGTTGTTCGAACCGCAAGCGAAGCTGATGGTGATGCTCAGACGACCCTCCGACCTTGTGTATGCCTTTCATAGTGAGCTACTGAGACAGGGTATAGAGTCTGAGCAAGATTTCGAAAAGGCATGGGCGTTGCAAGACATTCGCGCCTCGGGGAAAGCGCTTCCCCCAGCGCGTAAAAACGCACACTCTCTACAGTACAAATGGATCGGTAGTCTCGGCTCACAGATGAGGATCTTGTTTCGGACGTTTCCAAGAGATCAAATCCACATCATCACGTTCGATGATTTCATTGCTAATCCAGGAGGGGAATACCGTAACTTATTATCGTTTCTTGAATTGCCGGACGATGGACGAAAGGAATTTCCTCGCATTAACGAAAACATTCAGTACAAATGGCTGTGGCTCGGGCAGTTCCCAAAACGTCTGCGTGGCTACGTCACTAGACCACTAGCCACGCTTCGCCGCAAGACCGGGTTTCGTGGCACCGGTCTTATTAAGACAATAGATCGCTTTAACGCGGAGGCTAGTTCACGCCTGCCGCTTCGTCCCGAGTTCCGCCAGTATCTGGATGAAGTGTTCAGTGACGAGGTGAAGTTGTTGGAAGAGTTGCTCGGGCGGGACTTATCGATTTGGCGAGGCAATGCCTAAGGGAACCATAGTTGTCGGGCCCCGGATGATTCCGCTCCATTTTTTTTAACAGTCCCGGTCTGTGCTGTTACCAATTTTTCATGGATTCGATAGGCGATCGGTAATGAATGACTTTTAGGGCAGGTGTTGGTTGTACAGCGAGAAGTAGCGCTTGTGAGCGTAGGCCAGATCATCGTGGCTCGGAAGTGGTGGGTTCGCAGCACCTCGACAATGCGCCCGTTGAAGCGCTCGACCATGCCGTTGGTCCGCGGCCGGCCCGCGGCGGAATCAGGCGATGGTCGATGCGGTACTCCGTACAGCGCTTGTCAAAGCCATGACTGCGCATGGGCTGCCGCGCCCTGTTGGCCGTGAAGCGATCGGTGAACGCCTTGCCGTTGATTACCGGCCTCAACATCGTCCGCTCGAAAAGCATCATCATGCCGGCCGTGCCGCGCGGCAGCAGGTGTATCAGACCGCCGTGTGCGGCGCGGAGCTGGTGGTCTTCTTTCTAGTGATGTGGGCATGGCGGACCAGTCAATTCTTGCGTGGTTATATGCCGCGGATAATTGAGCGCGCCTACGGTGTCTGGCCACCTGGGGTGCGCGTGGCGTCATCGCCCTGGCTCTGGCCATCCAGGTCGTCGTGCAACCGGTCAACGCCAGTAACGAGTCCTGCGATTTTCCTGGCGGACATGACCGGTCGCCAGGACGATAGGCTGAACGCCATGATTGCCAAGGTGATTGCCAAGGTGATTGCCAAGGTGATTGCCAACGTCACCTTGAATGCCCTGTTGATTCCCCGCTGGGACCTCGCCGGCGCGGCCATTGCGATAGGAAGCAGCCTCATTCTGTGGAACCTGCTGCTTGTGGTGTTCGTTCAGCGACGGTTAGGTATGGATGCTGCGACATTCGGGAGTAAGCGAATTTCGATGGAAGAAGGTAAACATGAATCCTAGATCATTAAGTTTCCTGATCCTGTTCCCCGTATTGATTACGCTCCCAATATTGCTCCTGGCTGCCTCCACAGCTCGTTTTGCAGCCTCGTTGCCGCTGGTGCCGGCTGGCTTTATCCTGGCCTATAGCAGTGCACGCCTGGCCGCGCTGGCATCGTCAAGCTCCCAGCGTATTTTAGCGATCACATTTTGGATCTTTGTCTATATTTTTCTTGCGGTCGCTCCTTTCCTTCAGATTGCCACGCAGAACTTTCCCTGGCATGGCCACTACGACGATACGCTACTCGTAAAGTCCTGCTTTATCGTAATAGCTGGACTGATCGCGTTTGAGTTTGGTCAGTACCTCATTCCGGCACGGAAAGCGATTTTGGTCCCCAGGATTCTGAATCGCTCGATCAATAGCTCCATCATCCCGATCCTAGGAGTCATTACGCTTGCCTCCATTCCCTATTTTCTGTCCCTTAGTGGGGGCATGGAAATGCTCTTCGCACCGAGAGGCATCAGAAGTCAAGCGCTCATGTCCGTGCTCGATAGCCCCACAATGACGCTGTTAACCCAGGGGCTCAGGACGCCGATCTTTGTACTGTCAGTCGCTGCATTGGTGGTATGGATCGCTCGGCACACCAGGGGGCAGCGAACGGCATGGCTATGGAAGGTGATGACGATCATGATGCTTGGCGCCACATTGGTACTCAACAATCCGATCAGCACTGCTCGCTTCAAAGTCGGAACCATACTGCTCAGCATCTTGTTTGTCTTGCCCTGGAGACGCTGGTCCTCTACAGCCGCTATCTGCGGCACCGTGTTCGGGCTGCTTATTATTTTTCCATTTGCTGATTTGTTTCGTAACACCCTGGACACCAATCTATCAACGCGCCTTGCGCAAACCTCGGCCATTAGTGAGCTGACTGAGAATGGTGACTACGA
>WOZP01000194.1 GCA_011620215.1 Rugosibacter sp.
AAGAAACAGACTGAAGACTACATTACAGGGCGGTTTGGGTAATATTTGAAAGTCAGCAAGACATTCCGTCCATGTATTGCGCCGCTTAAGTCAAGTAGTACGCAACTATTTTTGTGAAACCAGCCATCGCATAATTCCTGCTGCCACGAGTGCCCCCGCAAGTTGCGCCAGTACGAAAGCTGGTGTATCGACTAGACGGATTCCTGCGAAAGTATTGCTCGCCGCGCGCGCCAGCGTTACCGCCGGATTTGCGAAAGAGGTTGAAGCGGTAAACCAGTATGCGGATGTAATATAGGCGCCGACGGCAGCCGCAGTGGCAGGAAGGCTTTGCCGCATGCTGCCGAGAATGACGATCAGCAAGCCAAAGGTTGCCACACCCTCTGCCCACCATTGAGCCGCTCCGGTATGCTGATGCTGTGATGCGAAGAACAGCGGCTCGCCGAACATCGCATGAGCAGCAGCAACGCCTGCAAAAGCGCCTGCGACTTGGGCACCGGCATACGCTATTGCATCGCTCCATTGCATCTGTCTATTTAACGCAACAACCAGGGTGACTGCAGGATTGAAATGTGCCCCTGATATAGGGGCAAATACCAAAATCAGTGCATATAGTGCAGCACCCGTGGCGATCGAGTTGGCGAGCAGCGCAATCGCGATATTTCCACCAGCGAGTCTTTCGCCCATAATGCCGGAGCCAATCACAGCCGCAAGGAGCAACGCCGTACCCAGTGCCTCCGCAGTGAGCCGTTGGCATAACATCATTTAGTCTTGCCGATCGCGTTGAGCTTCTTTTGGAGACTGAGCTTGTCGAGTTTGTCAATTGGCAGACTAACAAAGGCATTGATCCGATTCGCTAGAAAGTGGAACGTCTCGGCAAATGCATGGTGTTTTTGCTCATCCGTACCTTCAGCCAGTGACGGATCAGGCAAGCCCCAGTGCGCTGTCATAGGCTGACCAAGCCGCACTGGGCAGACCTCACTCGCCGCGGTATCGCACACGGTGAATACAAAATCCAGTTTAGGCGAACCGGGTACCGCAAACTCATCCCAGTTCTTGCTGCGCAGCCCATCGACCGGCAGGCCGGCGCGCTGGATCTGATCAAGCACAAATGGATGTGGCTTAGCTGCAGGATGACTGCCTGCGCTAAACGCTCTGAATCTTCCACCGTTTATGGCAAGGTTATTGAGAATGGATTCGCTCATAAATTTCCAGTGCAGTAATTGGCAGTCAGGAACACCGGCAACTCGTTCATCAACTTGAAATTCGCCATGTAGATCATGAACCGGCTATCTTGCCGAGAGTTTACCAAACTAGCATTGCTAAGTTCCTTGAGATGGAACGATAAGGTTGTTGGCATAATATTGAGTAGTTCGCTGATCTTGCCTGCTCTTAGGCCTTGCTGTCCATTCTGTACCAGCAATCTGAAGATGGCGAGTCGCGATTCTTGTACAAAAGCGGCAAATGCCTTGATGACATCGGAAGTTTTCATCATTCGAACAATATCAAACCAATGTGTCAATTGCATGGCGATGCAGAATATTCAATAGACAATAGGCGCACCGTATCACCAGTGCCGACTTTTTAGCTCACCACGCCTCCTTGTCTGGCATTATCGTGATGCTGGCTTTATAATTATCCGCTTAACGCTACGCGTCTTTCTTTTTAACCCATTTCTTTCATGCGGAACAAACTGGTTGTCGGTAACTGGAAAATGCACGGTCGTTTGGCTACCAACCCTGGTTTGCTGGACGCTATCCGCTCTGGTATTTCCACGCAAACCGCGAAGTCCGCAGGGGTGGTAGTTCAGGTTGCGCTATGTTTGCCGTATCCATATTTAGCTCAAGCGCGGCAATCGCTAGAAGGCAGTTCGATGGCATGGGGTGCGCAGGATGTTTCCGAACACGATCAAGGCGCATGGACCGGCGAGGTGAGTGGCAGCATGCTGGCTGATTTTTGCTGTCGCTATGTGTTGGTAGGGCATTCGGAGCGGCGTTCTTTCTTTGCAGAAACCGATGCCATTGTTGCCGCCAAGTTTGCTGCGGCACAACGGGCCGGATTGATTCCTATCCTGTGTGTCGGTGAAACTCTCGTTGAGCGCGAAGCCGGTGTCACGCATGATGTCATCACCCGGCAGTTGGATGCGGTGCTGGCAGTCAATGGTAGTGCAGCCTTTGTGCGCGCCGTGGTAGCGTATGAGCCGGTGTGGGCCATTGGCACAGGGAAAACGGCGACACCAGCGCAAGCGCAGGAAGTGCATGCGGCTATTCGTGGTCGCTTGGCGCGTGAAAGTGCTGACTTGGGTAATCGCCTGCAGATTCTTTATGGTGGTAGTGTTAAACCCAGTAATGTGGCAGACATTTTTTCTCAGCCAGATATTGATGGCGGGCTGATTGGTGGTGCCTCACTTGTTGCTGTGGACTTTTTGGCGATTTGCGCCGCAGCCTGATGTTTTTTTGGAGTTGATATGAGTTTAATGCATACGATTATTTTAACCATACATGTTCTGGCAGGTTTGGGCATCATTGGACTGGTACTCCTGCAGCACGGAAAAGGTGCTGATATGGGCGCCGCTTTCGGTGGTGGCGCATCAGGAAGTCTTTTTGGTGCAACGGGTTCAGCTAACTTTATGTCCCGAGCAACGGGCGTCCTTGCAGCAATCTTCTTTTGCACGAGCCTGGGTTTGGCTTATCTTGCAACATCCCGTACAGAGGTTTCTCGTAGCGTGATGGACGCTGCAGTACCAAAAACAGCGCCTACATTGCCGTTGTCTGTAGTCCCGGTGCCTGCGGCTTCGCCAGCGCAAGCGCCTGGTGCACCTGATTCCAAAGTCAAAAACATTCCGCAGTAATTTCGCTTCTTTTACACCGCAACATTTTTTGCTGCAATGCATTAGGCAGCAAGCGTGTTGCGATATAATTTAAATCAGTTTTGCAGTACAGCGCCGACGTGGTGAAATTGGTAGACACGCTATCTTGAGGGGGTAGTGGCGAAAGCT
>WOZP01000085.1 GCA_011620215.1 Rugosibacter sp.
GATCGCTGAAGCTTTGAGAGCACACGCTGGCCAAGGCCTCGTGAATGAATTCACGCCCATTGCGCACGGGGATGATGACGGAGACGGCAGGTGTCATAGTGTCATGAGCTGATCATCATGAGCTGATTGCTGAGGAAGCTTAACGTTTCGCTTTCAAGCTGGTCGCGTCGAGCAGCGATGTGAGCGCGCACCGGGGCAGGGTTGGCCAATAAATCCATGGCGCGCGAATACAGCGCTTCCGGGTTGAAATCGGCTGCCGAGAGGCAGTTTTCCGGCAAGCCCATCAGGTCAAAAAACCCCTGATGCTTGATGTCATACGCCAGCGCAATGCACGGCGTGCCGGCGCTGGTAGCGAGGATGCAGGAATGCAGCATGCCGCCGATGTGCAGATCGAGTTTTGCGTATTCTCGTGCCAAAGTTGCCGTGTCACCAGCGCCAGCGCGGTGCGTCCCTTCGGGAACATTTTTAATGTTCACACCGCGCTGGGCGAGCAGCCGGGGCAAGATGTTTTCAGTGGCGTAATGCACAAAATAACGGAACTCCGCCCCGGTTTCTTTTTGCAGCCTGAGCAATACCGCGCAATAGCTTTCCAGATTTTTCTGGAGCAGCGCGTTTGAATTCTTGCCGTGGAATGAAAAATTCACGCCGATAACGGGCGGCGTGTTTGCTGTAGGGATGTTGGTGGATGGGGTCGATAGGCCAGCCACAGCACTTGGTGCGGTTTGCGTCCCCGTGGCATGAACGAAATGCAGCGCAGGGTCGCCGATCAGGTGCACGGGTTTTGACGTTAATGCCGCCAGAGCGGATTGGGTAGCCATATCTCGAACAGCAGTTGCCTGCGCATAATCCAGCAGTTGGCTGACCAGTGCCGCATCCTCCGGGTGCAGCCTGACAGGCGCATCTAAATCCGTTTGCCCCGGTCTGTTCAAGCCGACACCAAAGAAAAAAGCAGGGATGGCATGATGACGGATGAATTCGAGATCGTCTTTGATTCGATCGGCAAGGCGTCCATCAGCGGCAACATGAAAGTATCCGCTGCCATTAAAAACCAGACTGGTTTTTTGGCGTTTTGCATCCGTAACCGGATGCTGGCTGAGTTCTTCCCAGTTGATTGGCAGGGTGTCTGCTTCCGGTAGCGCGCGCTGGATGAGTGCGGCGGCGGACTGATAAATCGCTACATCGCCCAGATTGATCGTGTCCTGCCCGTCATAGTTACGATAGTCGAGGTGCGAGAGATCGCCGTGGCGAAAGTGGGTGACATCGCGATAGCCATGCAGCTTGCGGCGCGCAGCGGTACGCAATTGCTCCACCATGGATAAGGGTGGGCGGGGACTGGCCTCAGCACCGTAGAGGATGAATTTTGAATCAGTCACGGTGAGCGTTTTACTTTCATAGTGGTGTTGAGTGGCTACATTCTGAAGCAATGTTCTCATAAAACAAGGTCAGTTTTTGATTCATGAGCTCTACGGATAAATGCGTTTGGGCAAAGGTTTGCGCTGATTGGTTGAGCAATTGTCTGGCTGTGGCATCAAGCTGCGCGACGGAAAGCAGCGCTTCGCTCCATTCATGCGGATCAGCAGGGTTACACCGCTGTACCGCGGTGGATGCGCCATACACCGAGGTGAAGACGTCATCATTCGGCACCACGGCAGGGATGCCGCAGGCCAGGGCTTCGGCGGTTGTCAGCGAATAACCTTCTATTTGGCCGCTTGTCGAGAGATAGCAGTCGCTCGCCTGGTAATAGGGTGTGGTATCAGCCACTTGTCCGGTCAAAATCACTTTATCTTGCAGTTTTAATGCGCCAATTTGAGCTTTCAGCACGTTTATTTCTGGACCGTCGCCGACGATGAGCAAGCGGCCTTGTGGGCAGTTAGCCAAAAAATCAGCAAAGACATTTAATGCGAGCAAAGGGCGTTTGTTTTCATCAAGACGGCCGCAAAACATGACCACGAAACCTCCCTCGGCAAAGCCCAGACGCTCACGCAATGCTCGCCGGGCAGTAGCATTGGGTTGGTAGCGTTCGGTGTCAATGCCATTATGGATCACTTCAATCGGCGTGGCGGCAAGAATCAAGTCTTGATACAGGCGGACAAAGGAACCGCTGCCTGCAGTGAACTAATCAGAGATTTGGAAATTGACTCGTTCAGCCTCAATAACTAACGGCATATGTCTAACCTGTGTATGTATTGAGGCGATATATTCACCCAGCAGCCCAATAAAAAACATCTGTACCGCTCCAAAAAAGAAGATGCCAATCAGAATCGGCGATATCCCCAGTTGGAAATAATCCCAAAATACCAGCTTGGCAGCAAGAAAGCCAAATGCGGCAAACAAGCTGAGAATAGAAAGCAAAAAACCGCTCATCGCCATAAGCCGCAGGGGGACTTTTGAGTGATTCGTGATCCCCAGCATTGCAATGTCGTAGAGCGTGTAAAAATTATTCTTGGTAATACCCCGCTGCCTGCGCGGCTGCTTGAAGGGCACGGTTGCAATGGGGAAGCCTATCTCACACAACAGCCCACGAAAATAAGGGTAGGAATCGTCGATATTGCGCAGGATGTCAATAACCATCCGGTCAAACAAACCGGCGCCGGTGGCATTCTGCACCAGTGGCACTTCGGAAATCCGGGTGATGAAGCGGTAGTAAGCCTTCCTCAGAAAGAACATGATTGAGGATTCTTCGCTTTCTGGCTTGACAGCCAGCACCGTCTTGTAGCCTTCTTCCCATTTTCGTACGAACTCAACGATCATTTCCGGTGGGTCCTGCAAATCGGATGCGATCAAAATGCAGGCGTCGCCGCGTGACTGAAGAATGCCGTAGTACGGTGATTTGATATGCCCGAAATTACGTGCATTGACGATCAGCTTGACGCGCTTATCGTTGGCAGCGATTTCCTTGATTTTCCTGACCGTTCCGTCGGTTGATGCATTGTCGATGCAGATGTGCTCGTAGTCATAGGGCAATGTCGCCATGACTGCGACAATGCGCTGATACAACTCATCGATATTTTCCTCCTCGTTATAACAAGGGGTTACGATACTTATCAGTTTTCTTTCCGCCATTTGTCAAGCAATCCTTTTTTTGTAAACCCAGTAATTCATCAATACCCAGCTGAGAAGAATGCTTAGCGGGATACATATCAGTTGCCCCACATAGGGACTCAAAAGAAAATCACTCGTCAAGGTTCTGAGCAAAACAGCATTGACACCATATATTAATGCGTAGGCGACAACAAATTTTCCGAAAACAAACCAGCCGCCATGGCCATGAAAAACCATGCGGCCGAAACTAAAGTAATTGAAAACAACCCCAGCAACAGTCGCCACGAACAGTGCAACGAGATAGGGTACTTTAATAAATAGCAAGACAGCATAAACAGAGTACCCAAAGACCGTATTTAGAACGCCAGCGCTTAGAAACTTGATGATTTTCAAGTTAAAGAATCTACCGAGGCCAAATCGCTGCTTCATTCCTGCCCATAAGTGCTAGCAGCCCCTTGCAAAATCATTTTCGCCTCTTTCACAATGCCCTCCAACGAAGTCAATGTGGGCTGGTAGCCAAAATCCGCAGCCCGGGTATTGTGTGAGTAGTAATGCGGTTTGTTACCTGTTGCATTCACGCTGACGCTGGCTTGCGTCATTTCATACTGCAAGCCAAACTGTTCCTGCATGGCTGCCAGCAAGTTTTTTTTATCAATCGGTGCGCGGCTATAACAATCGACAACCGCATTCGCAGCAGGCGCGGAGATCAGCGCACTGACCAATTGATGGAAATCTGATGAATGCAGGTAGTCACGCACGATGTCGTCGGGTGAGGTCTTCAACACGGCCTTGTCACGAATAGCCCGCAGGATATCCGTCATCAAAAAACGCGCTGCAATATCCTGTGTGTGGCTGAAATAGTTAAACACCCGAATATCAATAATCGGCAGATGCGGCAGCGAGCGGTGACGACATTCGGCATGCAGTTTGGCAGCGCCGTACCAGTCTTGTGGCTGGAGGTTATTGATTGCAACCACTGCCTTGGTGTTTTTATCCACTGGCGCGTCAAAACTTGTGCCGTAGGCAGCTCCGCTGCTCAAAAAAATGTATCGACAATCGGGATGCTGTCGCACATAGTCCAGCGCCATCGCATCGTATTGCAGCGTCACATCAAAAATCGATGCCCCCATCGCCGCCGCTTGGGCCGGATTGCCTACACCTACAAAGTTAAGAATAGCGTCAAAATGCTCGTCCGCGTTGAAAGCTGCAAAGTCTTCAAATTCATATCGATCCGACAAGCCCACGCGTTCCAACCACTGCTTCACGACCTGCGGACGACGGGCGTAAAGCACCAGCTCATGGCTGCTTTGCGCGCAGAACGATAACACCAGGTCTTTGGCGATCTGGCTGGTAGCGCCGAGGATGGCTATGCGCATATTTCAGGGTTGCGCAGAACTGACACCAAGGTGCAGGTTATTTCATAAGAGCGCAAGACATCGAGCATTTATCAGCGACCTATGTTGCCGATACCGCTAATGGCAACCTTGAATTTTTTATTGAATCCGCCAATGATTTCATCGTGTTTTACGCATCATTAAAGTGACTTCGACTTCTCGTGCATGCCAACTAACATGGCGCGCTCTAATACATCGCGCGGTAGCAGCGGCGACAAGTCTTCCAGCGGCGGCGAGACCAGCGTGCCGTCTTCTTTGGAAACCAGAGACAGCTTTGGCGAGAACAGCTGCTCAGGATGCATGCATACTTCGCAAATGACCGGGCCAGTCGCAGCCTGAACTTTGGTGAGCACCTCGTCGCACTCGTCCCAGTTGCGGATCCGATAAGCTGGAATGTCAAACGCTGCTGCAATCTTGGCATAGTCGGGGCAGGATATGCCGGAGGCCTTGTTGGTACCCACGTATCCAGTGTTGAACAGCGCATTCTGCGTGTGCTTGATCATCAGATAGCCATCATTATCAAAAATGAACAGCTTGACAGGCAATTGGTGATGGACGATGGTTTGCAGCTCCTGCAAATTGAGCATCATTCCGCCATCGCAATTGAGACACATGACTTCACCCCGGCCTGTCGCGAACGACACGCCAATAGCAGCTGGTAACCCATAGCCCATTTCGCCTAGACCTGTAGATGTCATCAAGCGTTGGCCCTCCTTGATGTGCAATGCCTCGTGCCCACTCAACAAGGCAGTACCCATGTCGGTGACGACGATCTGATCCTTTTTAAAGAAACCGTTCAGACGCTCCATGAACCGGTATGAGTTCATGTAACCCCTTTGGTCGTCGTGCTCCGAGCCGACCCATGGGAACTGATCCTGGTATGCATTGCACCTTGCAAGCCAGTCCGGCTTGTGTTCGATAACCTTCTGTTTCAGCCGGTCGATCAACGCATCGATAAAGACTGCCGCATCGCACACAATCATTTCCTTGGTGCGCGCTTGATATTTGGACGCTTCTTGAGGATCAATATCAACGACATCAATACGCGCCTCACGCGCCAGTTCCGATAAGTCGTAGCCAATTTGAGGGATCGCCAGACGTGTGCCGATGGTCAATAAGTAATCACAGTTCTGCAAAATGAAGTTGGCTGCACGCTGCCCGTACACGCCCGCACGACCGAACACTAGCGGATGATCCGAATCTATCATGTCGATTCCGGCCCACGACACCAAAGCTGGCATGCCGAGCTGCTCTAGCAACGGCTTGATCTTCTTTTCTGCGCCCGCCATGCGGATACCGTGGCCAAGCCAAAGTAAAGGGCGCTGAGCTAAAAGCAAGGCATGGATTACGCTGTCGACTTGATCGGCTACTTGAGATGTTAAATAATTCACCGGCGCTGGTGCAGCAAATTGAGCGGAAGTCGCAGGATCAATTTGGTTCGCCTGGATATCCATCGGAATTTCTATCCAGCACGGGCCGGGACGCTGATCGAGCGCGATATGGGCTGCTTTCTTTAGCTCGAAAACTGCCTGCTCCGGTGAGGTTACGCGGTGAGCGTATTTAGTGACTTTACGTACCATATCGACTGAATCGTAGCCTTGCACGCCCCACATGCGGAGTGGGTTTTCTGGCTTGGTAAATTTTGAATTTTCATTACCGGCAATAACGATGCAAGGAATCGAATCAGCCCAAGCCGACACTACGCCAGTCACGCCGTTGGTTGATCCCGCGCCAGTGGTCAGCAAAGACGCTGACAATTTACCGCAGGTACGGTAATAAGTTTGCATCGCCATGCACGCGGCTTGCTCATGATGGACGCATACGATCTCAGTGTAGCCGCGACGCGAAATCGACTCAAATAAATGCACGTTACCTGCACCGATAATACCGAAAACATGCCTGATGCCTAACTCTTCAAGCGTTTGGGCAATCAAGTCACTAACTTTTATTTTTTCCATAGCCTGAGCCGTGTCCATTTAGAAATTCACACCTAGGTAACTTTCAATCTTGCTCGCCGCAAATTCCAGCATCTCTCGTGTCAGTGCCGGTTGCACGCCAATCCAGAAGGTGTTGTTCATCACATTGTCGGTGTTCGTCAGCTCGCCACTGACGCGATAGTTGCGCCCAACCATGTAAGGCTGGCGCGTCAGGTTGCCGGCAAACAGCAAGCGCGTGCCGATTTTGTTTTGATCCAGATAGGTCAACAGTTGCAGACGAGTGACCGGGCAATTTTCTTTCAAGGTAATCGGAAAGCCGAACCACGAGGGGTCGGTGTGCTCGGTTGCCTCAGGCAGGCTGATAAATTCTTCACAATCCTTCAGGCGCGCTTTCAGGAAGGCAAAGTTGTCTTTGCGCGCCTGGATAAACTGTGGCGCTTTGCCCAGTTGCGCCAAACCACAGGCGGCTTGCATGTCGGTGATTTTGAGGTTGTAGCCCAGGTGGCTGTAGGTGTATTTGTGGTCGTAGCCTTCGGGCAGGCCGCCCAGTTTCCAGCCAAACCGTTTGCCACAGGTGTTGTCTTTGCCGGGTGGGCAATAGCAGTCACGACCCCAGTCCCTAAAGCTTTCTGCAATCAATTTAAGCTTGGGATTATTCGTGAATACAGCACCGCCCTCACCCATGGTGATGTGATGCGCCGGGTAAAAGCTCAAGGTGGCAATGTCGCCAAACGTGCCCACCATCTGGCCCCGGTAAGTGCTACCCAGTGCGTCGCAACAGTCTTCTACCAGCCATAGATTGTGTTTTTTGCACAGGGCAGTGACGACATCGAGGTTGAACGGATTGCCCAAGCTGTGCGCCAGCATGATGGCTTTGGTTTTCGGGCTAATGGCCGCTTCAATCTTGCTGGCGTCGATGTTGTGGGTGAGGCGATCCACATCCACAAACACCGGCACGGCGCCAAATTGCAGGATGGGGTTGACGGTGGTGGGAAATCCCGCCGCCACGCCAATGACTTCATCGCCCGGCTTGATGGCCCGCTCGCCCAGCTTCGGGGAGGTGAGTGTGCTGAATGCGACCAGATTAGCCGATGAGCCGGAGTTAACCGTGATCAAATACTTGACGCCGATGAAAGCGGCGAGCTTTTGCTCGAATTCGGTGTTGAAGCGGCCCGTGGTGAGCCAGCCGTCAAGCGACGCTTCAACCATATTCTTGAGCTCTTCGGCGCCGATGACTTTGCCGGAAGGCGGGACCGAGGTGCTGCCCGGAATGAAAGTTTTTGGCTGATTGATCGAGGTGTAAAACTGGTCAACCTGATGCGCCACAATCATGCGCTGGGTTTTTTCCAGCGCCTTGGCGCTAATCATGCCAACCTCCCCGCAAAAAAAGCGTGGAGAAAAAACCATCTGTTTACTGATAGGGAATACGGTCGGTTTGTCGAGTTGGCCTTCCTGCAGGTCATCCGGGATGATCACGATCTGATCCTGTTCATCCCATTGCTCGATTTTTGAACTACCCGGGATGCCCATCACGTCGCCCTTGCTGTTGGGGCCGGAGGTGATCAGTACAGGACGCGGCTTGGCTCCCTGGGCATCAACAAAAGGAACTTTATAAACGTGGATTGTTCCTGGCTGCCATAGATTAGCTGCGGACATATTTTCCCCATAAGGCATCTTCTTCCGGATCGTTTTCAGTAACGGCTGAATAGGCGGCCACCATAAATGCTTCATCGGCATTCAATGTTTTGTCTGTGGGCGAGCGTACCGGAAAAACGATGACTTCAACCTGTTCCCCCATGTCTTGCGGTAAAACCACATGAATGGTGTGATTGGCATCGGCGCGTAATGTCTGACGAAGTACGCTACTCATGGGTGTGCTCCTTTGCTGTAAATGGAAATTTGTTCTAGCGTGATAGTACGCATGTTTTGCTTGGCATTAAACGCCTTGTGCCACTCGACCACTTTACCCAAACTGTGAGTCAGCTTCCAAAGCGGCTCCCAGCCAAGCTTGGCGCGCACTTTGGAGATGTCCAGTTTAAGGTAGTTGGCTTCATGCGGATGAGTATCACCATCTTGCTGCCAGGTCGCACCCTTACCCCAAAGGCTGGCCAGGTGCTCAACAATCCATTGCACCGGGCGAGCATCGTCTTCTTTTGGGCCAAAGTTCCAGCCTTCGGCAAACGCTGAGCCATCGGTGTAAAGACGCTCAGCCAGGGTCAGGTAGCCCGAGAGGGGTTCCAGCACATGCTGCCAGGGGCGGGTGGCGTAAGGGTTGCGGATGATGACGGGCTGGTTGGCCTCAAAAGCCTGCAAGATATCCGGGATCAGACGATCTGCCGCCCAGTCACCGCCGCCGATGACATTGCCCGCGCGGGCGGATGCCAGGGCCACGCCCTTGTCTTTCAAGAAGGATCGGCGGTAAGCGCTGGTGACCAGCTCGGCGCAGCCCTTGCTGTTGCTGTAGGGGTCGTAGCCGCCCATGGGCTCGTCTTCACGGTAACCCCAGACCCATTCTTTATTCTCGTAGCACTTGTCGGTGGTGACATTCACCACGGCCTTGACGCTTGGCGTGTTGCGCACGGCTTCGAGCACGTGCACCGTGCCCATGACGTTAGTGGCGTAGGTTTCGACCGGGTTTTGGTAGGAATAACGCACCAGAGGTTGCGCCGCCATATGAATAACGATTTCAGGGTTGTGCTCGGTAAAGGCTGCCTGTAATTGGGCTAAATCACGGATGTCACCGATAACGCTGGTCATGCCTTTCTCGACGTTAGCCACTTCGAACAGGCTGGGATGGGTCGGCGGTGCCAGCGCATAGCCCATCACTTGCACACCCATGGATTGCAGCCAGAGTGACAGCCAACTGCCTTTGAAGCCCGTGTGGCCGGTCAGCAAGACGCGCTTGCCTTGCCAGAATGAGGCGTTCAAGACCACACCTTCCACGGCGCTTTGCCGGATTGCCACAATTCCTCCAGATGCACCTTGTCGCGCAGGGTATCCATCGGCTGCCAGAAGCCATGGTGCGGAAAGGCCGCCAAATCCCCTTCCTGGGCCAAGCGCTCCAACGGTTCACGCTCCCAGATCGTCTGATCATCGGTGATGTAGTCGAGGACTTGTGGCGACAGCACAAAGAAACCACCGTTGATCATGGCCCCATCGCCCTTGGGCTTTTCCATGAAACTATTCACTTTGTTGCCCACTAAGTCCAGCGCGCCGAAACGGCCAGGCGGAATCGTCGCAGTCAATGTGGCTTTAACGTTTTGCGCCTTGTGGAAGGCGAGCAACTCGGTGATGTTGACGTCGCTCACCCCATCGCCATAGGTCAGGCAAAAAAGTTCTTCATCCTTGACGAAATCGGCTACCCGTTTCAAGCGGCCGCCGGTCATGGTGTCTTCGCCGGTATCCACCAAGGTCACCTTCCAGGGCTCGGCATTTCGCTGGTGCACTTCCATGCTGTTTTTGCTCATATCGAAGGTCACATCCGACATGTGCAGAAAGTAGTTGGCGAAATATTCCTTGATGACATAGCCCTTGTAGCCGCAGCAAATCACGAACTCATTGATGCCGTGAGCCGAGTAAATCTTCATGATGTGCCACAGCATCGGCTTGCCGCCGATTTCTATCATCGGCTTCGGACGTGTATAGGTATCTTCGCTGATCCGGGTACCCAGACCACCGGCGAGAAGGACTGCTTTCAATTTATCACTCCTGCTATTCTCATAAAAAAACTTTAAATCCAGCACTAAACCCGGCGAGATACCACACCCATGGCTCATTACCTGAACCCCTGATACGCTTGCTTCTTGAAATCAATCCCCGCTGCCTATTCATCTGCCAATGGCCGCAAGCGCGGCTCAACACTGTAGGGTGAGATGATAATCTGTTCAGGGATAATTTCGACATTTCCAGCCATGCTAACTGTTTGGGCAAGGCCATGATCAGCGTCAGCGGGGAACATCGAAGAAAACACACCTGAGCCGACATTGGTCAGCGGTTTGCCATTCATTTCTAATTTTGCAGCAAGCTTGCCCGGGATGAAGGATCCAACAATGACGGCATTGGTTTGCGTGGGCATCGAGTAGATTGTCAACGCCGTAGAAGTTAGCGAGTCGATGTGTTTGGTTTTTTGCAGTATGACGAACTGATTATCTGATTGCGGCGCCTGACGAAAAACGAGCTGATAGCATTGATCCCCGCTCTTGCACTTGTTTTTGTCAAATCGCAGATGCTTGCCGGTTTTGTACTTGACGTAGTTAGACCAGTCGTCTGCAGACACAGTAGCATGGTCACGATGATGTGATACAAGTGTCGGTGCAACCACCGTCGTTCCCTCCGGAATTTCCATGAAGGCGGGCGAGTTGACAAGCACCTCCATTAACTGCCACTTCCGATGTGCAAGCTTTTGTTCAAAGGCAAAATATTGGTTTCTTAATTCGACTGCAAAACTAACGCTCATCATTGCAGCGACAACCAATGAAACAACTGCCAGCCTTAGCCTCGGATGCCATGCGCGACTTTTTGCGTTCATGTAGGCCAGCAGCAAAGCTAAAAAAACTACCGCAGAGATGAGTGAATAATAGGTATACACGTACGAATGGGAGAAACTTTCCACCCAGCTTTGGTACTTTTTAGAAAACCCCAATAAGAGATTAGGCAAAAAAATGCCAATCCATGCCACTGCTGCTCCGATGAGTAATTTTCTTCCCGATGGCACAACAAAACGCTCTGCAGTCATTAACCTCGCAAAAAGAAAGCCGACCACGATTGGCTTGATAACATGCAGGGCATTGAACTCAGCCAGAATGGCGTGCAGACTGGCTGGATTCGCGAATGGCAATGGATCGCTCAGCGCTGAGTAAATACGCGACAGAGATGCCAGCGGAAACGCGGTCAAACTATACGTCGCAATCACCTTGCCGACAGCCAGCGGATTGGATACATTCAATTGGTTACCATCATAGGTTGATGGATAAATTTGCCGCCACACGAGATACAGCGTCAAGTAAGCGATCAACGGCAGCGCAATGGCAAAAATATATTTTTTGCCCGACTTAAGCCGCACAAGCAGTGTCTCGCCCGGCGCAACCCGCGACAACAGCACAGCCACATAGAATGGGAAAAACAGCACAAATAACTCAGAGGCACACGTAACGAAATACAGCACCCCTGAAAGCACGGCAAGAGCTAAACTTTTTCGATTTATCGCTGTGGCAAACAGCCCCAACGACACTAAAAACAACGTGGCATACGTATTGAAAACAAGCGCGAAAGAAGTGAGCGCATTATGTTCCCAACCGTTTTGTATGATTGCCAGAAAAAAGGCTAATGCTGTCAGCGCAATCCATTGGGATCTGAAGGACTGAAATACCGCATAATAGATCGCACCTAGCAATACAAAAAAAGAGCCAAATTTGAAGGCCAAGTACCATAGTCGGTCATCGATGATAAATGGCACCGCAGATAATGGGAATGCCCATAAGAATACAAACCGTCCTTGGTCAAAACTTGCCGATTTGGTTATTTCCCAAGTAAGGCCGTTCCATACATTGATCGCCATCCAGGCATCATCATGAGTTGTAAATCCGCCAGAAAACAACGGATAAATCGTGATTGTGGCGAGCACGAACAGCAAGAAAAAGTTGGTTGCACCCAATTCTCTAACAGGCCGGGTCAACACTGATCGTAGTGTGGTTATAAATGTTCTGGTGCGTGTCGGTGTCATTTTTGCAGGCTTTCGTCTATGCACAAGAACCTCGTCTTGCTTTTTGTGATGGAGAGTTTTGCGACCAGATCAAATCCGTCCGCGTCTGGCTCGCTATAGCCGGGTGCTTTCAACGCAATGCGCGTTATTAATGCTTGCTCACCAGTTTCGGCAGCACTGAAAACGGGCGCGGCATGGGGTGGCAGCAACAGCCACATGGCTTGGCGCAGCTGCGCTGCAGCAGCATTTGCGATGGCGTGATGGAAGGATTCAGTCAGCATAAGGGCATCAAGCCATGGGAAATGCGAATAGGTAGTGCGGCTTTAAAAAAGTCGGCGCTGGCGGTACGCCGCGAAGCAAGTCCACTTTTCGGACGGCGGAGTATCCCTGCGCTTCCCTCTGTTTTTCATCTTCCAACTCATTGGCATTATGCCTTCAATTTTTTTGAGGGGGCTCAATCATCGCAGGGAGGAGTTTTTATCTATTCATGAGGGAATGTTTGTTGCTTAATATTGAGGTGATGTTCGCATAAAACAAAGCCAGCTTTTGATTCATGACTTCTGTAGCCAGATGCTTTTCGGCAAATGATCGCGCCTCCTGGCCTAACGTTTGCCGCTCAGCGGGGGCAAGTGTGGCGACGGATAGCAGGGCTTGGCTCCACTCGGCAGGGTTAGTCGCATGGCAACGTTGAACCGCGCTGGCAGCACCGTACACGGAGGTGAAGACGTCATCATTCGGCACCACGGCAGGGATGCCGCAGGCCAGGGCTTCGGCGGTTGTCAGCGAATAACCTTCTATTTGGCCGCTTGTCGAGAGATAGCAGTCGCTCGCCTGGTAATAGGGTGTGGTATCAGCCACTTGTCCGGTCAAAATCACTTTATCTTGCAGTTTTAATGCGCCAATTTGAGCTTTCAGCACGTTTATTTCTGGACCGTCGCCGACGATGAGCAAGCGGCCTTGTGGGCAGTTAGCCAAAAAATCAGCAAAGACATTTAATGCGAGCAAAGGGCGTTTGTTTTCATCAAGACGGCCGCAAAACATGACCACGAAATTTTCATCAGTGAAGCCCAGGCGCTGGCGAAATATTTGTCGGGTTGCGGCATTGGGTTGGTAGCGTTCGGTGTCAATGCCATTATGAATAACTTCAATAGGCGTCGAGGCTGGAATCAAGTCTTGATACAGGCGGACGAAGGCGTCTTTTACCGGGGCAGAAACCGCATAAACGCCTTTTAAGCTGCGCAGCGCCTGTTTGGCAAAGGGGAGTGATTTTTTGGGCAGGGTTTTGCTGTCGAATTTGCAGTGCACGCCCATCACAAAGGGAATGTTGGTAGCGCTTAACACATAGGCCAGTGAGATGCCGACAAAATTCCATGGCAAGGCGATATGCGCCAAGTCAATTTTGTAATAGCGCAGCATGGGGATGCTGAGTAATGCCAGCCAGCGAAATGGCCCGGCCAGGTGTTGCCGTTCGATGAATTTATACGGCCGCCAATAGATGTATTTGCCACCTGCGGCTTGGATGTCGCGTTGCCATTGCGAGAGCTTCGAGAAGCGTGGTGTGGCCACAAAAACCGTGTGCCCTTGGCTGGTTAGTAGTTTTGTTTCCGCTTCAATACGGCGCTCCATCCCTCCAAGCGCGCTTGAAATGCTGCAAATCAGGATTCTCATCGTCTTTTTAGCGGGCTGTGTTTGCTGATGGATTGGTTGGTGGTCAGACACGTTCTGTCAATAAAAAGAACCCGCCACAAAACAGGCCAGGGTTGCGTTTGGCTAACCAGTCGATCAGTCCGTGCAAATGCAGCTGGCGCATTTGATGCGACATGGGCACGGCCGGGGCGATAGGGGATAAATCGCTGATTATGCGAAAACCCGTGCTCGTCAGTAATTCACGGATTGAGCCTGGGGTGAAAAACCGGATGTGGGGGTTGTTCCAATCGTGGCTGTCCGGGAAAAACCGGTTCCAGTGTATGCCTGCGCCCAGCAGCATGCGCAAACGACCCGTGAGGGTGAAGTGATTGGGGACATTGATTAACAGCTTGCCGCCGGGTTTCAATAGCCGGTGTGCTTCACGCAATGCAGTGTCAGGCGCCATCAGGTGTTCGAGCACATCCAGACATAATACCCAGTCGTATTGAGCGGAATCCAAAGGCAAGGCGTTATCCAGATTCGCCACGAGGGTGTTCACGCCGAGGCTGGTTGCGTGTGCGGCAGCATCGGCTAGCCCTTCCACCCCGAGCACTTCATTTTCTGGCTGCAGAATGCTCAGGTTGGCGCCAGCGCCTG
>WOZP01000071.1 GCA_011620215.1 Rugosibacter sp.
CATGACATCGGCAAGAATATCGTCGGCGTGGTGCTGGGTTGCAATGGTTACGACGTGGTCGATCTGGGCGTCATGGTGCCGGTGGATAAAATTTTGCACGCCGCCAAAGAGCATGGTGCGCAAGCTATCGGGTTGTCGGGTTTGATCACGCCATCGCTGGAAGAAATGGCGAATATCGCCAGTGAAATGCAGCGTTTGGGCTGGGGCGGCGGGGATGGTTTGCCGATGCCTTTGCTGATTGGCGGCGCGACCACCAGCCGCGCGCATACCGCGATAAAAATCGCACCGAATTACGATGGTCCAGTGGTGTATGTGCCGGACGCTTCGCGCGCTGTGGGTGTGGTGACACAATTACTCTCGATCGATATGCGTGCCGCGTTTGTTGATGAGGTGGCGGCCGACTACGAGAAAGTGCGCGTTCAGCACGCGGCAAAAAAAGGGGTGCCTTTAGTCTCGCTTGTGGCAGCACGGGCTAATCGCGCCAAGCTTGACTATGCGCCCGTCAAACCGCGCCAGTTGGGTGTCCGTGTGTTGCGCGATCTTGATTTGGCGATGCTGGCCGAGTACATCGATTGGGGCCCGTTTTTTCAAACGTGGGATCTGGCCGGACATTTCCCCGAGATACTGGCTGATGCGGTGGTGGGTGAAGCGGCGCGCAACGTTTACCGTGATGCTCAGACGATGCTGCAACAAGTGATCGCAGAAAAGTGGATGACGGCCAATGCCGTATTTGGCCTGTTTCCGGCCAACGCAGTGGGCGATGACATCGTGTTTTTTGATGATGAATCGCGCACGATGCCGCTGATGACCTGGCACGGATTACGTCAGCAGCAGGAGCGTCCGGCGGGCAAGCCGCATCAGTGTTTATCTGATTTTGTCGCGCCCAGATCGGTGCAAAAAGTCGGCGATGACGATACGGCGACAACCACCACCATTCCTGATTATGCCGGTGCGTTTGCCGTAAGCGCAGGCCTCGGTATCGAGAAGAAACTGGCCGAGTTTGCCATGCAGCATGATGACTACCGCGCCATTCTTTTGAAGTCGCTCGCTGATCGTTTGGCTGAAGCGGCAGCTGAATGGCTGCACACGCAGGTGCGTCGTGACGCCTGGGGTTACGCGGCGGACGAGGCCTTGGCGGTTGATGAGATGATTGCCGAAAAGTATCGTGGCATTCGCCCGGCACCAGGTTATCCGGCATGCCCCGACCACACCGTTAAAGCTGCGCTGTTCCAGTTGCTTGACGTCCCGGCCAATGCGGACATGGAATTAACAGAGAGCTTTGCCATGACGCCCGCTGCTTCAGTGGCCGGGTTTTATCTGGCGCACCCCGAAGCGAAATATTTTGCTGTCGGCAAAATCGGTCGCGACCAGCTGGAAGACTGGGCACAGCGCAGCGGCATGCCGGTGAAGGAAGCCGAACGGTGGCTGGCACCGTTGCTTTAAAAGTCGCTGGCCAATTCTGCGGGGCGCGTCGCACAAGTCGTCGCGTCCTGCAGAATTAGCCGCTTAGTCAGCGACTGTCAGCAGTAAATCTTTCGGGTTAACTGCCTGCCCTTTTTTCGCAAACACGTCGACGATCGTCATGTCGCGTTCAGCGCGCACAACCGATTCCATCTTCATTGCTTCAATAGACACCAGTGGATCGCCGCGCTTCACTTTCTGGCCGGGTTTTACGGATACGGTGACGATCGTTCCTGGCATCGGGGCACCAATATGCGCTGGATTGCCACTGTCTGCCTTGGGTCGTTCGCGTCGCGTTTGCGTTTGTGATACGCCCGCTTTTGCAACGCGCACCAAACGCGGTTGGCCGTTGAGCTCAAAAAAGAGTTTTTTGGCGTCGCCTTCATCGTCCGTGAAGTCAGCGCTACCCTGCAAGCGGATGACCAAAGTCTTGCCCGCATCAATGGCCACAGAAGCTTCTTCGCCTTCTGCCATGCCGTAGAAAAATACAGGCGTAGGCAACTGGCTGACATCACCATATTTACTGTGGTGCGCGCAAAATTCCGTGAATACTTTGGGGTACATCAGCCACGATGCGAGATCTCGGTCGCCGAGCTGACGGCCAACGGTTTTCTCGGCGAGGTGACGTTCTGCATCAAGATCAACTGCGGACAGCCCCTTGCCTGGCCGCTCGGACATGGGTTTCTTGCCTTGCAGAATCTTGTCTGACAGCGCTTCTGGAAAGCCTTCCGGTGGCCGACCCAGTTCGCCCTTAAAGAGCGAGACAACCGATTCGGGGAAGGCTACTTCCCGCGCAGGGTCGGTTACATCAGCGGGGCCAAGGTCATTGGCTACCATGAACAAAGCCATATCGCCCACCACTTTGGAGGTAGGTGTGACTTTAACGATGTCGCCGAAGAGCTGATTGACTTCCGCATAGGCGCTGGATACTTCCGGCCAGCGGTGTTCCAGTCCCATGGCACGGGCTTGTTCACGCAAGTTGGTGTATTGGCCGCCGGGCATTTCGTGGTGATAGACATCGGATGTTCCGCAGCGTATATCTGCCTCGAACGGCGCATAAAACCGGCGCACACCTTCCCAGTAATTTGAAATCTCGCGCATGGCACGGGTATCTATGTCGGGCGCCCGATCGCTGCCAGCCAGGGCATCGGCAATCGAGGTCAGATTCGGTTGCGAGGTCAAGCCAGAGAGGGCATCCAGGGCGCCGTCGACGGCGTCAACACCCGCTTCCACCGCAGCCAGCACGGAAGCTGCGGCAATACCCGATGTGTCATGGGTGTGGAAATGAATGGGCAAGCCGGTTTCATCCCGCAGCGCTGCAACCAGGGTACGAATTGCCCGTGGCCGACACACGCCCGCCATATCTTTTATGCCCAGAATATGCGCCCCGGATTTTTCCAGCTGTTTGGCCATGGTGACGTAATATTTGAGATCAAATTTGGCGCGGTTGGGATCGAAAATATCGCTGGTATAGCAGATCGCCGCTTCACACACGCCGCCCGATTCAATCACGCTATCCATGGCAACGCGCATGTTGTCCACCCAATTGAGTGAATCGAAAACGCGAAAAATATCGATGCCTGCCTGGGCTGCCTGCTGGATGAAAAACCGAACCACGTTGTCAGGGTAATTGGTGTAACCCACTGCATTGGCAGAACGCAACAACATCTGGAAGGGAATATTCGGTATGTGCTCACGCAATTTAGTCAAGCGCTCCCAGGGGTCCTCCTTGAGAAAGCGTAACGCCACATCGAAGGTTGCCCCGCCCCAACATTCCATGGAAAGTAACTGCGGCAGCCGATGGGCGTAATACGGGGCGATATCCAGCATGTCACGCGTGCGCATGCGCGTGGCAAACAGCGACTGATGCGCATCGCGCATGCTGGTGTCCGTCAGCATGACTTGCGGGTTGGCGCGCAGCCACTGCGCGAAAGCGGTGGGACCCAGCGCTTTTAAGCGATCCCGTGTGCCGGCAGGGACTGTGCTGACGAGGTGACTGCCGCTGCCACGGGGTTTCATCGCAGGTGCGAGCACATGATCCGGCTTTTTACGGCCTGCCATTTCCGGGTTGCCGTTGACCACCACATCGCCTATGAAGCGCAACAGACGTGTGGCGCGATCGCGGCGGGCGCTGAAACGGAACAGATCGGGGGTGTCGTCGATAAAGCGCGTGGTGCACTCACCGGAACGAAACAGCGGATGACGAATGACGTTTTCAAGGAAATGCAGATTCGTTGCGACGCCACGGATGCGGAACTCGCGCAAGGCGCGGTCCATCCGTCCGATTGCCTCGGTAGGCGTTTGACCACGGGTGGTTACCTTGACCAGCAGGGAATCAAAAAATGGGGTGATGATCGCGCCACTATAGGCCGTGCCCCCATCCAGCCGAACGCCAAAACCGGCAGCGCTGCGATAGGCTGTAATCGGGCCGTAATCAGGCGTGAAATTATTTTCCGGGTCTTCCGTGGTGATGCGACATTGCAAGGCATGAGCGAGCAGCCTTACCTCATGCTGTGCTGGCAGGCCCGAGTTTTCTTCACCTATACGGGCATCCTGGCTGATGCGAATTTGTGCTTTGACAATATCGATCCCTGTGACTTCTTCGGTGACCGTATGCTCAACCTGGATGCGCGGATTCACCTCGATGAAATAGTAGCAACCTGTTTCGACATTCAGCAGAAACTCGACCGTTCCGGCATGGGTGTAGCCCACTTTGCGGCACAGCTTCAAAGCGGTTTCGCACAGCTCAGTGCGCGTTGCCTCGTCAAGATAAGGCGCTGGCGCGCGCTCCACGACTTTCTGGTTGCGTCGTTGTACTGAACAGTCGCGTTCAAACAGGTGTATCAGCTGGCCGTGTACATCGCCTAATACTTGCACTTCCACATGGCGGGCATGGCGTATGAGTTTTTCCAGATACATTTCATCGTTGCCAAAAGCGGCCAGCGATTCGCGCCGCCCGGCGGTGACCAGCTCATCGAGTGTGGCTGCTGATTCAATGACGCGCATACCGCGACCTCCCCCGCCCCAGCTGGCCTTGAGCATGAGCGGATAGCCGATGTTTTCTGCCAGACGCCGCACTTGGGCGGGATTATCCGGCAAGGTGCCGGTGGCAGGAATGACGGGCACACCCGCCGCAATCGCTGCTTCACGGGCTGCCACCTTGTTGCCTAGCGTGCGCATCACCTCAGGTTGCGGACCGATGAAGATAATGCCTTCATGCGCGCAAGCTTCGGCGAAGTCGGGGTTTTCCGAGAGGAATCCATACCCTGGGTGAATCGCATCAACGCCAGCTTCTTTGGCAACACGCAGAATGTCCTCGATATCAAGATAGGCCTCGATGGGCTTCTTGCCTTCGCCAACGAGATAGCTCTCATCCGCCTTGAAGCGGTGCAGCGCAAAACGGTCTTCATTGGCATAAATGCCCACCGTGCGGATGCCTAATTCACTGGCAGCACGCATCACGCGAATCGCTATTTCACTGCGGTTGGCAACCAGCAAGCTACGAATTTTCTTCATGATTCAATCCACGAGGCAAAGCGCACAGGAAAACCCCCAGGCGGGAAAAAGAATAGTAAAACAGTGACTGTGCATTGTACCTACAGGCTGCCTTTGCATAGAATGAGCGCGCGGCATCAATGCGTTTTCAGTATGACTGAATAGCATGTATGACCGGCCTGATAATAAAAATTATTGAGGATATTTATTCACCATGACAACAATGAATCTCTTGGCTTATGTGCCTACGCTGATGCTGCTTTGTTTGGGATTAATGATGTTCGGCCTGGGCCTGTCGCTCACGCTGGCTGATTTTGTTCGCCTCAAGGCGCACCCCAAAGCCGTGGTGATTGCATTATCGCTGCAATTGATTATTCTGCCGCTGGCTTGTTATGTGCTGATCGTTCTCTTTGATTTGACGCCCATCTATGCCGTTGGCTTGATGCTTTTAGCGGCATCTCCTGGTGGCATCTCTGCCAATCTTTTTAGTCATTTGTTTGGCGGCAATCTGGCAATGAATATTTCTCTTACCGCCATCAACACCGTGCTGTCGATTATTACCTTGCCGCTGATTGCCAATCTGGCGATTGAAATTTTTGCCAAAACAGGGCAAGTCGTACCCTTGCAGATGGGCAAGGTGATTGAAGTGATTGTGCTGATATTGATACCGGTATCGATTGGCATGCTCGCACGAGTTAAAGCCCCCAGGTTTGCTGCCCGGATGGATAAGCCGATGAAGATATTCAGCGCCTTGCTGCTCCTGGCATTGATGGGGCTGACACTGATGCGTGAATGGAATGCCCTGTTGCAGTATTTCAGCCACTTGGGCCCTGCGGTAGTGATTTTCAATCTGATCAGTTTGTTTGCTGGTTTTTACGTGAGCCGCTTGTCTGGGCTGGATAAACCGATGGCGACAGCCATCAGCTATGAGATCGGCATCCATAACGCGGCCTTGGCCATGTATATCGGCATGAAGGTGCTAAATAATCCTGGGTTGGCCCTGCCCTCGGCTATTTATTCGGCCAGCATGCTCATTATCGGGGCAATTTTCGGTTTTCTAATAATCGGCCGCGGTGGTAAAGCGATGGTTAGCGACATGCCGTTACACCGGGCTTAATTACACACCCCATACCACAGGCTTTTGTTTTTTCTGCGCCCATTCAATGAGCTCAAGCAAGGGTGTGGCGCGCTGATAAAGACTGACAAAGGAGCGCTCGCCGGAGGCCCCTTTTTCTTTCAGCGGTCGCTCTTCTTCGGACAACGCAGCGAAGCGCTGTTTGTCTTCATCAATCGCCGCTTTTAAACGGCGAATTGCTTCGGGCAATTGCTCGATGGTGAGAATGCCTTTGTCGGTGACGTCTTTGCCCATGATTTGCATCAAGCGGTGGGCAACATCGCTGAACATAATGACATCGCCTGCTGCAGATGATTTAAACGTAATGATCATTTTTGCTTTCCTTTTTGGTTTTTCTCCAACTGCTGATGTTGCAGCCAGTCCAGTAGTCCTTGGGCGGCCTTTTCCCAGTCACGCTCAAGCATCAGGCCGTGCCCCATACCGGGGAAAATTTGTGCGCTGACGCCATAGGTTCGCGCGGTCATCTCAACGAGCGATGCGCCAATCAGATGGTCAAACTCGGCGCCTTGTACCAGCAGTGGTGTTCGGCGCACAAGCCCTGTCTGCAGCAGACAGAAGAGCGACATATCCCACAGAGCCCGGTGTGATTCCGGTTGCGCCATGCGATAAAAGTGTTGCAGTTGATCGACACTGACAGGCTGTGCAAACAGTGCCTCGCGCAAAGAGTCCAGCGCAACCTGGCCGCTGCTGAGCACCATGTTCAAGTCTTTCATCAGTCCCGGCCGTGAAAACAGCAAACCCATGGCGGCAGAAAGCAAGCCTTGCGGCGGAACAGAACACATCAATACAGCGGCAGGGGCCGTATGTTTTTCCAGATATTTCTGAACAACAAACCCGCCCATGGAGTGCCCGATCAACACCGGTGGTGCAGGCAAACCAGCGACTGTAATGGCCACATCATTCACGTAATCGTCGATAGACAGCGTATCGAGCCTGTCGCGGCCAGGAGATGCACCATGACCAGACAAGCTGAGCGCATGGGCGTTATAACCGGCCTCGGCAAAAAAAGGCAGAAAATGTTCATCCCAACACCAGGCGGCGGTGAAGGCGCCATGAATGAACAATAGCGGTGTGGCATGCGCTGTGCCAAGAGGTCGGCGCGTGAGTAGTTCATAGGGTTTTTCGTGAGGTTTATTCATTTTTCTTTGCGGTACGATTTTATCTAAGGAGTGATTTTTCTGATGGCGTCTAGTCGCGCTGAACGCACACGGGAAGCAATGATCGGTGCGAGGCGTGAAGAAGGTGAAGCGAAAGGCATTTCTCCACGCGCTTTTTCGGCAGGATTTTTTATCGTCGCCGTATTACCAGCGCCGACTTTTTCAGCATGCTGCATCACCTCACGCGCAATGGCCCCCGCATCAACAGCACGCACGGCCGCCAGCGCTGCCTGCCATGCCTCTGCTTGCGGATAGGCACGTGCTTCCCAACCGAGGCGGCCGCGATAGTCTGCTTCGCAAGCCAGCAAAATCTGCAGAAAGCGTTCCGGTCGGCGCAGCGCATCGCAAGATTCCAGCAACTCCAGCCGCGTGGCCGGACGCAGCTCATCCACACGGTGGATGTTGCCATGATGGCGGGCGACCAGCCGTGCTACGTCGCGGCAGTCGCTGGGTATGCGCAGACGATCACACAACGGGACGAGCAGCGCAACGCTTTTTTGCTCATGCCCGGGGTGTCGCGGTAATACATCGGCCGGCGTCAGCCCTTTGCCGAGATCATGCGTGAGCGCAGCAAATCGCGCGGGCAGCGGTGCGGCAAGGCGCGCCGCTACCTCAATGACCATCATCACATGCACGAAAGTATCGATTTCGGGGTGAAAATCTGCTCGTTGCGGTACATCTTTTAGCGCGGCAAGTTCGGGTAGCAATTTGTTCAAGGCACCACAGGCGTCGAGCACCGCGAACATGCGCGAGGGCGTGGCTTCCATCAACCCGCGGGCAAGTTCTTGCCAGACACGCTCGGGCACGAGTGCATCGATTTCGCCATTTGCCACCATCTGTTGCATGAGCGTGAGGGTTTCCTCTGCCAGCGTGAAGTCACTAAAGCGCGCGGCAAAGCGTGCTACGCGAAGAATACGCACCGGGTCTTCGGCGAAGGCAGGCGAGACATGACGCAAGATTTTCGCGGCCAGATCGGCGCGGCCGCCGTAAGGGTCGATCAGCGTGCCGTTTTCGGCTCGGGCCATGGCGTTGATGCTTAAATCACGGCGACGTAAATCTTCTTCCAGAGTTACTGCGGAATCCGCATGAAAGATAAATCCGGTATAGCCCGGCGCAGTTTTACGCTCGGTGCGGGCGAGCGCATATTCTTCGTGTGTCTTGGGGTGCAGGAACACGGGAAAATCGCGGCCCACCGGCACAAAACCTTGCGCCTGCATGGCTTCGGGGGTTGTGCCCACCACCACCCAGTCGTGATCTTTTACAGGCAGACCTAAAAGCTCGTCACGCACCGCGCCGCCAACGGCATAAATTTTCATCATCCGGACTGCCCTAAATAACGCGCCGCAACGGCTTCCAGCGGCGTTGCTATCCGCTGGAAAGGCAAACCTGTATTTGCTGCCGTGACGCTGGCATAACGTATCCGCTCGGCCAAGGTGACTTGTTGCGGGCCGCACAGTTCATGAATTTGGCCGATACCGTCTGCACGCTGCAAGCGTTTCGCCAGTCGCGCAAAGAGCGTCTCCTCCATGCCAGTCGTCCGCACGGTGATGAACAGGGCAGTGCCGTGGCTTGGTTTAGACAAAAGCGCGCGACCGAAAAAACCCGTGCCGCCAATGAGTGGGATATTTCTCACGGTAAATTCTCTACTGCGGTATCCATGGCACCACCCGCAGGTTGCACGATGCCAAGGCGAGCCTTGAGGGATTGGGGTGTGCTGTTGAACAGCAGGTGGTAATACATTGTGTTGCTCATGACTTTTTTCACGTAGTCACGGGTTTCCGTAAACGGAATGGTTTCGGCATAAATCGCGCCTTCCAGGGGTTGATCGCCGCGCCACCGGCGGGCACGATTTGGACCCGCGTTGTAGGCGGCTGAGGCGAGCACGGGTAATCTGTCGAGAGACTCAAGCACCAACTTTAAATAACTTACGCCCAATTGCACATTGGTTTCTATGTCGGTCATGTGTTGTGGATGAAAGTTCGCTAGCTTGATTTTTTTCGCAACCCATTGGGCTGTGGCAGGCATGATCTGCATCAGTCCTTTGGCACCCACTGCTGAATTAGCCTGCGTTACAAAGCGCGATTCCTGCCGTATCAAGCCGTAAACCCACGCCGTATCAACGTTCTGTGCTGTGGTTTCAGCCGTGACTTGATCATAGTAAGGCGCAAGATAGCGCAAACTGAAATCATGCATATCCTGCGTGCGGTCTGCGCTGGATATGGCCCTGTCCCACACGGCATGGCGCCGCGCCAGATGGGCGGTAGCCAGCAGCGCGCGATCATTCATGCCACGCAAACTCCAGTTCCATTCACGCACGCCTTCAATCCGCATATCGAGGCGAAATAATTCCAGCGCACGTTGCAATCCGGGGTTGTTTTCTGCAGCGGCGATTTCTTCGGGCGACGGTGGGGGTGCTTGCACGGGCAAGCGAGTAGTCCACCCTAGTTCTTCAGCTGCCAATTGGCCGTAAAAAGTGGGTTGCCCGGCGAGACGCAAGAACAAGGCATTAGCCTGTTCTACCTGATGCTGCGTGATTAGCGCACGCGCTTGCCAGTAAATCCATTCTGGTCGCTGGGCGAATTCAGCAGGCATGGCGGCAATCACCCGTTGCACGCGCGCCCAATCGTGGGCACGCAAGGCAGCACGCACATGCCAAGCCATTTGCTCTTCATCAAGCGGCGTTTCTGCCGCCAGGTCATACCAAGCCAATGCCTCAGGGAGGTGTTTTCCGGCAGCTAACCGTGCCAGCTGTCCCCACGCATAATGAGCCTCGGCGGCGGGCAATTTTTGTTCGATGCGGCGTAACCGGATGGCAGCAGCCATCACATCGCTGCGTGCTAGCGTTTGCAATGCAAACAAAGCCATTTCGCGTCCACGGCGTGTGGTGGCAAACGAGGGCGATAGGCGCCTGAAGTAACGGC
The DNA here is from genome assembly GCA_011620215.1 of Rugosibacter sp. Lineage (GTDB taxonomy): Bacteria > Pseudomonadota > Gammaproteobacteria > Burkholderiales > Rhodocyclaceae > Rugosibacter. Next base: position 10,170 of record WOZP01000071.1, read on the forward strand.
TCGGATCCGCCGCAATCGCTTCCAGGCTGCCGCGTTCAAAATTTTGTTCAGACGGCAGATACGCTGCCGCCGTCCTGCCAGCGCCGACTTTTCCCAAAGCCAGCATACGCCGCACGCGTTGCCAGATTTCTTCTGTTGTTAAGTCCCCTGTCGCTGCCAGCTGATCTACCAGCGGCATGCAGGCAGGGGGGAGTTCTTGTGCTGAGAGCCAGAGTGGGCGAACTTTTTGCGGCGTGCCTGCGGCTTGAGCAGCATAACAATTCAATGCGGTATCCGGTCCTGAGAGTAAAGGAAATTCACGCGCAAAGCGTACCCAGTCAGATTTTTTGCCTAGAAAATATAGCCAGTCATTGCGCAGTTTTTCAGCAAGATAACTGCCTTCATGCGTCTGCAAAAAAGAGATGATGCCGCTGTTATCTACGGTATCTGCCCCTGACTCTGCACTTGCAGTCAGCTGTTGTTGCAGCTGCCAGTAGTCCGCCCAGGGACGCAACACGTAATCGACAGGCAATGCTGCCACGGCTTGCCCCAGAAGAAGGCTATTTCCCGTTCGCGTTGCCTCGCGTGCTGCAATAAATGCCGTATCGTTTGCGGCAGAAACCGCAGGCGCCGCACTTGCCGTGCCACTGAGAGATAGTCCGAGGGACAGCCCGAAGCACAGCCTAAAACACAGCCCCAGGCATAATTTCGCCATGAACAAAGTAGGGCGCTGCATGTTGGGTTGTTTGCCTGCTGATCGTTTCATGCCATCATTCAATTCGTGATTCGTATACATACATTTACCTTAACATGCCCCGCGATTTAACGCCCGCCGCCGACACTGCCGATTCTTCCACTTTTCGGGCTGCATTGCGTCGTGAAAAACTCGCCGCCCGCATGGCGCTTGAGCACACCACACACGCTGAGCTTTCGGCGCGACTCGAAGCGCACCTTGAAATTTTTTTGCTCAAGATATCCGCCATGCAGCCTGAGAATACGTTGGCTTTCTGCGCACCGGTCAGAAACGAATTCGATGCTGGCCCATTAATCAGTCGCTTGATTCAGCGTAATTTGCAACATGGCGCACAACCAACCTCACAGTGTATCTGGCGCGCCGCCATGCCGATAGTGATTGCACCCGATACACCGATGATTTTTCGCGCGTGGACGCCGACAACGCCGATGAGCCGTGACCGTTACGGTATCCCCATCCCCACAGCGGGTGAACAGCTGGCGCCCAGCATTGTGCTGCTACCCCTGGTCGCTTTTGATGGCGCAGGTTATCGGCTGGGTTATGGCGGTGGTTATTTTGATCGCACCCTGGCAATTCAGGTTCCGCGCCCGCTGGTTATCGGTGTGGGCTTTGAACTGGCCCGCGTGCCCAGCATCCGGCCGCAAGCGCATGATGTGCCGCTGGACGTGATCATTACTGAAGCGGGGAGCATGGAATTCTTTGTACGTTAGCGTGACATTAGCGACAGGCCGCATCCAGCCGCGCCAACGCTTCATCCAGCAGCGCGCGGCGGGTGCCGAAGTTGAGGCGCACGAAGCCCGGCGCGCCGAAGGCGGCGCCGTCGGAGAGGCCGAGACCGTGGGCTTCAAAGTGTTTTGCCGGATGATTGATGCCGCGCTGTCGGGCAAACTCACGCGCATCGATCCACGCAAGATAAGTGGCTTCAACCGGATGCATGGCGAGGCCGGGAATGCCGTCGACGGCGTTTTCAACCGCCTGCGCATTGCCGCGCAGGTAATCGAGCAGCGCGGCATGCCAGTCGTCGCAGCGGGTGAAGGCAGCTTCCAGTGCGGCCAGGCCGAACAGGTTGGTGTGCGGCACGATGCCCGCCGCCGCAGCGCTGAACCGCTTGCGCAACACGGCGTCGGGAATCACGGCGAAGGCTGCGCCGAGACCGGGGATATTGAAGGTTTTCGACGGTGCCATCAGCGTGATCGTGCGTGCGGCGATGTCGTCACCCAATGTCGCAAAAACTCGGTGCTGGTGAGACGGCGATGCGGGCGGCGAGAGAATGAGTCCGTTGTGAATTTCGTCCGAGCAGATGACAAGATCATGTTTTTCCGCCAGTCGCGCAAGCTGTTGCAACTCGTCATCATCCCAGGCGCGGCCGCAGGGGTTGTGCGGGTGGCAGAGCAGGAATAGTTTGGTTCTGGTTTTTTCCAGCGCGACATCAACGGCGTCGAAATCCCATGCCCAGCGCTGCTTGTCCTGTATCAACGGCACACTGACCACCGGCCGCCCGGCGTTTTTTGGCGCGGAGAGAAATGGCGGGTAGATCGGCGTCGCGGTGAACACTGCATCGCCTGCTTCGCCTACCGCGCGGCAGGTCACATTCAGGCCGGACACCAGCCCCGGCAGCCAGACGATCCATGCGGCTTCAATCGGCCAGGCAAACTTGCGCGCCAGATAATCCACGACGGCCTGTGTCTGGCTGGCGGTCGGCTGGTTGTAGCCGAACACGCCATGCGCCACGCGCGCGTGCAGGGCGTCGATGATGGCCGGCGGCGCGGCAAAATCCATGTCGGCCACCCACAGCGGCAGGATGTCGCGGCCGGCGTACTTCATCCATTTTTCGGAATCCGTGCCCGCGCGCTCGACGGGCGCGTCGAAATTGAAAACCATGCTCATCCGAGGAACAGTCGATACGCGGGGTTTTTGCTTTCGTCGCTGAACTGATAGCCGAGATTTTTCAGGAACTTGGCAAAGGCTTGCATGTCCTGCGGCGGCACCTGCATGCCGACCAGCACGCGGCCAGTGTCCGCGCCGTGGTTGCGGTAATGGAACAGGCTGATGTTCCAGCCCGCGCTCATCTTGTTGAGGAAATTCATCAGCGCGCCGGGACGTTCAGGGAATTCGAAACGGTAGAGCAACTCATGCAGCTTGCCGTCGCCCTGCGGCGCGTGGCCGCCGACCAGATGGCGGATGTGCAGCTTGGCCATTTCGTCATCGGTCAAATCCAGCGTCGGGTAGCCGTGTTTTTTGAGTTGCGCAACCAGGCCGCTGGCCTCTTTGCGGTTGGCCACCTGCATGCCGACAAACACATGCGCTTCACCGCTGCCGTGGAAGCGGTAGTTGAATTCGGTGATGTTGCGCGCGCCGAGCAGAGTGACGAATTTCTTGTAACTGCCGGGTTTTTCGGGCAGGGTCACGGCGAGCAGGGCTTCGCGCTGTTCGCCGACTTCGGCGCGTTCGGCGACAAAGCGCAGGCGGTCGAAATTCATGTTCGCGCCGGAGGCCACCGCCACCAGCGTTTTGCCCTGCACGCGGTGCTGTGCGGCCCAGGCCTTGGCGCCGGCGATGGCCAGCGCGCCGGCTGGTTCGAGAATCGAGCGCGTGTCCTCGAACACATCCTTGATCGCCGCGCTGATGGCGTCGGTGTCCACCAGCACGATGTCATCGACATATTGCTGGCACAGGCGGAAGGTTTCCTTGCCGACATATTTGACCGCCGTGCCATCGGCGAACAGGCCGACTGTATCGAGTTTGACCCGCTTGCCAGCGGCCAGCGAGCGCGCCATCGCGTCGGCATCAACGGTTTCGACGCCGATGATCTTGATCTCCGGCCGCAGTTGCTTGATATACGCGGCGACGCCGGCAATCAGCCCGCCACCGCCGATGGCGCAGAACACGGCCTCGATCGGGTCGGCATGCTGACGCAGGATTTCCATGCCGATGGTGCCCTGCCCGGCGATGACATCGGGATCATCAAATGGATGCACGAAAGTGAGCTTGCGCTTTTTTTCCAGCGTCAGCGCATGGGCATATGCGGCATCATATGAATCGCCCGCGAGCACGATTTCGACAGCTGCGCCGCCGCGGTTCTTCACTGCGTCGATCTTGATTTGCGGCGTGGTGGTGGGCATCACGATCACCGCGCGGATGCCCAGTTTATTGGCTGACAGGGCGACGCCCTGCGCGTGGTTGCCCGCCGAAGCGCAGATCACGCCGTGTTTCCTTTGCGCCGCGGTGAGATGGGCCATCTTGTTGTACGCGCCGCGCAGCTTGAAACTGAACACCGGCTGCATGTCCTCGCGCTTCAAAAAAATACGGTTGCCGCAGCGGGCGGAAAGGTTGGCGGCCAGTTCCAGCGGGGTTTCTACCGCGACATCATAGACGCGGGCATTGAGAATTTTTTTCAGGTAATCCATG
>WOZP01000174.1 GCA_011620215.1 Rugosibacter sp.
CCACCCAGCTCAACACCCCTGGCCAAGCCCTTGCCAGCATGGACGGCGTCCATGCAATGACCGACGTTACAGGCTTCGGTCTGGCCGGCCATCTATTGGAAATCTGCAAAGGCTCAACGCTTAATGCCCACATTCATTTCTCGCAAATCCCACTCATCGAAGAAGCCGCCCACCATGCCCAACAAGGCATTGTCACCGGCGCCTCTGCCCGCAACTGGGCAGGCTATGGCGAACATGTTCATCTGGCCAGCAGCTTGAGTGACTGGCAACAAAAAATGCTCTCCGACCCGCAAACCAGCGGCGGCTTGCTCGTTGCCTGCACGCCTGAATCAGCAGATGCCGTACTGACCCAATTCAAGCAAGAAGGATTTGAAAGCGCCACCGTTATCGGCGAACTCAACGCTGGCATGCCAATGCTAAGGGTTGAATAGAAAAGTCGGCGCTGGCAAGACGGCGCCCACCTTTACCGCCCTTCATCATTATGACTCCTCACAATGAGGCACTATCGATCCTTGCCACTACGCTCATTCGCCTCATGATGAGCACAAACGACGAACACTCCGTGGTCTATACTGGTCGAATCAAGGCAACGGATCAGCTATTATCAGCTTGCCATTTGTCATGTTCATTGCCTATTTTTCTTTATCAATTTCGCTATTATGAAAACGTTGTTCATCGCCATCATCAGCATCTTAATCTCCGTTGCAGCACAATTTTCGTTAAAAGCAGGTATGTCCAGTGTCGCAATTAAAGCCGTAATGGCACAACCCTACACACTGCGAACCTTGTTCTCCGTACTCACCGAAAAATATATATTCGGTGGTTTTTTGTTATATGGTCTTGGAGCCATTGTCTGGCTCAGTGTCTTATCCAAATGGGATGTCAGCAAAGCCTACCCATTAGTTGGGGTAGGATTCGTTTTCACTGCAGCTATTGGCTTCATTGTCGGCGAACAAGTTACGCTTCCACGCATTATCGGCATCGCGTTAATTTGCGCAGGTGTATTTATGATGAGTCGGAGCTAAGAATAAAAATGCATATTGCATGCGCCTTGTCATAGGAAAGCGCCAGCATCGATAAAGAAAGACGCCAGACATCTTGCTGATAGCGTCAAAGTCCACAAAAAAAGATCCCACCTCTTATTTACAAAACCACGCGACCAAGCAAACCCATCACCAAGGGAACAAGCAACGCTCCACTCAATCAGCTTACTTTGCGTTTGCTAAAAGGCAACTCAAGGATAGCTAGTGCAATAAATCCGCACACTACGGAAAACCAAATGGTTGCGAGGCGAATACCTATGGCAGCCAAAGTGGCTACACCCACACCGAATCCGTAGAGCGACAGGACGACAACAATCGTTGCTTCCACAGAGCCGATGCCTCCCGGCAACATCGAGGCAGCACCGGCTAGCATCGCCAGGGGATAAATGGCAATGGCTGCCAATATCGGCAGGTTTATTTTTAATTGCACCAGCAAGTAAACGAATGCCAGCGATGTCAGACCCCAAGCGGCCAAGCCTGATCCACCGGCGACTAGCGCATCCAAAGGATTAGCCCACATACGGCATCCAGACAGGCCATCCCCTAGTGTTTTCAGTACCCGGGATAGACGTCTCATTCGCCATGCGCGCAAATACACCGACAAGCGGACCAAAATCCTGGGCTTCATTGCCATGAACGCAATCAATCCCAAGAAAAGGACAACAAAGCCTGTAACGAATAAAAAAACATCCATTCGGCTAATGAACAAAGAAGCCAGGACCAATACCGCAAGCAGATCGAAGGCGCGCTCATAGACAAATGCAGCCAGAACAACCCAAGGTGGCACACCCATCGGCACCAAGTAACGAATGCGCACCAGCTCGCCTACTTTGCCGGGTGTCGCCGTGAACGCAAACCCAGACAGGTAGGCAAGAAAGCCTTGCAGAAAGTTTGTTCGGTATCCCGCCCGCGCAAGCAACCAATGCCATCGCACAAAACGCATCAACCAACTCGACAGCGAGGCAATTAACATGAGTGGCAATACCGTCCAAAGCGAGGGAATGGCAGCAAAAACATGCGTCTGTGCATCCACCCAAATCAACGCAGACAAATAAAGAACGGTGATTAAACCAAAGCCGATCAGGGCCCGCTTGATTTTCATAGTCAAATGCCTATTGGAAAGACCAGCGCTTATGGCCTAGATAGCTCGTAAATACGGGAACAACAACCCCTATCGCATGTGCGATTTCTGGCACAAACCGCCTTATCCCCATAGCGGGCAACACGTGATAAGCCAGCAGCATACTGATCGCCCAAGTTTGCGCTACTGCGACGAGATTCACCAAAACAAAGTACATGGCCGAATGGCGCAGTGGTTGTTGGCTCTCCTTAAAGACGAATAGCCTGGCAAGAACAAACGCTGTAACCATCCCCGTGAGGTAAGCCAGCACAATAGCCATCGGGTAATCGAGCTTGAGGCTGTAGAGCATCCTGCTGCAAAAATTTACCGATGCAGCCAGACCGCCAGTAATCAGAAATGCGAGGAACTGCCGCGACTTGAACTGCTGGATCATGCGATAGCATCCCTCGCCATGTTCCTGCCAAAGCCAATGCTTTCTGATATTCCGCGATCTTCAGGGTAGTAGTAAGAGGTATCAGCCACCCACAAGCCTTGAATGGGTAACGCTACGGGAGGAAGGTTTCCCAGATAGCCCGGATCGCAAATCGGCTGCGCATAACGATAACGGCTGGCGCGGATGTCGATGAAATCCTCGTCTGTCAATTCGGGATTGATTTTTTTTATATACCGTCGCACCTTGTCAAGAAACACCTGGTCAGCATCACTGAACTTCGGATGCTCACCGGGCATGTAGAAAGGCACATAAACAATATGCTGATCCAAAGGACGCAGATTTGAATATTCCACCAAGCCGGGTATGTCCATCTCGG
>WOZP01000147.1 GCA_011620215.1 Rugosibacter sp.
TCATATCCAGCAGGCGCTGGCGATCGCTTTCGGGTATCGCCAGCGTGCGGATGAAGTCGCGCAAGGCTTCTGGTGTGATGCCTTTGCCGCGCGTCAGTTGTTTGAGTTGCTCATAGGGGTTTTCGATACCAAAGCGGCGCATTACGGTTTGTACCGGCTCGGCCAATACTTCCCACGCCTCGTCAAGATCTTCCGCCAGACGTTGCGGATTCGCTTCGAGTTTCTCCAGTCCTTGACGCATAGCGGAAAAAGCCAGCAGCGTGTAACCAAAGGCGACGCCCATATTGCGCAATACCGTCGAATCGGTCAGGTCGCGTTGCAGACGCGAAATAGGTAATTTTTCGGCCAGATGGCGAAGCATCGCGTTGGCTAAACCCAAATTGCCCTCAGAGTTCTCAAAGTCAATCGGGTTTACCTTATGCGGCATGGTGGACGAGCCAATCTCGCCTTCTTTAAGCTTTTGCTTAAAGTAACCCAATGCAACATATTGCCAGATGTCCCGGTCGGCATCGATGAGGATGGTGTTTACTCGTGCGATGGCATCGAATAGCGTTGCCATCGCATCATGTGGCTCGATTTGAATTGTGTAGGCATTAAATTCCAAGCCAAGGCTCTCGATAAATCGGCGGTTGAAAGCCTCCCAGTCAAGCTCTGGATAAGCCGAGAGGTATGCGTTGTAATTACCCACTGCGCCGTTGAATTTGGCTGTGAGCGAAATGGCAGCAAGCTGACTGCGTGCGCGAATCAAGCGGGCAGCGATATTCGCCATTTCCTTGCCCAACGTGGTGGGCGTTGCGGGCTGGCCGTGTGTTCTGGCGAGCATGGGTAAATCAGCCAGTTGGTGCGCCATTTGCCGCAAGGAGCTGATGATCTGATCCAGCCCGGGCAGCAAGCTGCTTGTCATGCCATTTTTTAGCATGAGCGCATGAGCGACGTTGTTAATATCTTCTGACGTGCAACCAAAATGTATGAACTCAGTGATGCGCATGACTTCGGAGTTATTAGCGCAGCGTTCTTTTAGCCAGTATTCAACGGCTTTGACGTCATGATTCGTGCGTAACTCGATGGCCTTGATGGCAGTTGCATCATCCAACGAAAAAACTTCGTTGATATGATTTAACTCAGCAATTGAAGCTGCGGAGAGTGATTGGCACTCTGTAATCTCGGCTGCGGCAGCCAGTGTCTTTAGCCATTCCACTTCAACGCGTACCCGCGTGCGGATCAGTGCAAACTCAGAAAAATGGGCCCGCAGATTGTCAACCTTTGCCGCATAGCGGCCATCCAAAGGGGAAAGTGCAGTAAGCGCAGTATGTGTCATGGCAAGCGAAGAATTAGGGGGGGCAGAAGGATCAATGCCTTAAGTCAGCGGGCGAGGCCAGCATGATATGGGGCGTGATTTTAACATGTTGTCTTTGGCGGGCTGATAGGGGTTAAGTGGGGATTAACATCAACAGCGTGCGGCAACAAAGGCTTTAACTGATTCGACATCTGCTGTCATGACAGTGACTTGCTGCGGTAGTGATTCGATACCTTCGAGCGAGGAAGGCCGCAAGGGTTCGCGATGGAGTGCTTCGCGTATGGTTTCGGCAAACTTTACCGCCTGCGCAGTTTCCAGCACGATGGTGGATTGGCCCGAGATGCCATGCTCACGCCCCACTTTCACACCATCTGCAGTATGCGGGTCTATCATCACCTGATGACGTTGCCAGACATCACGAATTGTTGCCAGCCGATCGGCATGCGAGCTGCTACCAGAGACAAAGCCAAATTCAGGCAGATGCGCCATGAAAGGGGTTACGTTGAGATCAAAGGCACCACCTGCATCGACCGATTGCCATAATTCACGTACAACTGCTGCATCACGACCTACCAGATCAAACACAAAACGCTCGAAATTCGAGGCCTTGGAAATATCCATTGAAGGACTGGATGTCACGTGGGTCTCGGAGGAGGTGCGTGGCCGATAAATGCCGCTGCGAAAAAATTCGTCGAGCACATTGTTTTCATTGGTGGCCAAGATGAGCCGCGCAATCGGCAGTCCCATCATGCGTGCCACATGCCCGGCGCAGATGTTGCCAAAATTGCCCGACGGCACGCTGAATACGACTTTTTCATCATTTGATTGCGTCGCTGCAAAATAGCCTTTGAAGTAATACACAATCTGCGCGGCGACACGCGCCCAGTTGATTGAATTGACTGCGCCTATTTTGTAGCGGGCCTTGAATTCTGCATCATTCGAAACAGCCTTGACGATATCTTGTGCATCGTCAAACATGCCTTCCACAGCAATATTGAAAATGTTCGGCTCATTGAGCGAATACATCTGCGCGCGTTGAAAGGTACTCATTTTGCCGCTTGGCGAGAGCATGAAGACGCGCACATTGTGCTTGCCAAGCATGGCGTATTCGGCTGCTGAACCCGTATCGCCCGACGTTGCGCCAAGAATGTTGATTGTCTCGCCCCGTTTGTCCAGCACGTACTCAAACAGATTGCCAAGAAGTTGCATGGCCATATCCTTGAAGGCCAGGGTCGGCCCATTGGACAATTCCAGCAAGTGAAAATCTGGCGTCAAAGAGGTGAGCGGAACAATGTCTGCCGCACGGCGGCCTGGGCGACAATAGCGATAAGTCTCGGCAGTGTAGGTTTTTTTGCAGATAGCGCGTAAATCCGCTACTGGAATGTCGTCAATAAACAGGCTGAGAATGCGAAAGGCAAGTTCGGCATAGTCAAGCGAGCGCCACTCGTTCAGCCGGTCGGCCACTTGCGGATAGCGCTCTGGCAGATACAGCCCGCCATCGGGAGCCAACCCGCCCAGCAGAATGTCCGAAAATGATTGTGACGCGGATAGGCCACGGGTAGAGATATATTTCATGATGATCGAGTAGAGGTAGAAAGCTAAAAAAGCCGGTGTGACCCGGCTTTTTTATTT
>WOZP01000061.1 GCA_011620215.1 Rugosibacter sp.
AGGTGCACTTCTGATCCTTGTAAAGCATTTTTGAACTTTTCTTTACAGATTTTTTATTTATTTACATAACTCTCAGATTTTAAACAAGAGTTACTTTCACAAACTTTCGCTTACCCACCTGCAGCACGACTGTTTGACTAGGGGTTAATACCAAGGTTCTGTCATTAACCTTCTCGCCATTAAGCCTTACGCCACCACCATCAATCATTCGGAGTGCGTCGGACGTGCTCTGTGTAAGGCCCGCACCTTTAAGTACTTGCGCTATAGGTCCGCTCACAATACTGACTTCCAGCATATTGTCTGGGAGGCCCCCTTTTTGAAAGCGGGCTTCGAAATCTTCCAATGCTTTTTCTGCATCCTTGGCTGAATGAAACCGAGTTACGATTTCCTGCGCAAGAGCGACTTTGGCATCACGCGGATTTCGCCCATCATCGACTTCTCTTTTTAATCGAGTAATCGCTTCGCTTCCCGTAAATGAAAGTAAGGTAAAGTACCTCCACATCAAAGTATCTGATATCGACATGAGTTTGCCAAATATTTCTTGCGGAGACTCAGCGATACCTATGTAGTTATTCAATGACTTGGACATTTTACTTGCGCCGTCCAAACCCTCTAACAAGGGCATCATCAGAACACACTGAGGGGATTGCCCATAGTGCCGTTGAAGCTCACGGCCTACCAGCAAATTAAATTTCTGATCCACCCCACCAAGCTCGACATCAGCCTGCATTGCAACGGAGTCATAGCCCTGGCAGAGCGGATAGAGAAATTCGTGGACGGCGATAGGCTGCCCCGTAGCATATCGCCTTGAAAAATCGTCACGCTCCAGCATGCGAGCGACTGTATGCCTTGCGGCTAACTGAATAATTCCGCTTGCGCCCAGAGAATCAAACCATTTTGAGTTAAAGCAAATCTCAGTTTTCTCGGGATCCAGTATTTTGAAAACCTGTTCACGATAAGTTTGCGCATTGACTAAGATTTGGTCGCGAGTTAACGGGGGGCGCGTGGCATTTTTTCCTGTTGGATCGCCAATCATGCCGGTAAAGTCGCCAATGAGAAACATCACGTGATGACCCATTTCTTGAAAATGGCGCAACTTGTTGATTAGCACCGTATGACCCAAATGAAGATCTGCGGCTGTCGGATCAAAGCCAGCCTTGATACGCAAAGGGCGGCCGCCTTTGAGTTTCTCTACAAGCTCAGACTCAATCAATAGCTCATGAGCACCACGTTTAATGTACGCAAGTTGGGTTTCAATATCAGTCATGAAATAGGCTTAATAGGCGAATTGAAAAGTCACTTTTAATAAAGTGGTAAAATTATTTTTTGCTACAACTATTTCATTTAACAGTGCAAAAAATAGGTCTTGAAATTCTATCGCAACTTACCCTTGGCTTAACTACTCGTGTTCGACTGCCTATCGCTGTTGTCAGCGGTTTGGTTTGTTTTTTTAGCGTGGCTTTCGCTTTTGCGACAATCAGTCCCCCTTCATCAAGCAACTTCAGCCAGCAACAGACGATTGAAAATCTCGCTCCTGTATTAACCTCTTTGGGTTTACCAAAAAATCATCTGCTTTATGAAACTCGAATTCAGCGGGGTGATACGCTAAATTCCATACTGCAGCGTTTAATGGTTCATGATGCTTCGGCCTTGAGTTTCCTACATACCAATCAGTCGGCCCTACTTATTGCAAAACAGTTGGACTCTCGCAAAAGTGTAGTAGCGAGCATTTCATCTTTGGGCGATCTACAATCTCTAACATTTCCCTTGGCTTCTGACCATGATCTATTTCTTGTTATTGAGCGCCAAGATAATCGCTTTATTGCCAGTAAAAAATCATTGTCATTAGAAAAACAGATTGTGACGAAAGCAGCTGAAGTCAGTTACTCACTTTTTGGCGCCAGCGATGCAATGGAAATTCCTGAAAAAATTACACTCCAGCTAACCGAGATATTCAGCAACGATATCGATTTTCAGCGCGGTCTACACAAAGGCGATCGATTTTCAGTCGTTTATGAGGTATTCACATACCTGGGCCGCCCTGTTAAAACAGGACGAATTCTAGCTGCCGAGTTTCTAAATAATGGGGAAACTTATCGAGCCGCCTGGTTTTCATCCTTGACGGATGAGGATCATGGCGATTACTACACTGCAGAGGGAAACAGTCTCCATAAAGGTTTTTTACGCTCACCCCTGAAGTTCTCTCGAATTACCTCTGGATTTACAGAGTCACGTTTTCATCCTGTCTTAAATAAATGGAGGGCCCACACAGGAGTTGATTATGGCTCTCCGGTAGGAACGCCGGTCAAAAGCACAGCGGAGGGCATCATTGATTTTGTAGGGCGCAAAGGAAGCTATGGCAATACCATTATTGTTCGCCACAAAGATAGTTATACAACGCTCTATGGGCATCTTTCAGCTTTTGCTTCAGGAATGCGCCAAGGTCGCCAAGTAGATCAAGGTGATGTCATCGCGTACGTTGGCGCTACCGGCTTAGCAAGTGGCCCTCATCTGCACTACGAGCTCCGCATTAATGGCATTTATAAAGATCCCTTAGAAGTCGTTCTTCCCAATGCGCAACCGTTAAGTGCAATACAAAAAGCTAACTTTAAAAAATCAACTGCCGACTATTTTGCCACTATGAACATGCTTCAAAAATTTAATCTTGCGCAGTCTGAATGAAAAATCACAAATTGAGCGGCCTTTTATTGGGCTGATGTCGGGCACGAGCCTTGATGGCGTCGACGCCGTGCTGGTTGACTTTTCTTCTGGCCAACCACAAACACTCGCCACAGCCTGGCTACCCTATTCTGTCGCCTTGCGCGACCAAGCATTACTACTTCAGTCAGCCGGCAATAATGAGCTGCATGCAGCAGCGCTATTGGCTAACGATTTAGCGCGGCTGTATGCGCAAGCGGTTGAATGTGTACTCGCAAAGACAAATATAACTGCCGGTCAAGTAATTGCTATTGGCTGTCACGGCCAAACCGTTAGGCATCAACCCAACGTCGGGTATAGCTTACAGATCAATAACCCTGCCCTACTCGCCGAATTAACTAAAATTACTGTTGTCGCTGACTTTCGTAGCCGCGATATCGCCGCCGGGGGTCAGGGGGCTCCTTTAGTGCCCGCTTTTCATGCCGAAGTTTTTAGTTCGCCTACTCTACATCGCTTGATTTTAAACATCGGTGGATTTGCTAATCTGACCGATCTCAACCCTGCAAGCCCAATTCGAGGCTTTGACTGCGGGCCTGGCAATATATTGATGGATGCATGGATTAATACCATACAAGGTGTTCAATACGACAAAGGAGGCCATTGGGCGAGTGAGGGAGTAATTTCCATGGCCCTTCTTGAGAAATTGATGTCAGATCAGTTTTTTCATGCACCACCACCCAAAAGCTGTGGGCGAGATGACTTTAATATGTCTTGGCTTTCTCAGTTCCTGAGTGGGAATGAACGTCCAGAGGATGTCCAAGCTACTTTAGCGGAACTCACAGCCCTTACATCGGCACAAGCTATTCGCCGGTGGTGCGGCCTGCCGGACGAAATTTTCGTCTGTGGTGGCGGGGTTCATAACACGATGCTGATGTCCCGCCTACAGCACCATCTCCCGAGTTGCCGTATCACCAGCACCGACTTTCTGGGGCAACCAGCCGATTGGGTCGAAGCGGTCGCCTTCGCTTGGCTAGCATGGCGTACTACTACAGGATGCTCAGGAAACTTACCCACGGTTACCGGAGCCCGTGGATCCCGCATTCTTGGTGCGATCTATCCCGCCTAAGCTTCAATTCAGCTATAGCTCACCATGCACACGTCGGGCAGATAGCCTATTTGCCCGATAAGTTAACTAAAGCGAGAATGAAGACCCGCAACCACATGTGCTAGTTGCATTGGGATTTTTGATCACAAACTGCGACCCCTCCAACCCTTCGCTGTAATCAATTTCAGCACCCACTAAATATTGATAACTCATCGGATCAATAAGAAGTGTCACACCATCTTTATTCAACGCGGTATCGTCGTCATTAACAACCTCATCGAAGGTAAAACCGTATTGAAACCCTGAGCAACCGCCACCAGAGACAAAAACACGCAACTTCAACTCTGGATTGCCTTCCTCATTAATCAACTCTTTGACTTTTTTCGCCGCATTATCCGTAAAGTTAAATGGCGTGGGCATTTCTGTCACTGCATTCATGGTGTTCTCCTATAAAACATATGCCAAGAATAGCATATGCGTGCATAGTTAATAATTTCAAGTAACACTATTTTGTCCCTGAAGCCAATTTTAATTCACCCGTCTTGCCAATCGCCTCCTGATGAATCAGGCGACCTTGAACAATAGCGCCAAGATGAATTTCAATAATCCCAGAATCAGCCTTACCCATGATCCGCAATTTTGGTTGAAGTCTCACAGAAGCAATAACGTTCACTGGCCCAGTCGTAGTTCCATTAGCCACTCACCGGAAACGAGCACTTATCCTTCAACATGCTCTTACTCATTGACAGCTGACGTGCTGTATGACTTGGTGTTGCGTAAATAATTCCCTCAACTGTTCCAACTATCCGTAGCCCATCTACAAAACCAATGGGGCCTATGATAGTTTGTCTACACCAATTCGCATATCAATACGCCATCGCGCCATCGCAATGGTCAAGACATTTATTGCTACTCAATGGGCCGTAATCCCACACTAGATACGTGAGTATCTCCTCTTCGTATCCTTACGGCAATACGGGAATATGTGATAAACCTGCGCATTCATCAAATCCAAACATGATATTCATATTTTGTACTGCTTGGCCTGCAGCACCCTTGACTAGGTTATCAATGACCGAAAGTACAACGAGCACATTGCCTCCTTGTGGGCGATGAATTGCAATTCGACAAATATTCGCTGCGCGTACAGATCGTGTTTCCGGATGAGAGTTTGGTGGCAACACATCAACAAAAGGTTCCCCAGCGTAACGGTCTTCAAATAATTGCTGAAAATCAACTTCCCGGGTAATTCGCGCATAAAGTGTTGCATGAATCCCTCGAATCATAGGCGTTAAGTGAGGAACAAAAGTGAGTCCGATAACCGCACCGGGTGACTCAGATGCTGCACGCGCAAGACCTTGCTGAATTTCAGGCAAATGACGGTGTCCAGAAACACCATAAGCTTTAAAGTTATCTGCCGCCTCAGAAAATAGCGAAGAAGTTTCAGCTTTTCGGCCGGCACCAGAAACACCCGATTTGACATCAGCAATCAAGGAGGTCAACTCGACACATCCCGACTCAACTACAGGTAAAAATCCTAGCTGTGTTGCCGTTGGGTAGCAACCAGGATTTGCAACCAATCTGGCTTGCCGAATAGCCGATCGATTCACCTCAGGCAGCCCGTAAACTGCCTCTGCAACCAAATCAGGGCTAGCGTGTTTCATGCCATACCACTTCTCCCAATCGGCAATATTTTGAATGCGAAAATCCGCTGCCAGATCAATTACCCTGACACCCGCGTCAAGTAATTGTACGGCCTGCTGCATCGCAATCCCATTGGGTGTGGCAAAGAAAACAATGTCACACTCTACAAGTGACGCCTCCTTCGGGTCACTAAA
Source organism: Rugosibacter sp. (assembly GCA_011620215.1). GTDB lineage: Bacteria > Pseudomonadota > Gammaproteobacteria > Burkholderiales > Rhodocyclaceae > Rugosibacter. Next base: position 5,602 of record WOZP01000061.1, read on the forward strand.
TTTCAGATCAACTGAGCCACGCAGACTAGGGAACATCTCCGCTACAGGAGTATCCACTTCACTTCGCGAAGTAATTGCCAACAACTCAACTTCTGGGTGCTGCGCAAGCAGGCGCAAAAGCTCAACTCCGGTGTAACCTGTACCACCAACAATACCTACCTTGATCATACTTGGCTCCCAAAATTCATAAAAGAAGGATGGTAACTCGTAAGCAAATTAGCCGTTGGAAATAAAAAAGCCGCCCGAAGGCGGCTTTTCCCATCTCAAGAAGCTTAACGCTTCGAGAACTGCTTACGGCGACGCGCCTTGCGGAAACCAACTTTTTTCCGCTCAACTTCGCGCGCATCACGGGTAACAAAACCAGCATTAGACAACGCGGGCTTAAGGGTTGCGTCATATTCAATCAAAGCACGCGTAATACCATGCCGTACCGCACCTGCTTGACCAGACTCACCACCACCGGTGACATTCACTAGAATGTCGAAAGTTGTCGCATGCTGTGTCAGCTCGAGTGGCTGGCGAACAACCATGCGGCCGGTTTCACGCGAAAAAAACACATCGACTGGTTTGTCATTTACGACAAACTTACCACTTCCAGCACGGAGGAAAACGCGCGCAATAGCTGTCTTTCGACGACCAGTACCATAATATTGAGTAACTGCCATAGGGACTCCTTGATTTTCCAGAGCTTAAATAATATCAAGCGACTTAGGTTGTTGCGCGGTATGCGGATGCTCTGCCCCTGCATAACATTTCATTTTTTTCAGCATAGCATAGCCCAGCGGGCCTTTGGGTAGCATTCCCTTGACCGCTTTCTCAAGCACACGGTCAGGAAAACGCTGTTGCAGCTTGTTGAAGTTTGTCTCATAAATTCCGCCCGGATACCCGGTATGCCGAAAATACTTTTTATCCTGCGCCTTATTACCCGTCACGCGAAGCTTCTCAACATTGACGACAATGATGTAATCACCCGTATCAACGTGAGGGGTATAAATTGCCTTGTGCTTGCCACGCAAGCGGCGTGCGATTTCCGCAGCTAAGCGGCCAAGCACTTTATCCGCCGCATCAACGACGAACCAGTCATGCTGCACCTCATGCGGTTTGGCAGAAAATGTTTTCATTCTTTTCCCTTACTTGCTCTTTACTTGCATTAATAAGCCAGCGAGCACTCAATGGGCTAACCCAACTAAACAACAAGCGCTTTACGGACAGCCGCGTATTCTAATCAATCCGCAGGGGAAGTGTCAAACGAGTTTTATCTAAAGTACAGATCGCGCAGATGCTTCCCGCTCAATCGCTAGCCGGCACAATGCCGGGCACTCAAGGTTTATTTTCGGAATACCGTGTAGGATCGGTCAGATGAGCGGAAGAGAAGCCTTCTTTTCTTAGCCGACAGGCATCACACACACCGCATGCGCCGCCGTCTTCATCGGCCTGGTAACACGATACGGTTAGTCCGTAATCGACCCCCAACTGCATGCCTTTAGTAATAATTTGCGCTTTACTCATAGAAATCAGTGGTGCATGAACCGTGAGCACGGCCCCCTCTATCGCCGCTTTGGTCGCCAAATTTGCTAAGGCTTCAAATGCGCGAATGAACTCGGGACGACAATCAGGATAACCAGAGTAATCAATCGCATTAACCCCAACGAATATATCTCGAGAAACTAAAATCTCGGCCCATGCCAGTGCAAGCGAAAGCATGATGGTGTTACGCGCTGGCACATACGTAATGGGCACACCAGGCTGCACGCCAGCGGTAGGCACAGCAATCGAAGCGTCAGTCAACGCCGAGCCACCCAGCTGCCCCAAATCCAGTTTGAGCACTCGATGTGCTACGGCACCAAAAGCCTTTGCCACACGTCCCGCAGCAAGCAACTCAGATTTGCTGCGTTGCCCATAGTCGAGCGATAAACAATGGCATGCAAAACCTTGCTGCCTGGCCAAAGCCAGCACTGTTGCCGAATCCAAACCACCGGAAAGAAGAATAACTGCATTTTTCATGGGCACAATTTTAGCAAAGGAGTCCAGTGATCGCTGCCCTATAATTCACAATCTTTTTATTTGGCCCTTAAGCAATGATCAAAAAAGTGTTCATACGCACCTTCGGCTGTCAGATGAATGAATATGATTCCGACAAAATAGCCGATGTTCTTGCGGGGACAGAAGGCTCCATTCGAACGGACACGCCTGAAGACGCCGATATTTTGCTTTTTAATACATGCTCAGTGCGCGAGAGAGCGCAAGAGAAAGTATTTCACGATCTAGGCCGCATCCAGCATCTGAAAAGGCTCAACCCACATCTCATTATTGGCGTGGGTGGCTGCGTCGCTAGCCAAGAAGGCGAGACGATTGTCAAGCGCGCCCCCTATGTTGACCTTGTCTTTGGGCCACAAACACTGCACCGTTTGCCACAAATGATTGCTGCACGTCGCGCAACGGGAATGCCGCAGGTTGACATCTCATTCCCCGAAATTGAAAAATTTGATCGCTTGCCTGCGGCCCAGACCGATGGCGCTTCTGCTTTGGTTTCGATCATGGAAGGCTGCTCGAAATACTGCACTTTTTGTGTCGTACCTTACACCCGGGGAGAAGAAATTTCGCGGCCATTTGCCGATGTGTTAGCGGAAATCTCCAGTCTCGTCGCTCAAGGTGTCGGCGAGATCACTTTGCTAGGACAAAATGTTAACGCGTACCGTGGCCCCATGAATGATGGTGATACGGCCGACTTGGCATTTCTTATTGAAACCATCGCTGAAATTGACGCACTTCATCGCATTCGCTTCACAACGTCGCATCCACGCGAAGTCACACAACGCTTGATTGACGTTTACCATACCGTACCCAAACTAGTATCGCACTTGCATTTGCCCGTCCAATCGGGGTCAGACCGCATATTGTCAGCAATGAAGCGGGGTTACACCGCACTGGAATATAAATCACTGGTACGAAAATTAAAGTCTGCGCGCCCTAACCTGTCGCTCTCATCTGATTTCATCGTCGGCTTCCCTGGGGAAACCGACGATGACTTTGAGGAGACAATGCAGCTAGTTGAAGAGCTCAACTTCGACAACAGCTTCTCCTTTCTGTACAGTGCCCGTCCAGGAACACCGGCTGCTGGAATGAGTGATCTCACGCCTCCAGATATAAAAGCAAATCGACTGAAGCGCCTGCAAGAAAAGCTCGCGCTACAAGGCATGGCGCGAAGCGAGGCAATGGTCGGCAGTGTGCAGCGGATCCTGGTAGAGAGGCACGCTCGCAAAGATGCACGAGAACTCGCAGGACGCACTGAAAATAATCGTGTCGTTAATTTCGCTGGCGATGACAGCTTTTTAGGGCAACTGATTGATGTCCGCATCACTGCAACTTGCCCAAACAGCTTGCGCGGTGAAATGATCGTCTAGACAAAACATTGCTAGCCACTCTCGGCTAACCATATTGCCGTGTAATCACCGTATCCCCAGCGCCGACTTTTGCGAACATCACGAAATAGCCGAAGTCCGGCATGCCTTACCTTCTTCCGTTGAAGACGAACCCCTTTTTAGTGGATAATTGCAAAGGATCGCCTTAAGCGGTTTATACCATCCCTCGTAGGAAAACAATTGGAGCCAGCATGAGTACCTCTTTTATTAAAGTCCCCACACAAGGCCAAAAAATAATCCCAGGTCAAACAATTCCTGACAATCCCATCATCCCATTTATCGAAGGTGATGGGATTGGCGTTGATATCACGCCTGTAATGCAAAAAGTAGTCGATGCCGCAGTTCAAAAAGCCTACGCAGGCAAGCGCAAAATCTCATGGATGGAAGTTTACGCAGGCGAAAAAGCCACTCGCGTCTATGGCCCTGATGTATGGCTTCCGGAAGAAACCATTACCGCCTGCAAGGACTACGCCATATCGATCAAGGGCCCGCTAACCACCCCAGTCGGTGGCGGCATCCGCTCACTCAACGTCGCTCTGCGGCAAGAAATGGACCTCTTCCAGTGCGTACGCCCCGTACGTTACTTCAAAGGCATTCCCTCGCCGCTTAAAGACCCCTCCAAGACAGACATGGTTATTTTCCGTGAAAACACTGAAGATATTTATGCTGGCATTGAGTGGCAAGCAGAATCTGCCCAAGCAAAAAAAGTCATCAAATTTCTGCAGGAAGAAATGGGTGTAACCAAAATTCGTTTTCCTGATACATCCGGCATCGGCATCAAACCTGTTTCACGCGAAGGCTCTGAACGTCTGATGCGGGCCGCAATCCAGTATGCCATCGACAACAAGCGTAAATCGGTCACCATTGTGCACAAAGGCAACATCATGAAATACACCGAGGGTGGCTTCCGTGACTGGGCCTATGGTTTAGCTGTAAAAGAATTCGGTGGTGTTGAAATTGACGGCGGTCCCTGGCTCAAGCTGTCTAACGGCATCATAATCAAAGACGCTATTGCTGACGCTTTTTTACAGCAGATTCTGCTTCGCCCAGCCGAGTATGACGTCATCGCATGTTGCAATCTCAATGGCGACTACATCTCTGACGCCCTAGCTGCACAAGTAGGTGGTATTGGTATTGCGCCAGGCGCGAACATCTCCAATGATTATGCTGTTTTTGAAGCCACCCACGGAACAGCTCCGAAATACGCCGGAAAAGATTATGTCAATCCGGGCTCATTGATTCTGTCTGCTGAAATGATGCTGCGTCATATGGGCTGGACAGAGGCTGCAGATCTCATCATTCACTCAATGGAGGCTGCCATTGGCGATAAAGTGGTCACCTATGACTTTGCTCGTCTGATGGAAGGCGCAACAGAAGTAAAGTGCTCTGCCTTTGGGCAAGCAATGATAGACCGCATGTAAGGTAAGCCTGAAAAACCGTAACCAAAAGAAGAAAGAAAAAGCCCGTCCCTGACTGATCAGGGACGGGCTTTAAATACTTATATTTTCAGGATCAAAAATAATAGCGATTCTGATAATACTTTGACTGTCTATTAGACGATCGGCATCTCAAACAAAAAAACATTAAGCGATTAAGCGCGCTGAATGTTTGAAGCTTGCTTGCCTTTAGGGCCTTGGACCACGTCGAAAGACACTTTGTCGCCTTCTTTCAGCGACTTGAATCCTGCCATATTGATAGCGGAGAAATGAGCGAAAAGGTCTTCGCTGCCATCATCAGGGGTAATAAAGCCAAAACCTTTGGCGTCGTTGAACCATTTTACTGTACCAGTTGCCATGTAACTATTCCTTAATCAAAACGAACAAATCGGCCACCGCTGCGGGCTACAAGAGAAACCGCACCCCGGCCGGGGCATGTTTAACACTTAAGTTCAAAAGCGCTGAAAGAACTTTGCAAGACTTCAACAAAACATAAGCTAAACACGGTGTGCGTTTTACCTGCTAAATTTATCCACGTCAACAACTATTTATTCTTTACCTTGCCTAGCTCACCGCCTGTCCCATTCCTTAGCATGTAAAACCCCTTGAATTACGCTTTTTATCCCCCATATAAACCCTGCTTTTTATTGTTTTTATTGAGTTGAAACCCTCCTAATTAACATTAGAATATATTTATGGTTATCCGCAGAGAAACTGATAGAGGGGGAGATGCTGCACTTGCCCCGGAAAAAAGTAAAGCAAGCTTACCGCCGATGTACAAGGTATTGCTGCTGAATGATGATTTCACGCCAATGGATTTCGTCGTGATGGTTTTGGAGAAATTTTTTACTCTATCACGAGAACAAGCAATGCAAGTTATGTTGAAGGTGCATCGTGAAGGAAAAGGTGTTTGCGGCGTTTATCCTATGGATATTGCCGCAACGAAAGTTGAACTGGTTAGTGCATTTGCACGGCAACACCAACACCCGCTGGCCTGCGTTATGGAGGAAAACTGATGATTGCCCAAGAACTTGAAGTTAGCTTGCATATGGCTTTCGTGGATGCGCGTCAAAAGCGCCACGAATTCATTACAGTGGAACATTTGCTGTTAGCCCTGCTTGACAACCCATCTGCCGCTGAAGTCTTGCGTGCGTGCGCCGTTGATATGGATGGGTTGCGCAAAGAGCTAACCGCTTTTATTAGCGACCATACGCCTACGGTTAATGGCACTGATGAAATCGACACGCAGCCTACCCTGGGGTTCCAACGAGTTATTCAACGTGCTATTTTGCATGTGCAGTCATCCGGCAAAAAAGAAGTGACTGGTGCCAATGTTCTCGTTGCGATATTTGGCGAAAAAGATTCACACGCAGTGTACTTCCTTCAGCGGCAGAATATTTCACGTCTCGATGTAGTGAACTTTATATCCCATGGCATCGCTAAGGTTCCGCCCCCTCACAGCAAAGATGAACCGGCTGAAACTGAGGCAGAATCACAAGAAAAAGCAGGGGCGCTTGAGAGCTTTGCACAAAATCTGAATCAGCAAGCGCTAATTGGCAAGATAGATCCGTTGATCGGGCGAGACAAAGAGCTCGAGCGCGTCATCCAAACACTTTGCCGACGTCGTAAAAACAACCCCCTTCTCGTTGGCGAAGCAGGGGTTGGCAAAACCGCTATTGCAGAAGGCCTTGCCCGTCGCATCACTGAAGGCCGTGTGCCGGATATTCTTGCCAATGCTGTTGTTTACTCACTTGACATGGGCTCCCTTTTGGCAGGAACAAAATATCGGGGTGACTTTGAGCAACGCCTGAAGGCTGTGCTAAAACAATTGGCGGACACACCCAATTCAATTTTATTCATTGATGAAATTCACACTTTAATTGGTGCTGGTGCTGCCTCAGGCGGAACACTTGATGCATCCAATTTACTCAAGCCAGCGCTATCCTCTGGCGCACTCAAATGTATTGGTGCAACGACTTATAACGAATATCGCGGTGTATTCGAGAAAGATCACGCGTTATCCCGACGCTTCCAGAAAGTCGATGTCAATGAGCCGTCGGTTGATGAAACCGTCTCCATTTTACGTGGACTTAAGTCGCGCTTTGAAGAACACCACAGCGTTAAGTATTCGTCTGCTGCCATCTCCAGTGCAGCCGAACTATCAGCTAAATATATTAATGATCGGCATCTACCCGATAAAGCCATTGACGTGATTGACGAAGCAGGTGCCGCGCAACGTATTTTGCCGAAATCGAAACAAAAAAAGCTGATTGGCAAAACTGAAATCGAAGAGATTGTGGCCAAAATTGCGCGGATTCCACCTAAACATGTCTCTTCAGATGATCGCTCAGCACTAAAGAATCTCGACCGTGACCTGATGAATATGGTTTATGGTCAAAATGCGGCAATTGAAGCGTTGGTTAGAGCCATCAAAATGTCCCGCTCCGGACTGGGCGACCCGCAAAAACCCATTGGTAGTTTTCTTTTCTCTGGCCCTACGGGTGTAGGAAAAACCGAAGTGGCCAGGCAACTGGCTTACTGCATGGGCATTGACCTCATCCGCTTTGACATGTCTGAATATATGGAGCGTCATGCCGTTAGTCGCCTCATAGGGGCTCCGCCGGGTTATGTTGGGTTTGATCAAGGTGGCTTACTCACTGAAGCCATCACAAAAAAACCTCATGCAGTGCTCTTGCTTGATGAAATAGAAAAAGCCCACCCTGAAATTTTCAATATCTTGCTACAAGTAATGGATCATGGTTCGTTAACTGACAACAACGGCCGCAAGGCGGACTTCCGCAATGTGATCATTGTCATGACCACCAATGCGGGTGCAGAATCCTTACAAAAAACCAGCATCGGCTTTACGACAAATAAAGCACAGGGCGATGAAATGGTTGATATCAAGCGCATGTTTACGCCAGAATTCCGGAATCGGCTGGATGCCATCATTTCCTTCCGTGCCTTGGATGCACAAATTATTCTGCGTGTCGTTGATAAATTTCTCATGCAGCTGGAAGGGCAGTTACATGAGAAAAAAGTCGAGGCTATTTTTACTGATACGCTTCGTGCATGGTTGGGTGAAAAAGGCTTTGACCCCTTGATGGGTGCACGTCCCATGGCGCGCCTGATCCAAGACACGATCCGTTCCGCTTTGGCGGATGAATTGTTGTTTGGCCGATTGATTCATGGTGGCCGAGTAATTATTGATCTCGACGAAAATGAGAAAGTTAAACTGAAATTTGAGGATGCGGAGACCAATCCACCGATCCCCTCATCTACCGTCGGTTAAATAATCTCACTCACAGTCGCACCCCACATAAAACTCGGCGTCTCACCAGCGCCGAGTTTTTTTGGCTGCCCGCTTTACTGCTTTGACTCCTTGACTCGGCACGATAATACTGAAAATATCCGAATCTGAACCGCCCCGGCTTTCGTGGAGGCCATTTAGTTTAAGTACAGGCGGGTGATT